>JBAQUK010000324.1:0-3714 GCA_049297455.1 Desulfosalsimonadaceae bacterium | reverse complement strand
TACTGACAGTGTATGAAGAACGGCGCACGGCTTCTGTCTGCAACAAGCTGCAGAAAGCGGACGACGTCCTCATCCTCTGCGTGCCAGGCATACATCGGAATCTCCTCATAGCCAAGGTCCGTGCCGACAAATTTCTTCCGGTCATCGTAAAAGAAGCGGAGGTTGATAATCGTCTTCACGCCCATCGCCTTGAGCTGGCGGAACCCCTCCGTTGTCGGTTGCGCGCCTCGGTAAAGGTCGTCCGAGACGCGATGGAGATTCGGCAGGCCGGGTTTCTCCATCCGAACCGCCCAGATGTGAGCAGGTGGCGACAGCGTGACATTGGACTGAGGAACTTGTCGATCACAAAATAAAGTCGATCTGCAACCTGCCACAAGCAGCACGGCAAATAGAATAATCGTAAAAAAAGCCCTGCACAAGCCCAATTTCATTGACGGATTTCCTTTTATTGCCTGCCCCCATTTAGCCAATAAAGAAATGAATCCGCTCAGATGCGCAGGAACCATCCGAGCTGACCCTGATAGGAATCCCGCCATACCGGTGTGCGGATTGCGCAGCGATGGTACGTGCGCCGAGATATATGCCCAGATTCGGATGTTGCCTTATCATTGCGCCGACGGCGATCAACTCCTCGCCGTCGAATATCACCGCGCCATCCAGGCCGGCAATCTCAAGAAAAAGATTCTTCTTGCTTACCAGACGATCGGTCCTTCCCAGCCGTATGTCGCGGATAGTCGGGCCGATCATTGCGCGGGCCGCGTCGGGTGAAGGCGACGCGCCCCCAATAATCGACTCCGGATTCACCACATGCCCTATAACCTCGTGTTCCGGATCATAGACCAGCAGCGCGCCATGCCGCCTGTAGCTGAGGTTGAACATCAGCTCGAACAGATTGCTTCCCACGGGGATGTTGCCGATGATGTTGCACACGCTGTTTTTGAATGTATGCGCATCGTAAACGCGCCAGCGCCCCTTCCTGTTGGCGGCCAGCAATCCGCGAGAGTTCATGATGAAGATATCTCCGTGCCGGTGCAGATGCACTGAGAACTCTCCTTTCCGCAGAATGGAAGCGAACGGCTCAAGAAATTCCGGGATGAACCTGTACTCTGACGACTCGCACACTTCCTCCAATAATATTTCCTGATAGTTCAAAAATCTCAGATCTTTATCCACCCGAAAATATACCTGCATGCTTGTAGAAAGAGGATCGACTATCTTCTGAATAGCCCCATCCGACAACGATAGCTTGCCTTGCCCATCACCGATCACAAGGTTGGTCATCACCCGGTTGTTTTCGTACGTTCTGAACCTGACATACTCGATATAGGCGATGAACTTGTTCCAGTTTACAGTGGGATCGAATATCTCCAGCCAGTGAACGGCGATATCTTCTTCGACTTGCTGGAGCGATCTTGGCGTCGGGATAGCTGGCATCTGCGAGTGCCAGCCGCCGAGTTTGCTCTGGATATATATTTGAAGAACATGAAGCTTGGGAGTGAGCGGGTTGTGGCAGCAGAACCGGAATGCGGTACTGTTCAACGAGAGCTCGTATGTGTTTTTTGCGTACTCACTCTCATACCAGTTCGGTACCACTGATACTGCTGTTTTCATCAGAATGTCTTCATACATGGGCATTTTTATGATTTCCCGGATTTTCCCGGTGACAAATCCTTATCAGGTTGCTTTTTTATATGTTCTGCCTGTGAGCCTGTTTAAAAACCCCGTCTGAGGCCAGACGTCTTCACCTTGACTTTGCCTCTACAAGGTCTCGCTTATTTTCTTGTTAATCATCACACCTGTGGTACCGATAACCGGATCAGTCGAGCTCACCCGGGGTGTCATCCGGGGAAAAACCGGTTGTAAAGCTCCATACATAGTCGGTTGCCAGTGCAAAGTCGCTTGCCAGCGGATTGCATGCCATGTCTTTGGCCCCGTTGTATATCATGGCAGTATACGTGGTGTTGTATTCAAGATTGCTTAATGGTGTAAAAGTCGCAGTTACACCCACATAAGTCACTGTTCCTGAAACAGGCGCCGTACCCGGACCGGTCATCAAGAAGGTGGCGGTGCTGATGGTTGTCGGGTCCATCTCCTCACTGAAGGTGGCAACTATTTTATTGTTGATCGCTGCATTTGTGTCACCGTCAACCGGATCTGTGGAACGCACCTTGGGTGGGATGTCGTCAGGGGCATCCCCTGTTGTCCAGCTCCATACATAGGGGCTTTCCATTGGATTACCTGCCAGATCTTCGGCCCTGGTGGTGATCGTGGAAGTATACATGGTGTCGTATGCGAAATTGTCTGATGGAGTAAAGATCGCAGTTAAGCCGACATAGGTCACTGTGCCTGAAACTTTTGTTGCGTCCGGCCCGGTAACCTTAAATGTTGCCGTAGTGATTGTTAAAGGATCCATTTCCTCACTGAAAATAGCGGTGCTGGCTCTGTTGATGGGTACATCGGCGGCGCCATCGGGAGCGCCTGTGAAACTCACCGTCGGTGGAGTGGTGTCCGGGGCGTTACCCGTTGTAAAACGCCATAAATAGTTGCTTGTCATCGCAATGCCTGCCAGGTCTTCGGCCTCGCTGGTGATCGTGGCCGTATAGGTGGTGTCGTATGCGAGAGGGCCTGCTGGTGTAAATGTCGCAGTTAAGCCGACATAGGTCACTGTGCCTGAAACTTTTGTAGCATCCGGCCCGGTCACCGTAAATGTTGTCGCAGTAATCGTTAATGGGGCCATCGCTTCACTGAAACTGGCGCCTATTTTCGTGTTGATAGCCGCAACCACAGCAGCATTGGCAGGGACTGTGGAATTCACCCTGGGTGAAGTGGTATCCGGGGCATCTCCTGTTGTCCAGCTCCATACATAGTCACTTTCCATTGGATTGCCTGCCAGGTCTTCTGCTCCGACTGCGATTGTTGAAATATAGAGGGTATTGGCCATGAAATCATTTATGGGTGTAAATGTCGCAGTCACGCCCGCATAATTCACCGTGCCTGCAACAGGAGTCGTACCCGGACCGATCACTGTAAATGTTGCTGTGGAGATGGTTAATGGGTTCATCGCCTCATTGAAAATCGCGGTGCTGGCTCTGTTGACAGGGAGCCCCGTGCCGCCATTCGGAGCCCCCGTGGAAGTGACCGCGGGTGCGATGGTGTCCGGGGCATCCCCGGTTCTGAAGCTCCATTGATGGCTATTCTTGAGTGAGTTGCCTGCCCGGTCTTCGGCCCCATTGGTAATCGTGGCGCTATACATGGTGTTGTATGCAAGATCGCCCGCAGGCATGAAAGTCGCCGTTACGCCGGAACCGGTCACTGTGCCTGAAACCGGCATTGTGTCAGGCCCGGTCACCAAAAATGTTGTCGTGGTAATCGTTAGTGGGTCAATCTCTTCACTGAAGGTGGCCGCTATTTTCGTGTTGACGGCCACACCGTCAGCCTCATTGGCCGGGACTGTGGAACTCACTGTGGGTGCCGTGTTGCCTGACCCGCCACCCCCTGATCCACATCCCACCAGAAAAAATACCATTAAAAATCCCATAAAAATCTTTTTCATTTGCACTCCCTCCTAGTTGGGGTTTTTATATCCTTTAATATCCTAAAAGTCGGATAAAGCGCACACTTTAAGCCAAAAAACACAACGTTATTGTAACTAAGCATTTGAAAACACTTACAACTTTTCTTCATTTTTATCGTGTTCGTATAAATATATTACGT
>JBAQUK010000323.1:0-25997 GCA_049297455.1 Desulfosalsimonadaceae bacterium | reverse complement strand
AGTCGGCAGGCGTTTTCCCGGCCGGCCGTTTTGTATCAATCCCATCCGGGGCCTGCTGATTGAAAAGCCCTTTTTGGGTTGCATTTTGGATCCATTTTATTTTTTGTCCGGGGGGGAGGTCCGGAATCAAATCCCGCATTTCTTCCGGGACCGATTCAACAAATGAATCCGCAAATTCTTTCAGTTGGCTTTCCGAAAGTTTGCGTTTTTCGATTTCCTGATTCAGACGGCTTAATGGTATTTTATCCTTGTCATCTGCGGGTTTTTCGTGTCCGGTCACGTCCAGGATAAATTTTCCGTCTTTCTCAACATAAAATTGTTGAATGCCAGCGTCCAACCCCTCAAGGGAATCGATTGAATATTGCAATGCCATTTTCTTTATTTCCTCTCCATTTTACGCCTGGGCAGGCGAATTGTTGTTTTCGGTGCCGTTTTCATTTTGTATGCAAAACAAAACGTTTTCCGCTTTAATTTTTTGAAGCGATTCTATAGCCTCATCACGGGTTCGAAGTTCCGGGTTTCGCTCCATGGCAACATCCACCGGGGAAAGAACGCCCAATTTGATTAAAGAATCCCATGTTTCGGCCTGGTCTTTCGGGCTGATTTCCGGTTTCGGATCATAAAAATCAACGTTTAAAACAGCCGCATCACTGATTTTTTTTGCCGGGTTATGTCCATTCCAGACAACGCGGATCAGTTCAAAAAGCTGCTGTTCAAAGCGCCGCCATAGAATGATGTCATCCCGCCTGAGTTCTTCAAGTTCCCGCTGCCCGGCAACCTTTGCAAGGCCGGATTCCCTGACGGTTTTTGTGCTGAGGCTGGAAGCGGAAAGGCCATTCAAGACGGCAACCTGGGCAATCAAAAAATCGATGGCGCTGAGGATTTCTTTAATCGGCGCTTTTTGGGATTCAAAACCGATGGCACCGTCTTCAGGCAGTTCAATCAATGTTCCAGGGTTTACCCCGATTGACGCGCCGGATTGCTTTGATTTTTTAATCCAGCCGACGCCGAATCCCTGCATCCGGATAATATAGAGAAGGTCCGTCAATTTTTCGTTGATGGCTTCCTGAATATTTATAAGGTCATCGCCGCCGGAAAGCCAAAAGTCGGAGGTCGGGCACCGGTCGAAAAGTGGCAGGAATTGCAGGACACCATAGGGATTGACTTTTTCCTGGATCACGTTCCCGCGATAGTCCAGGCGCTTGAATTCGGTATCAGTCCAAAACGAATATTCGATTTCATCCTGTTTTCCGGATTCCGGGTAATGGGTAATCATGACAGACTGCAAATCTTCCGGGGTGTCACCGGTGGCCACGTCCAGCACGTCACCGGTCAGAATATCAAGATCGATGGCACCTTTGCGCCATACCGGACGGATAAGGACAGTCTTGCAAAGTTTGACATACCGGGAAGCCGCTTTCATTTTGACGCTTAAACCGCTGGATTGACAAATGGCCTGAAAGATTTCCACGTCCTTTTCCGTGCCCTTCAACTCCCGCACTGCATCCCTGGCATAGACCGCGGCAAGGGTATTGATCACCTTTTTAACGACATTGACGAAGCAGGGGGTTATCGCATCGGGGTTCGAAAAGATGGTGGCGATATGGTCAGAGATATAATCAAGCTGGTTGTCGTGATAGAAGTCTAAGCGCTTGGCGGTATTGGTTTTGCGGGTAGTGTTTGCAGCCTGGTCGAGCTCCATGTTGAGCTGCTTGAATAATCCGGGGACCACTGATTGAAATAACATAGAAATTATCTATTGCCTCCATTGATAATAATCTATGTTATTAAGCGGATTTTTGGCTTTTTGCAACAAAAATAATGAAAAAATATTGAATTATTTCTTGTATTTATTGAACTGTAGTCAAGATTTATGGGATTAAAGAGGAATTATAATTTTAACCTATTGAAATATATAATAAAAATTAAAGCATGATGATCAAAACAAAGAAAAAAATAATGCTTGACCCATCTGAAAAAAACTTTTATTTTATGGCATCTTGGCGACTCGCTATCGCAGGATGCAACAAAGGCAATGTTGGTTCAGCCCGTGATCCCAACATTGCCCTTTTTTTTATCGGAAAACCGCAATTTATCGCGCCGACTGAAAAAGCAAAAGCGCCGTAACCTGACAGAAAACAATCTTTTGCCTGACTGTTTAAAATCGGTAGACGGCGTTTTATAAGATACAACTATCATAAAGTAAGGGATTTGAACATAAAAAAACCCGCGCCTGGGGTCAGGGCGGGTTCGTGTTTTTTATGCGGTTAATGGATTATTTTTTTGACCGCTTTTTATAGTCTATGTTTGTTGATGTGCCGGCCGCTAAGGGGTAAACCGTCTTTGTTGTTCTTTCCGGGTAATAAACCACGCGGAGCGGTTCGTCTTTATACCGGTATGTCCCATCCGGATATGATGAGGTTTTTAATTTTTCGATTCTTTTCGGCTTTGGATGATAAAATGGGTCTTGCACAACAACCGTCTTGAATTTCTCCCATTTTTTCATAGCGTGCTGGTTTTTTGCAATATCCGATTCCGCAACCGATGCAGACGCTTCATCTATAATCCAATTATCCACTTAGCAAACCTTGCCGGACTCTTTTAATGCGTTAAACCGATCCCACACCTTGTTTTTTAATCCAGGTATCCGGTTTAGATCTGCAATTTCCCGCCACGATTCCAGACAGTCTAAAGCGGCCAATTGGTCACCGCTCTTGGTAGCCGATACCAGGTCGTTCAAAAACTGGTCTTTTTCTTCCTGTGTCAGGTGCTTTAAAAAGTTATTTCTTGCCTGTTTTTTTATTCTGTTTTCCGTCATTATTTTCACCAATTGCTTCCTGATAATTCTCATATTGGGTTTTTAAAGCCCGTATCAGCCCTGGGACAAAGGCATGAGGGACAGCGATTTCTGCCACCACAGGAATATCGTGAACGCCATCGGCTTCTTTCAGTTTTTTAAAATCACGGATTGGGGTTGCGTCGCAAAACTTTATTGTAAAGTCATACGGGCTTTGAGAAATTTCGGCAAAGTTGGCATATATTCGCGTTGGTTCAATGCCATAGGAAGGTTTTAATTTTACTTCAACTTCTTTCACTTCTATGGTTTTTTTAGGCATACAACCCCCTTTTTATTAAAAATATAACCATGAAAAGCATATGTTACAATAAGTTTATCTGTCAAGACTTTACCGCGTCACATATCCAACAATTACAACCATGCCGATCAAATCCCCAAAAAATCAAGCCGACTGATACACCACGGCCCCCGTCACCTTCACCAGGGAATGAAAGAAATCCGGAATCTTTATTTCCGAATCCTCATTGAAAAGCCGATATTGCCGCCACATTTCTTCCACCTGGCCATAAGCCGCACACCGGCCCTTGCAATACAGTTCCAGGCCCCCGCCCATCATAAAGCACATATGCCGATTCCCGCCCCGGCAGTCGCATTGGATGATATCGATCTCAAAAAGATTCAGAACCTCTTTCCGCAGTGAAAAAAGCGCCCAGTTTACCGAATAAACGGTATCATCATGAAATTTTGCCCCTGAATGGCCGAAAGCGTAAGTCCCATTTTGCCGCCGTGTATAAATGAAGGTCGAAAGCTCCGATTCAAAAACATCCAGCCCGGCAGGGAAATGAAGCCGCCCTTCTTTCATGACCCTGAACATTTCCGGAAAACTGGCCTCCTGAGTGGTGGAGTGCGGTGAAATCAGCTCGCACGGAATCCGATTTTCAAGCGCCCATGAATGAATATCCGACGTCTCAAAATTCTCAAAAATGACATTGTCCAACCCGTATCGCTTATGGTCTTCCAGGATCACCGACTTAATGGCCTTTGCGGAATTGATCAAAAACCGGACCTGATTCAAGACAAAATATTCCGGCTCTCCGCCCTGGGTGGCGCATTTCATGACCGTCGAGAAGACCGTAAAGTCGCCCCGAGGCCCGGCAATCAAACTTTTCGCCCGATCCAGTCCCGCCCCGATCTTATAAGCCCGGCCCTGGGCCAGCGCCTCAACATCCGCCACGGGCACCCGGTAAGAATCCCGGCAGAGGGAAATAATTTCAGCCGAAAACAGCCCGTTCTTCGCGTCTGACCGCTGCCCGAGCACGTCCCGCTTAAAATCGGCCGGCAATGTTGTTTTTTCCAGCCGCGCCGCCTTACCCCTGTCAATCCACGCCGGGGCCTCCTTCGCAAAATGGTCAAAATCCCGGTAACTGGTGGACTGGCAAAGCATCTGTTTATCGGTCACCGCCGCCTGCTCAAGCGAATCGACCGGCCCGCCTGTGCTGTCGGTGTTTGAATCGATAAAAATCAATGAATCTTCCGAATCCAGCAATGCAGCTTGCAGCGCATTAAACGGCCCGAGTTCGACAAACGAATGGAGATCCGATACCCAAAGCAGATTGATCTTGTCACCAAACGCGCTTGCAGTATTCGACGCGGAAAACTGGATTTGATTCTGCAATTCCGGAAACGAAATGGTATACATCTGCTGATGGTTTTCGGGGATCAGCACGGAAAGCCGGTCAGTGTTATTGATGATCCGCTTCAGCGCCGCAAACTGTGTCCGCCGGCAGTGGTCTTCAGTACTTCCGAGCAATTGCACCGTGTAATTTTGCCGGCTGGTGAACAGCCAAAGCACAATCAAACTGAAAACGGTTGATTTCCCATGACGCCGGGGCTCCACGTTCAACGAAATGGCATGCTTGAATAGACCGGCCTTGTCCACCGCCAGCACATTCCGGATAAACTTCTTTTGCCTGGCAGTGGGTTCAAATGGTTCATATTTATTAGATCTGGTCAAAATCATCGGCTGGATGTCACTCACCCATTGATAAAACCCGGGTTCCCCGCCCTGCCATAATTTTAAACGCTCTGAAAAATTCATATGCTTATTGTCATTTTTTTTTGTTGTTCGGTTTTGGTTCCCGGTCCCCGGACGCTGGAAATTGCTGAAAATCGAAAAAATTATATTTACGCACCACCCCGCCCCGGCCAGCGCCCGATTTTTGGGGCTTCCACCTTCGAAAATGGCTTTATATCCCATAAAGTCAGTTGGATTATTCGAAACAAATATTGTTTAAATCTCTGTTTTTATTTAACTTTCCTTTATTTTTTTCTTTTTTCTTTAAGTCAATCAAGAAGGTTAAGGCCCGGCGCTTTGCTTCCTGAAGCTTCATCAAGTCACCGGTGATCAATGGGTTTAAACCCTTGTCACTGATGATAGATGATGGATTGCTCAACAAATAAGATTCAACGGTTTTCTCCAGGATAACCAGTGTCGATATGTCTTTCTTTAAGAAAGCTTCAGCACTCCCATTTAGATCAGCGTCTAAGGAATCCCTGATTGCCCGCAGGGAGCGCCCATAAGTCGAGCGCATATCAATAGAACCATCGGCTTTAAGAGCCGCTTCAAACAGCGTCATGATGTTTAATGGCTTGTCTTCTGGTTGATTTACTGGTAAAGAATTCATGAATGCCTTTTTAATCCCCTTTGTTTTGCATGCAAAATGGGAAAAGATACGTCCGGAAAAAGTGTCTCGAATAACCGGTTTTTCCTTCGATTTTACCTATCTCATAAAATACCGCTTGTAAATGCCTGAAATCATAACAACGTCTGATAACAAACAATCTGTAAACTTTTATGTTAAATTGTTGAATTTATTACATATTAGTTATATTTGACCGATTTTGACCGCTCAAAAAGTTTACCGATTATTCCGCCGATATCTCCCGGAGCGTTTCACCTATTCCACCGATCCGTCTATTGATTCCCTCTATCGCATCCAGTCGTTAAAATCAATACCTTTAAAAATTGATATCGGATATTGATACCATCTGACCTGGCAGGGTGGGCGGATGGATGGACCGGACCCCGGAAGGATGAAGCCGACCGAGTGCCGGTGGAAGGTCTGGACCGGATGATATATCTCCGCCCGGCATCAGGCTTTTTATTTTCCTTTTTATCGCGTTAACATTTTATACACAAAATAGACGCTGGCTTTCTTTGGATAGATACCACTTATTTTTATTTCTATCTGTCTGCTATCTGTCCAAATATAACTTATTATTTTTATTATATATTATTCTATTTTGGACAGATAGACAGATAAGACAGATAGAAATATATATTGGGAGTTTTTCAAATTTCATGCTTTGTTTTTTGCTCCATTTTTTGTTTTTGAAATTTGTATGAATATTATCAAAATCATTTGTCTATCCGTCCATGTGTCCAAACCATATATTATTAGATAGTTACAAGTTTGTTGTTTGGGCAGATGGACAGATAGACGCGCAAATGAATTAAGAACGACCGATTTTTTCATCAATCATCACTATATCCACCATCATCATCATCTTTATCGCCCCAATCCATTTTTTTACCGATAGCCTTTTCAAAAGTCTTTCGGGCAACATTCAGTGCAGGCAAGCGGACCGTCTGTATTTTTTGATGGCAATTGCTTTGATCATTTTGCCGTTTAAATATAATAGCTTCATTCGATATGCTTTTCAGTTTTGTTTTAAACTCACGAAATGCTTTCGGGTGTTTTTTGTTATGTTCATGGCAAAAATCAAGATAAGCATTATGAATAATCGAAACCGGGAAAAAATCATCGTCTTTCCAATAATTCATATGGTGCTGGCAAATGATTCCGGTGTAAAGGCAGGTGGACCAAAAAATTTCAACGGTATCCATTGTTTCAAGGATCTGATCAACCAGCGCATCAGTTCGCGGGATGGTTCGCAGGTCGATCGATGAAATATCAGTGTGTAAAAGATCGTAAAGCATGGCTTCCCGCCCGCCATTATCGAGCTGCTTATTGATTCTGTTAAAATATTCCCGATCACCGATATGTTTTTCGGAGACATCCATGACACAGAATCGCCGCTCTTCAATACCAGCAGGCACGCACCAATCATTATTGGATGCCATAATCAGGTTCACATGACTTTTTACCAAAAATGCGTCTTTATTTTTATGTTCAATCGTGTTTTCTTCTTCTGTTATCAGGGTTTTGAGAATTCCGACTTCCTGTTTATCCCCGCCCCAAAACGATTCGTCCAAAAAAACAACGATAGCATCTTTCAGCAGGCTATTGAAATTCCCAAAAATTCTTTGTTTCTTTGTGACCGGGAGGTAATGACGGCCAAAGATGGGACCGAAAGCGGACATTAAAGTGCCCTTGCCGCAGCCTTGTTTGCCCCGCAGAACAATTGAAGTGCCGGGGCGCTTCCCTCCCGGATCTTGGACTATGCGCGCCAACCAGCAATACACCCACTGAAATAACTGATTATTGCCGCCACAGATAATATCGTACAGATGGTTTTCGAGAAGGTTCCATTTCCCTTGAATTGGTTTGATCGCAAGCCCCCGGTAAAGGTTGTAATATCCCGGCCATTCTTTCCCTGGTGCAAAAACGATTCCCTTGAATTGTCGTCGGAGCGGGCTTGTGAACCATAGTTTTGAAATACTTATTTGTTCAGTTTTTTCACCCTTGGAAACTTCAACCTTGTCGTTTGCGAACCAATTATGGAAATCGGAGGTTTTGAGTAAGTGGATGTCATGGCGTTCCAGAGCTACGTCAAAATCTTCCTTCATGATGCAAAACGAAGAACCTGACATTACGGCCGCATAGGATTTATTTATTTGGCAAATTTTTTCATTGATTGCATCCTGACCTGTTGTCTGGGCCGGCTGTTTTTCTTTTACCGCCGCCTTTGCGGTATCAAGGTCGATCACTTCAGCGTTTTGAATCATTTCAGAGATTTCCTGTCTTTTGCCTAATTTCAACAAATCGTTTACATCATACGCTTCCGGTGTTTCCGGCGGCCATTTAACTGTCAAAACATCTGCCCGATTCAGCGCCGCCGCCGCATCAAGCGCCGCCCGGTCCCCTGCCTGGTCCGCGTCGAAAAAACACACCACTTTTTTATTTTTTAACTTTTCACGGATATGTTTCACCTTCCCGCCGGCTGCGTTGGACAAACCAATGCAGGCAGCTTCAGGATGGACACAGGCCGCGCTCATTGCGTTGACCGGACTTTCGACAAGAATTGCTGTGTCCGCTTCATCCAGGGATTTTCCGGCCATAAAAAAAGCCGCCGCCGCAGCGCTTCCGAGCTCAAAAACCTTGCAGGCACCGGAAAGATTTAATCCGTTTTTTGTTTCATCGCAGTGCTGTATTGCGCACGGACGGTCGGCCGCGTCCTTATATAAAAAGGACACCACGGGGACGATTTCACGTTGATGCAGATTATACATCTGGCATGATTGCAACTCATACCAGTGAATGGTCAGGTTTCCTGCATCGGTGGCCTGATTGATAATGACTGGGGAAATATTCCGTTTTTGTTGCAAAAAACACTGGAGCAAAAAGCCGTTATTTTTTGGATTTTTAATTTTGGCGGATCTCTCTTGAATTTGAACCCAACGTCGCTGAACTTCATCGGGGGTCATTTTTCCCTCACCTGCCGGGCGGGTAGTGGTCGGACCTGGCAGGTGAGGGATGGCAGGGGCCGGGGTCTGGACAGCCTTTTTCACCTGGGGCACCACTGACAAGCTGCCCGCGGCATCGCCGGGCAGGAATTGCCGGATCAACCCCCGCATGTTCGTGGCATTCATCCGGGCATGGAAATCAATCAAGTCCCCCTTTGCCCCGCATTGGCGGCACAGAAAACGGCCGTGACCGTCGTCCTCATCGGGAAAAAATACGAAACGATCATCGCCGCCGCACCATGGGCACGGTGAACTCCATTCCCCCGGTGTTTTTTGAACCTTGCCGGGAATGAGATCCGCCATGGGTGGAAGGAAGTCTTTGAGTTTTTGGAAATCATGCGTCATTTCCGGCGTACCAGCCTTTCATCTTTTTTCAACAATTCTTCACGATCATCAACGTCGGCCCATGTCAGCGTCATTTCATCGGCGCATCGACTGCATACTGGGATTTCGAAGTCGTGGCGCCAAAGGGTTCCGGATAATTTCCATTCGAAGGTTTGTTTTTTCGTTGTTGAGGCCTCCCCCTGGCAATAGACGCAAAACGACGGTTCATTTTTTTTCTTCATGACAAATCTCCCGTTCACGGTACAGGTTGTTGAAAAATTTGTGAAAACCACCCGGCGATTCCGTAACGCCTCCGTATAGGCGCATGCCTCCGCTTGCCGGGCGGGATTTCACGTAAAAGGGGAGCGACCCCCAAGATTTTGATGTATTTTTACTGTTAAATTTGATCAGGCTTCACGCCCGGCGCACTTTTTACCCATGCGCGAATTTCGGAACGTAGTAACACCAGGCGTCCGCCTGGTTTCCTGAACGGGATTTTCCGGCGCGTTATGAGTTTCCGGACTGCACCTGGAGTCAACCAGTTCAATTCCTGGGCGCACGCTTCATCAACTGTTAAAAATTCTTCGTGTTGCATTTTTGGCCTCTTAATTTTTATAAAAACGCTCAATTGCAGCATCAACAGACGCTTTAATCATCAGCAAATTCACAACCACGGCCGTTTCAGATTCGTTAACAACTTCTTTTAAGCCGGCAAGTTGATCCGCCGACGCCGAAATTATGGCCTGCCGATCTTTGCCAACAATCAATATCCCGGCGAAATCATCAACGCACAAGCCTTGAGCAAGACGTGCCGCCACATCATTCCGAAAGTAATGCTTAAGTCTAAAAAACGCACCTATTCGATATTGAGCTGTCATTCCGAAAACCGATCGATAGCCGGAGCCCCATTGAACTTTTGTCCCACCGGTAATGACTCCATTGGCCATTAATGTTTTAAATGTGGCCGGAAGTTCTCCATGGATTTTTGCCGTGTCGAATGTCGAAAAAGCAAGTTGGCCTGGCATCAGCTTGGGATATTCCATTTTTTTCTCCTGAGTATGTATGTTGTCGAATAATCCTAATTTGTATGTCTTTAAGATAGATTATTTTTTTCGTATGTCAAGCAATATCTTCTTAATATTTTTTTTAAGATTCTAATTTTATTGTTATTTACTTGCTACCACATATGTATAGCTGATTGATATTTAGTAAAAAATGCCTTTATCATATATAAAGTCATGCTAATTAGTTACTGTATTTATTAAAAATTTATAAGCTTTTAAAAAAGCACAACCAATAAAGCTAAATAAATTTAACATGTTAAAAAATATTTTCTTGACAGGCTTTTTATTGAATAGTATTCAATAAATAAATAATTTGACAAAATTAAACCGGATTTGATATTTTGAAGACCTCAAAGACCTCTCAAACTTGCACGGCGGCCAACCGTTATTTGGCTTTTATTTTTGCATATGATAATCAGGAATTCGTGCGCGCCACGGTGCCGGTACTGGAAACAGCCGGGAAGCCCTGCAAGGCTTGAGACACCGTAAGGCGCGCTTTTTTTGTTTATTAACCTGGGAAAAAAAGGAGAACTATTATGAAGAATGGCAATAACGAAACTGCTTCTGACCGCTTGAAAAATTTTTTGTATGTTGTGGAAACTGGTTTGTCTGCATTAAAAATTTGTAAAAAGGAAATCGCAGAAGAAATTGATGGTGCTGAGGGTGCCGCATTAACCTTGCAGAAGATTATTACGCAAATGGAAAAAGAATGTCGAAACGTTCAGCAATTTTTAAACTTAACAGCAAAAACTGATGATGAATTCATGGATGATCTACCAGATCAAAACCGGTTCGGTGAAATATTACCATTTAGCATGAAGTAAGGGAGGATTCCTTTATGTATTTAAGAGGCAAGCAGTGGGTAACAGACTTCGTTTTTGAAGGGCAGCGCTATATTAAAAGCTGGGGAGAAATCGGCAAAACCGCAGCACAGGTCAAAGAAGATCGATTTAAACTTGAAATTCGAGACGGCAGTCACATCCGGAAATCCAAGCTGATTAAATTTGAAGCCTTTGCAGAAAAATATCTTGAATTTGCGGTCACCGAAAAAAAGGCTTCATCAGTTTTACGCAACAGAACGTCGATCAATGCTTTATCGCCGCATTTCAAAGGAAAGCTTATTCAAAAAATTAATCCCCTTGAAATTGAACGATTCAAGATTTTCAGGTTGAAACAGGGACGGGCGCATGCAACCGTCAACCGTGAGATTGAAACACTGAAAAACATGCTTAAGATCGCTGTAAATTGGGGCTATCTGCAAAAAAATCCGGCTGATCTGGTCAACAAATTTGCACTCCACAATGAACGAGACTGGATACTCAGTCCGGAAGATGAAACAAGACTTTTGGAAGAATGTTCAAAGCGGCCTCAACGCAAAGGCGGGGAATATCTGCACGATCTGGTGAAGTTTGCAGCTTACACGGGAATGAGACAAGGGGAAATTTTCAATTTAAAAAAGCAGGATGTTTTTTTTAATGAGAAATATGTTTTCGTGTCCGATTCAAAAAATGGGGATTCCCGGAATGTTCCGCTTTGTAATACTGCCCTGGAAATTTTAACCCGGCGGTTCGATGTTGGAAATGAAAAATCTGAATTTGTTTTTCACACAAAAACCGGACAACAAATTAAGGAACTGACAAACAGTTTTTGGCGTGCTGTTGCCAATGCCGGACTTGAAAAATGGGAAGCATCGAAAGATGGTCAAAAGAAACGCATCCGGTTTCGGTTCCACGATTTGCGTCACACTTTCGGAAGTCGCCTGGGCATGATGGGTTACCATCCGAAAACGATTATGGAAATTATGGGGCATAAAACCCAAAGCGCCGCCGCTCGTTATCAGCATCCGACACAGGAGCATAAACTCCATGCTGTCAATGGATTAGACCGAGTCCCGCAGGATTCCCACAAACAACCGGAAAAAATTATAAAATATAAAGGAATATCATATGGTTAACTCGTTATTTGGATGGGCTCATAACCCGAAGGTCATAGGTTCAAATCCTGTCCCCGCTACCATAATTAAAACAAGGGTTTAAGACAAGTTCTTAAACCCTTTTTTTATTGCCTTGTTTAAATTCCAACCCAAGTTCAAAAACCAGCGTCCAATAAAAAAACCGGAAGCGCTTTCACGCCCCCGGTTTTTTCTCCTGAATGTTTTGTTCAGTTATACCTTACCCTTTTTTACGGGGCTTCCGGGTTGCCACCGAAAAAGATTCCTTTTTGTTTTCATTATACATCGCAACAAAATTGAACGGTGGAAGATGGAGCCGGTCAGGATGTCCGGCCTTGTCGAGTGCGCTTCCCTATCCCCCAATGAAGAGATGTTTATCCCCTGTCAAATGCTTAATTCCACCTGGAAATCCGTGGCATTGACAACAGGACGAACCGCGCCCTTTTCCCTGACGAGATCAACAATGCCGTAATTAGACAGGGTTTTAAGCGTCCGTGACAAGTTTGATTTTTTTCTGCCTGATATTGTTTCCAGCTCAGTCAGGGATGCCGGATTGCTGTCCTTGATCAAACGCAAAAGTTTCTGGTTTTGGCCGCTCAAGGTTTGCCCCAGGGACTCCATGGATTCAAACCAGATTTTCGGGGCGTCTTTCGGGGGGATATATTCTCCCCTGGCAATGGCAATCGTCCGCCTGCGGTAATCTTCCTTTGACATAATACCGATTCTCATCATTTTTTCCGCCATGATGTTTATCCTTCCAAGTATTGATCCACCGCCTTCCAGAAATCTTCAAGCAACTGGCCGGCGGATTTGAAGTTATAAGATTCTATCGTGTTCAACCGGTGCGCATGATCCCATTTGATTTTCCGCCCGGAAAAACCTTTCAGCTTTTTAGGTTGCACGGCATGGGCATTATCGAAACCCACAACCCGGTTGTTCAACCGGTCATGCAATGTCAGTGAGTATTTTACCCCATGCGGCATCTCTTTACTGCGCGGTATGGCTTTGGCCTCGAACTTCACCCAGCAACCGTTATTCATGGGAAAGATTTCGCCATCCAGATTCAACAACGCATCAAGGGAACAATCTTTTTCAGTATTCATCTTCACCTGTCAATACAGGTTATCATCTGATGATAATTTGTCAAGGGAAGCTTCGGATCATTGGCGGTTTTTATTTTTAATTTCGATTGGTTTCTTATTGGCAGGTTGTTTCATGGCTTCGCCGATGATCTCCCCGGCTATGTTGGAAGCCCTGTGGAGCGCTTCGTCTCTCAAGTGCGCGTTGCGTTGCGTCATCAGTTTCTGAATAGTGTACATATCTACTTCCCCGGAACTTGCCAGAATGCTTGCATACAGATGACGAAGGCCGTGCAGGGCTCTAAAGTCCGCAGGGATACCCGCTTTTTTCTTAATCCGATTGACCTGCTTCTTGACATCAACCCGCTGATTTCCATTCCTGCCAGGGAAAACGAACTGACTTCCGGTCCGCGCATGTGTGTCCAAAGTGGCCCGTGAGGATTGATTGAGGGGGATTTTTTGATCAATCCCTCCCTTGGGCTCACATTTTTATGCCCTGGAAAAGCCGTCCTCCACACTCCCGACAAAAAAACAGCCCCCGGTGGTCATTTCACCTTTTTAATATTTCAAAATGTCCCATGTTTTATCCCAACCCATTTAATTTGCATGAATAGGCTTGCCCCTCATCATTTGTCATGGTATTGCTACGAATTTTTTGGAGTAACAGCATGATTCACCTTACGAATATCACCAAACAGCATGGAGACCGGATTCTCTTTAAAAATGCGAGCCTGCAGATCCATTCCGGTTCGCGCACCGGCCTGGCCGGTCCCAATGGGGCCGGCAAAACAACCATCTTCCGCCTGATTACCGGACAGGAGGCAACTGACGGCGGCGATATCTCCTGTCGAAAAAAAATAAATATCGGGTACTTCTCCCAGGACGTGGGGGACATGTCCGGCCGGTCAGCCCTTGAAGAGGTAATGTCCGAATCCGGGGATGTGGTTCGTCTGGGCGCCCAGATCCGTGAAATGGAAATCGCCATGGCAACCCCGATGAGTGATGATGACATGGCGGCACTGCTTGAACGATACGGCAATGCCGTGGAAGAATTTGAACACCGGGGCGGCTACGATCTGGAATCCCGTGCCCAGACTGTGCTGACCGGCCTTGGCATCGGCCCGGACGCTTATAACCATCCGGTGGAGTCATTCAGCGGCGGCTGGAAAATGCGGATTGCCCTGGCAAAAATACTGACGGTTAATCCGGAGGTTCTCCTGCTTGACGAACCCACCAATCATCTGGACGTGGAATCGATTGTCTGGCTGGAAGAATGGCTTGCCGGTGAATTCAAAGGCGCACTTCTCATGACCTGCCATGATCATGATTTTATGAACCGGATCGTTAACCGCATTGTCGAAGTGGCCAACAAAACCATCACCACCTACTCCGGAAACTACGACTTTTACCTGCGCGAACGCGACATCAGGAGAGAACAGCTTCCGGCCAGTTTCCGCCGCCAGCAGGAAATGCTGGCCAAAGAAGAGGATTTTATCAATCGTTTTGCAGCGCGTGTTTCACATGCAGCCCAGGTGCAATCCCGCATTAAAAAACTTGAAAAAATCGAACGAATCGAATTACCCCCGGAACAAAGAACCATCAAATTTGAGTTTACCGAGCCTCCGCGCACCGGTGATGATGTCGTCCGGATAAAAAACCTGGGCAAAACATGGCCCCTGCCGGATGGCGGCACAAAATCCGTGTTTGGCGGGATTTCCGGCGTGATCAGCCGCCAGGAAAAGATTGCGGTGGTGGGCGTCAATGGCGCGGGCAAATCAACCTTTCTTAAAGTGTTGGCAGGACAAACCAAATCCACCACCGGCGCCATCAAGATCGGGGCAAATGTGGCCCCCGGCTATTTCAGTCAACATGCCATGGATATTCTTGATCCCAAAAAGACCGTGTTTGAAACCGTTTCAGATGCCATTCCGGAAGCAGGTATCGGCGTGGTGCGCAATCTATGTGCGGCCTTTCTCTTTCAGGGAGACGACGTTGACAAACGGATCGATATGCTCTCGGGTGGTGAAAAAAGCCGGATTGTTCTGGCGACCCTGCTTGCCCGCCCCCTTAATTTCCTGATATTGGACGAACCCACCAATCACCTGGATATCCAGTCCCGGGAGATTCTTTTAGCGGCCCTGCAAAAATATACCGGCACGGTGGTTCTGGTCAGCCATGACAGACATTTTCTCCGGTCGCTCGTAGGGCGCGTCTTTGAGATTGACCACGGGGAAATGATCATTTATGAGGGGAATTATGAATATTACCTGTCCAAAACATCTAAAGATCGCCGGGCCGGTTAAGTGTGTGCCTATGCCATCACCCATAGGCATAGGAGCAGGCGGGTCATGAAAATCACCATGCTGGGCCATTCAACATTAATAATCGAGGTAAATGGTAAAAGAATACTTACCGATCCCTGGCTCACAGACCCTTTGTATATGGGCCAGCTTCGGCATCGCGGGCAATTCAACGCTGACGAATTGCCGCCGCTGGACCTGATTCTCGTTTCCCACGGGCATGCGGATCACTTTGATCCCAGTACATTGTTAAAAATTTCCAAAAATGTTCCGGTGGTCATTTTCAAACCTTATGAAAATGCCGCAAGAAAGGCGGGTTTTAAAGAAATACATCCGGTTCTGAATGAAGATACATTCTTTCTTGATGATGTTGAAATAAAAACCTTGCCGGGCAAACATATCGGCGGCACGGCAACATATTTGATCGGCGCAAAAGAGGGTAAAATTTTTTTCGGTGGTGATTCCGAATATAGCGAACCCCTTGCCAATGCCTTAATCGCCAACAGGCCGGATGTGTGTTTGATTCCGATATCGGGCGGTGCAATTGGTTTTATAAAATTTCATATGGGACCGAAAGAAGCGGCCCGATTGGTGAACCTCTCAAATGCAGCGGTTGCAATTCCCATCCACTATCACTTTACAGTGAAACTCCCGTTTTTAAACAGATTTTTACTCAAAGACAACTGCCTTGAAGCGTTTCAAAAGGAAATGGCGGAGATATGCCCTGAAACCCACGTCCAAATTCTGAATTATAGTGAGGCATGGGAAAGATAACGATTCCGTATTTTGAAATACCGGGCGTTCTTCGTTCAGATTATTGTGAAAATCAAATCCGGAACATGCTTGATAGGACATACAGATGTATAAAGGGGAATGGTTTAACAGCATCAGCCATCTGATCGGCGCGGCATTGGCCCTTGCCGGACTTGTGGTGCTGGTTGTTTTGGCTGCGCGTCAGGGTGATCCATGGAAAATAGTCAGTTTCAGTGTGTACGGAATCACCCTGTTCCTGCTTTATACCTTTTCAACCGTTTATCACAGCACACAGGGGAAGGCCAAAAAGGTTTTCCAGAAATTTGATCATCTCTTGATTTATCTTTTGATTGCCGGCAGTTATACTCCTTTTACGCTGATAACGCTTCGCGGCGTTTGGGGCTGGTCAATCTTCGGAGCTGTCTGGAGCCTGGCGATACTGGGGATAGTGATCGATTCAATACCTCAAAAGGGGGCACGCATTCTGCCGATAATCATTTATGTCCTCATGGGCTGGATTATTCTGATTGCGCTTAAACCGTTATTGCGGGTGTTGCCTTTAACGGGTTTTTGGGGGCTTCTGCTGGGTGGGCTTTCCTATACGTTTGGCATCATTTTTTACTCGCTGGATGAGCGTATGCGTCATTTCACGGCATCTGGCACTTATTCGTCCTGGCGGGCAGCCTCAGCCACTATTTTACAGTTCTGTTTTATGTTGTTTGAATGGATCATACTTTGAATGGCCATCTGCTGAGCAGTTCATCATCGAGGCGCTGCGTGATGGCAATGGGAATAGTTGCCGCTAAAAAGGGTCTATGAACGTTATATGCCTTATTGGAACCAAGCACTTTCATTCCCCCTGAACACCCATTGAAGGGATTCCGGTTTATCGGGGCATGTGAAGAACTTGTGTCAGGAATTCAACAATGCATTATCGTTGATAAATAGGGTAGTCCGCGCATTCAATAGCGCATGAATATGCCGGTTAATACGCTATTAATTCCTTGTCCGTACAAGTTGTTTTTAACATCTTGTAAAAGGTGCGCGATTCCCTCTGCATGGGTTTATATTTTACAACTAATTGTTTTTAAATTATTAATAAATATTTTCACCGAGCAAGCCGCTCATAAAAACGAGCGCGCTCATTCAGCTAACGAGCGCGCTCATTGTCGCTCATTTATCAACACGTAATAAGTGCTCCGGTGCCGTCCAATGCGTTGTAATTTCTCGTTTTTTACAAGTTTATCCAACAACCGGGTCGCCTGGTACGGTCCAATCTGGCATAATTCAGCGACTTCCTGACGTTTGATGCGGTTTCGTTTTTTCAGAAAATTAACCACCATCTGTTCATGCTGAATCGGATCAAATCCGGCCTGCCGGATATATCCCTCGGTTTTGCCCATTTTCTGGTAAACGGATGCACTCAATGTATATGTTCTGCCCTTTTTGATGCCGTGGGCCTCAACCAGCCCGGCTTCCAACAGTCGTTCCAGCACGGCGCGTGCCGATGACTCACTTTTCTGAATCGCCGGAGAAAGATCATTGACGCTCAGTCTTCTTTCCCTGCGCAAACGCGCAAGGATAATCAAGGAATCCAAGGGCAGCGGGGCATTGGATTTTTCCTCGGACGTGATGACCATTCGTAAAAAATCAACATCCGGTTTGGCGCTGCTGAGCCGAACCACAACGCCGGTGTTGTCGCTGCGGGAGTAATCCGGCTCCGGGCGGCCGTAGCGAAGCATCCCTTGATAGATCAGGTCCACGCCGCGTCCTGTCCGTTCAGCCAGCCCGATCCGCTTGATGGCATCCGCCAGCAATGGATTTCTGGGTTTCGGTTCAACAATCAGGATATTTTGCAAGGTCACGCCTTCCACAAAGCCGCCTGGGTTGCTGATGGTGATCCCATCGGCTTCCATGCGTACATAAGTGGCTCCCAGCCGCGTATAATCCCGATGAATCAACGCATTGACAAAAGCTTCCCGAAACGCCCGACGGTCAAAATCCGGAATCGGCACCCGGAAAAGCCCTTCCTGCAATTCTTCTTCCTGAACCCTGGCGGAAAATTGTTCCATCACCCGTTCAAATGTTTTTAAAAGCGGGGTGCGGTAAAAATCGTTGGCCTTGACCTGTGTGCCTTCCAGCGACTGAAAGGCGGCTTCATGGGAAGGCATTTTTTCCCGCAACACCGATTCCCGGCCCAAAATCAACAAGCCGGCGACGGTGGCGGTTCGACGGCCGTTTTCCAGCCGGACAAACCCCAAGGCGCCATCCAGCTCCCGATCATCCAGCCCGGCAAGTGTGGCATCTCCGCCATATCGGGCGATCATTTGACGCAGTCGTTCCCGCTCAAGGGGGTCAAAATCATCCGGGCCGACATCCATGACCGGCATGGCGCTGTAGTCCAAAACACCAAGGGAGGCTTCCCGCTGGATAAATTCATGGGGGTAAAACGGGACGCAGAGGGGGGAGCCGTCAACCCCGATCCGCCGCCGCTGAAGCACGCCATCGGCGGTTGATACAAGTCGAAGGGATCGGGGGACGGATATCCTGGCGATCCGAACGCCTGCTGTATCCACTGCTTCGACCCGGACGCTGATGGGCGGAATGGTTCGGTTGGCGATCATCGCGGCCATTCCCATGAGATTCGTATGCTCCGGATGGAGCCCGGTGGGGGTGCCGTCATTTTCAACGCCCAGATAAATATCGCCGCCGTCGGTATTGGCCAGGCAAACCACCGCTTCCAGCAGATCCCGGTCAGGCAGTCGCTTCCGGTCGCTCTTGAATTCAACGGTCAATGATTCTTTTTCAGGTATAATGCGTGTCATTGAGTGAGTCCTTTTTGGCGGTTTAGGTGTTCAGGCTGTAGCTTTTCAGCGGTTTAGGTGTTTAGGCTGTAGGCTGTAGCAAAACCAAAAACCTCAACCTATTTGAATAGATCATATTTTGAATGGCCGTGTGGGGAACAAAAACCAAGGATCAGCGTCTTATACGCTTTAACCGGAATTTATTCAAATTCCGACAAATTTTCCTTCCTTTTGATATCGATAAATATTTCTACATTAATATAATAAGGTAAGCTTGCCGACCTTTGTTATTCTCTCCCTTCGGTTGTGCTATTCCTGATCAGAATATCCCGAATCTCTCCCGGCGCTTTCGCCACCGCACATCGCCAGCGTCCAAAGCCGCCTTGCGCGTTTACCGCCTGCGCCCACTCCTCCAGATAACGCCGTTTGACCTGATCCTGCTCCGTGTCCTGCCCTTTTGTCTCCAGAACAAGCATTTCGCCACTCGTCAGCCGCACCAGAAAGTCGGGCCGGTATTTGCGCACAACACCCCGATAAACATAAAGAATCTCAAACCCCAGATGGTCATTTTTCGCCCAGGCGGCGACGTGTTCGCTGTCATCCAGGGCAAAAGCATCCGCCGATTCCCAAGTGCTGTCATAGACGCAGACGCTGATGTGCGATTTCCTTGTCCGCTCGCAGGGTTTTCCGGTATACCAGGTGCGCATTTCACCCGTAGCGCGAATGGGGTGGTCCCGATCATAAACCGGCGTCATGCGTTCGGTGTTCTCCTGCCGCACCGCCTCCCAAATGTGCTGCACCACCCGCGACATATTGAGGGTGATGATCAACCGGCGGCGCAGTTCATCCTGATAAAAAAGCGGCGGGGAAATAGAGATTCTGTCTGAGCGGATAAACGTATCCACGATACGCACCAACTGGGCCAGCAAAACCTCGCGGCTGCCCCGCCACGTTTGCTTCATCTGGTCAAACACATCCCTCGCCGTCTCGAAAATAATGCGCTGGGTGCGGAACTCCCGGGCCAGCCTCTCCAACTCAATGCGGCTGACCTGGCTCACGTCCGGTTTGCCTTCCAGCACCGGGGCCAATTCAGCCACCTGCGCCGTTTGGGCGGCGTCCAGTTCCAGCGGTCGCACTTTGTCCCAGTCCAGCGTCAAGGTCGGCTGAAAGACGCGCTCAATCCGCACTACATTGGGCCAGGTGATTTCAAATTCCACCTTATCCGGGTCCGGTTCGACGGCGGTCTTTGGCGGGGGTGGCGGAGGCGGCGGCCCGTCGCCGCCTTCATGCGGCAGAAATGTAAAGGGCACGCCAAAAATATTGACGTATTCGGGTTCGAACAGCTCCACTTCTTTCCCCGTTTCAGGATCGACGGTTTTTATCACTTCATAAGATGTCCGCCGCAGGCCGCGCCCTACCACCTGTTCACACAGCAACTGGCTTGAAAACGCCCGCAGGCCCATAATGTGCGTCACCGTCTTGGCGTCCCAGCCTTCGGAGAGCATCCCCACGGAGATAACATTCTGGATGCCCGCCCCCGGCTGCCCGGCTTTGCCCACCGTATCCACCTTTTGGCGCAGGAGTTCAGCCTGTTCGGCCTTGGTCAGCTTTCGTTCAACTGGTCCGTCGGCTTCTTCAGTCTCAGCGTCAGCTTCCGCCGCCGTCTCCAATGGCACAACCGGCTCTTCCCGCTCTTCCGCATCCTTGAGCACCTTGGAATCAATGTGCAGGATACGTTCCGGGTCGCACAGTTCGTCAATATGAATCCGCCGGGAGTCAAAGGCGTGCTTGACCCGCGCCGCCGTCTCCGTCCGGTTGCAGACGGTGATCATCACCGGCGGAGTGGGCAGATTGACTTCGTTCCAGGCCTTCAACGCCTCGCGCCAGTCATAACCCAGCAGATCATAAGCGTTCAACACCAGGTCGGGCAGCGGCATTTCTGGAGGTGCGGCCTTCTGATTCAGATCGTCTTTTACGTCCGGGTCATTGTAAATATGGTAAAGTCGCGATTTATAAGTTTTTGCATCCGGCACGGCGTCGTCTCTTACTACCACACGGGGCGTTTTGACCAGTCCTGACTCGATGGCGTCATTCAACCCAAAATCGCTGATGATCCAGCCGAAAAGCGATTCATCGCTGCTTTTCTTGCCCGACGGTGTAAAGGGCGTGGCGGAAAAGTCATAGCAGGCGAGGATGCCCCGCGAACCATGCAGCCGGTCCAGTCCGCCGATCCAGACCGTGGCTTCATAGGCGCTGTCTTTCATGTCCCGGCTGCGCATGTATTTGCCTTCCGAGTTCCAATTGAACCGCCAGGCATGGTGGGCCTCATCATTAATCACCAGCAGGTTGCGGGCATTCGCCATATCGCCCAGAACCTCGCGGGTGTAGGCTTCAATGCTCTTGACGCCGCGCTTGTCCACGCTTCGCCTTTTTTTGACCTGTTCCTCGCTGTCCCAGGCCAGGGAATGCCAGTTCGCCACCCGCACCTTGCCCTGCCGCAGTTTGTCCAGAAGGGCCGATGGCACAATGTTGAATTCTTCGTAATAATTGCCTGCAGCCGCCGGTTCCAGCACCGCCAGCCTGCTCTTTACCGTCAGGCCCGGGGCCATCACCAAAACATTTTTGGCGAAACGGGTGTCCTGGGGATAGGCCGTCTTGTTCAGGATGTGCCAGGCAATCACCATCGCCATCACGATGGTCTTGCCGGAACCTGTCGCCATCTTGCAGCACTGGCGCATAAATGCCCCGCCATCATTGGGGATTTCGATTCCCACGCGTTCGCTGGCGGGCGCCTCGGCCAGCCAGATGAGCGTCTCGATGGCTTCCAACTGGCAAAAGAAAAAGCGCCGGGCCTCGAACTCTTCCGGGTTGCGCCAGTGTTCCAGCAGCCGCTTGGTGATGCTGCTCACACCCGGATAGCCCGCCTCGCGCCAGTCGGCAACCCGCGGACGAATCCGGTTAACCAGCGGTATTTCCACAAAAACACCTGGATCATCAAAGGCTTTGGACTCACCCGACGCCACCACATAGCCCGCCGGGCGGCGGCCCTCCACCAAATCGAAACTTCGTGTTTCCCGCTCATAACGCCAGTGGCGTTCCGGTTCTTCGTAGGGTGTGTTGATGATAAGGCGGTCGATGGTGGTTTTCGCCATCACGCCACCTCCAGAATTTTTAAACTCTCGATGCCCCGGTCATCCACAATCTTGACGGCGATGCGCATGTGCTTGCCGGACGCAAAAGGCAAGGATACCGTGCCGCGATAGGCTTCAATCAAGCCCTCGTCAATCCCGGCCTTGAGGTTTTTCGCCAACCTCGCCCAGCCTTCTTTCCCGCCCGCCTGCGGAAAAAAGACCTGGCGGGGATAAAGACTTCGCCCGTCATAATCGGTATCCAGCATCCAGACGGCGATCTGATGCGCTCCGCCCGATTCAATCCCGCCGGTTTTGGTGTTGTAATAATCGAACCCCTCGACGCTGACCCGCCACTTGCCCTTGTCCTCGCCGCTGGTAATTCGTTCCTTCCGGATATCCGGCTGACCGATGAGCCAGAACGATTCGTTGCTTGCCCGCTTTTTCTTGAGATCGTCGGTCAGGAGATCGGCGTTCATCTGCGCCTTGAGCGGGGTCACTCCCGGCCAGTTGGTTTCGTCAATGTCCCTGGCCGCTTCCGGGTCAAACTGAAAGGCGGCGAACACGATCAGTTTGGGTTTGGGCACAAGGGTCAGCGATTCCTCGATGGCATGGGCTACCTGCCGCTGTTCGAGGGGGGCGTGTTCCGGGCCGAAAGAGATGACAATGCGCTGGGGAGTATCAGCCGGGCTCTTCTCCCGTACCGAATCCGCCCCCTCATCATTTGGCCGGGTCTCGCCGTCGGCGTGAAGATGACGGCAGCCGGGCAGCGGTTCCAGCCGGGCGAAGCGGATATGCTGGCCCGCCTTGCCCCGGATGCCCGTGCGCTGAAGTTCATCCCGCCATTCGCCCTGGCGCAGGGTTTCGCCTGACCGGGCAATGGAGGCATCGGCGGGCCCTGACCCGTCCTCCATAATTTCCTCCATTGATTTGACCGCCGGAGCAGGCACGGCCTCTACAGAAAACGGACCGCTGACGCGGTGCTTTTTGCGGTCCGCCAGGGGCTGGTCGTAGAGTGTTTCCTGAGGTGCATGACGGGCAATGGCAGCATCGATCTGCGCCTGCGTCATGCCTTCCCGGATGTCCGGATTGTTGGCGATTGATTTCAGAGTGATGTGGGGCACGGTTTTGTACTTGAATCCGCTGCCTACTCCTTCTTTCGGGTGCGCCAGCTCGTAATAATCAAAAACAGCGGTCATCAGCCGCTGTTTGGCAAGGGTAAGGGCCACGCGGGAGGTGTCGCAGGTGATCCAACGGCGGCCCCATTGCTCGGCCACAAATGCCGTGGTGCCGGAGCCGCAGGTGGGGTCAAAGACCAGATCTCCGGGATCGGTAGTCATCAGAATGCAGCGAGCAATTACTTGTTCTGTGGTCTGAACAGCATAGATTTTCTGGTAAGACACCCCCACATCGAGCCATAGATTTGTGTTCTTCCTGAAAGGAAAATCTTCAAAATAAAGACGGTAACCAAGGCTACTGCCATCGATATCAATACGGCCTGCCTGAACAAGTCGGTCGAGCTTGGCCTTATCTACAACCCAAGAACCTTTGCTTGGTGGGGAATATTTGTGTCCTTCAAATTCATAAAAAAAATCTGTAGTTGCATTATAGGAAGGGGCAA
This sequence comes from Desulfosalsimonadaceae bacterium, assembly GCA_049297455.1. Taxonomy (GTDB): domain Bacteria; phylum Desulfobacterota; class Desulfobacteria; order Desulfobacterales; family Desulfosalsimonadaceae; genus SURF-3. The sequence goes on along the minus strand of JBAQUK010000323.1, from coordinate 2,469 downwards.
TAAGAGAGAATAAACGGAAATGGCGTGTCCCTTTAGGATGCTCAGATGAGCGAAATTCAGCAGGAGAAATCTTCTTGACTTCACCCCCAGCAAATTCAGCAAATCGCCAATGGGGTGTGACCTCATCCATATATTGGTAAAGATGTCTGTATTTGAGCAACTCTCTATCTTTTGCGTAAAACAAGATGTGATCATTCATCGTCTCAATGTGTTTCGCGCCAAGAGGGAGGCTCTTTTTTCTAAAAATGATGTCAGCTACAAAACTCTGTGAACCAAAGACTTCATCCAAAAGGAGACGTACCAACGAGGCATTTTCAGCGTTAATCTGCACAAGAACGCTGCCGGATTCGGTCAGTAGCTCACGGGCCAGCAACAGCCTGTCGCGCAAATAGGTCAGATACGAATGAATCCCCAGCTCCCAAGTATCGCGAAAGGCGCGGATCTGTTCCGGCTCGGCGGTCAAATCCTCATCCTTGCCGTCCTTCACGTCGCGTTTGTTGACAAAAGGCTGAAAGTTGGAACCGTATTTGATGCCGTAAGGCGGGTCGATATAAACCATCTGCACCTTGCCCGCCATGCCTTCTTTTTCCAGGAGCGAGTTCATCACCAGCAGCGAATCGCCCGCCACCAGACGGTTTTTCCAGCCGTGAGCGTGTTTATAAAACTCGACGGCCTCCCGCAGCGGTTCCTTGCGCTCGGTCTCAAAAAGGGACATTTGCTTGTACCCGTCACCACTTGTTTTCCTTACCGCTTCGATGATGGTTCGCGGGTCAATGTGTTCGTGAACGTGGAGCGAGACGGTCGGGATCTCAAAAGAAGTGTGTTCGGTCTTTCCCGCCCAATTCAGTTGCGGGTCCAGGTGCGGATCGTAGGCATAGGTTTTCTTTGCCCCGGCATCCGGATCGGTGTCCGGCGTCACCAGCCCGACGGGGGGATTGTTCAGGCGCTGCTTGTCCGTGTGCTCATAGGACTCAATCGGGCAATCCGTATCCGTTGTCTTTTTTCTTGCCATCATTGACCTGCCTTATTATGTTCAATTCATTGGAAAGCTATATGCCAAGCGGCCCTAAAGTTTCTGAAAGAATTGACAATTTTTGAAAGGTTGTCAACTCTCATTTCCGGTTTCGTTCCCGGAATCGGCAAAATATACCGGCATCTGAATTTGGCCGCCCTTCTATAATTATCAACCGCATGCATTCATTTCAAATCCACGCCAAACCCAATCCGGCATCCTGCGGGATATCCCGCAGGATCAATTTACGTATTCGGATGGGCGGCGATATAATCCAGATGGTCAATAAGAGACTGATATTGTTAAATCCCACCGGGGTTGCGTCCGTATATGGAGATTCACGGGAATGTTACGCAACCCCGTTGGTGTTGACGTTCGTGTATGGCGATTTTTCCCAGGGATGGGCGAAAAATTTTTCGCCCCTACACCTCTCCACACCCAATCCGGCATCCTGCGGGATATTCCGCAGGATCAATTTAATAATTCGGATGGGCGGCGATATAATCCAGATGATCAATAAGGGATTGATATTTTTTGTGTTTTGCTTCAAGGTCCGCCATCCATTGAACGGCAGTCTGTTTTAGCTGGGTCCGGGTTTCCGGTCCAAGGGTGTACAGTTTGTCCCGGTCGGTAAAAAGTTCCGGCACGGTGGCATTTTTCATTAACCGGGCCATGGTTCCGGAATATTTTCCGATAATCTTTTCCTGGGGCGTCGTTTCATCCGGCAGCGGCAATCCCTTCTTGATTTCCTGAATCCGCTTATAGAGGATATAGGCTGGCATGTCCGTATTCATACATTCCATGACCAGATCCAGTTTGGTCTCAGATTGGGGAAGCTGGGTCAGATATCTTTGTTGGGTATAGTTGAGACCCGTGATATTGACTCCAATGGATTGAAACAGGCGTGCCTGGGCCGCAATCCGGACCATATCCCCCATATCCTGACGGGTCAGGGAGATATCCGGCCGTTTGCAGAGTTGAGAAAAACTGACGTTTTTCAAACGATTTGTTGAGGTCGCAAGGCCAATATCATCATTAAAAAACCGCGTCAGCAGGTAGCTCCCGACCTTGAGGGCATAGTCGGCCAGCATTTTTTTGGTGGTAAAATTGATGAACCGGACGGCGTCCTCGATCAGATCGCCGGTTTCTTCGGGCAGGCCTTCGTCAAAAACTTCTTCGGAATCCTCTACCGCCTCCCCCTCCAAGATCTCCGGGAGCAGACTATCGTCCGGTGTTTCGATGGGTTCGATTCCGGGTTCATCCTGTCCGTCAGCATTAGTTTCATTGATTTCATCCATTCTGATTCTCCCTTTTAATTTTGGATTTTGGATTGGAGGTTCAGACTATAGAAGGTACAAATACCCTAACTATTGGAATAAATCCAGAAAAGAATAACGGATTCGGGCTTGATCATTCTCCGGCTGTAGGAGCGGGCCATGCCCGCGATTGCGGAAATG
>JBAQUK010000322.1:0-19390 GCA_049297455.1 Desulfosalsimonadaceae bacterium | reverse complement strand
GCTCGGATTGGAATTTTGGCCGAAACGATGATCAAGGCCAGAATGTGGAAAAAATCAACGCCCGTGTCCTGGTATATATTCCTGAAAATTTTAAATATTATCAAAATGATAATCCAACTGCTATCCAAACGATTTCGTACAAATTTTCTCAAAAGCTGGCCTATCGTCTATAAATCCTTTAATAACTGATTGGCGGCCGTGAGCATCGGATCCCATACCGGGCCAAACGGCGGCGCATAGGCGAGATCGGTTTGCACGAAATCCGCCACGGTCATACGGTTGAAAAGCGCGACCGCCGGGGCATTGATCCGGTGCGCCACCCCTTCCTTGCCCACCATCTGAACCCCCAGGAGCCGTCCGGTGGTTTGATCGCCCACCATCTGCACCCGGATGTCGGTGGAGCCGGGATGGGCATGAGCCCTGGACCGGCTTGTAATCACCACTTCCACCGGGGAAAATCCCGCGTCGGTTGCTTCCTGAACATTTAATCCCGTCCGGGCCACCTGGAGATCCAATACCTTGAACACCGATGTGCCGGTGATTCCCGGCAATTCCACATTTCTCCCGCACACGTTGTCGGCCACGGCCCATCCCCCGCGGTTGGCGCGCAGGGCCAGCGGAATCCATGTTTTCTGGCCCGTCACCAGATGAAAAGCGTCCGCGCAGTCGCCGGCGGCGTAAATGGTTTCATCCGATGTCTGCATCCGGTGGTTTACGCTGACGGCTTTTTGCGGACCCAGGGCAAGACCGGCATCCGCCGCAAGGCCGCTGTTGGGCGTTACCCCGATCCCCGCAAGCACCATATCCGCTTCAAACGAATGCGCGCCGCAGACCACCCGCAGAGGATTGGCGCGCTCAATGCGTTCCACGGCATCGCCCATACACAGTTGAACGCCGCCTGCCTCCACCGTCTGCCGCACAATGGCCGACAATTCGCTGTTCAACCAGGGAAGAAATGTTTGCCCCGGCTTGGTCATGATCACGTTGATGTTTCTGGCGCGCAGGGCCTCGCACATTTCCAGCGCAATAAACCCCATACCCAGAATCACGACGGTTTTCACATTGGCGGATGCCAGATAGGCTTTGATTTTCCTGCCGTCATTCAGGCTTTTCAACGTCAGAACCCCCGGCAGCCCGGCGCCCGGTATGTCGGGCCGGACAGCGGACGCGCCCGTTGCGATCAGAAGTTGATCGTAAGCGTGTTCAAACGCCTGGCCCTGGGTATCGACTCCCCGGACGATTTTGGCGGCCCGGTCAATGGCGGTCGCCAGATGACCGGTCAGCAGATGGATGCCTTGCTTTTGCCGGAAAACCTCCGCCTTGCGCACCACCAGATCGTTTATGTCCCGGGCCGGGTCAGCGATATTATACGGCATGCCGCAAGCGCTGTAAGATACATCAGCCGTTTTTTCCAGAACCGTCACGTCCATGTCCGGATCATTGCGTTTGGCCCGGCTGGCCGCGCTCATGCCCGCCGCATCCCCGCCGATGATTAAAAATTTCATATTATTGGCTCCTTTTTAGGGAATTGAAATTTACTAATATACCATTTTCATGCTCTTGCTCATGCTCATGCTCTTGCTCTTATTCTTGAGATTTTAAAAAAAGATTCAGATTAAGAGCAAGAGCATGAGCATGAGCAAGAGCATGAGCATGAAGAACGGCATGGTGGTATTTTAAAATTTTTCGAATCCCTCATAACCCTGAAAACGTTGCGCCGGACTCAGTTTTTCGGCTGACCAGGTTGATAATATTTCATGGCCTCGGGCAGAAGGGACTGAATATTCCGAATGCGGGTGGCGCTGGACGGATGGGTGCTCAAAAATTCAGGGGGGGCCTGACCGCCTGCCTTTGCAGACATCCGTTGCCAGAATCCGACGGCGGCGCCGGGGTCGTAGCCGGCCATGGCCATAAAGATCAGTCCCAGACGATCGGCTTCATTTTCGTGCAGTCGGCTGTAGGGCAGCATGAGTCCGTATTGTGCACCCAGGCCGAATGCGGCCATCCAGAGCTGTTGTGTGGCTTCCGGTTTGGTCTGAATAGCCGTGGAAAGGGCCATGCCGCCCATTTGTGCAAGCAGGCCCTGGCTCACCCGCTCGTTTCCGTGATTGGCGACTGCATGGGCGATTTCATGGCCCATGACCACCGCCAGTCCGTCGTCGTTTTGGGTGAGCGGAAGAATGCCGGTATATACGACGACTTTTCCGCCGGGCATGCACCAGGCATTGATATCCTTGCTTTCCACGAGATTAAAGTCCCAGGCATAGCCGGCCAGTTGCCCGCTCATGTTGTTTTGCTTGAAATACAGCTCAACGGCGTGCCGGATTCTGCTGCCCACCCGTTTGACCTGGGCGGTCTGCTCCTTGTTCCGGCTGACCTTGTTCTCTTTCAGAAATTGATTATACTGCTGAAGGCTTGTGGCCATCATGGTATTCTGGGGAATCAGGTTGATCTGCTGTCGTCCGGACAGGGGCACCGTAGTGCAGGCAAACATCATGAAACCGGTACAAATCAGGAAGCATATCAATTTGATGATTTTTACCTTATGCATTGAATTTCTCCTTATTTTGAGTAAAATCCTGACTTCATGCTTTTATAAAAGTATAGAAATTATATATCAAATAAGGAACGAACAAAACCATTGAAAAAAACAGGCCGTCATCTAAATTTTTACCATAAAAAATCATAACATTCAGAATTTACAGCTTAAAGGGAATCTTTCATGAATTTGCGCACCTGTGTCCATCCCTCCGGCCATTTTATTTACGGCGTCCACAGACCCTTTTTCAGCGTCACCAACTTGCGGGAAAACGATTATGTCGATGCGTTGGGTTCTGCCGACGACGGCAGCCTTTTCTCAAACCAGGGTAATTTCCCGCCAGGTGAGGTGGAAGAACCCCATGCCGATCCCATTTTTGAGATTCCCAATGCGTTTCCGTTCCGGGGCGTGACCTATATCAGTAAAAGCTGGGCGGACGGGAAAGCAAAAGACCCGTCATCCATCTCGCTCCCGGAACCGGCATCCATGTCGTTTACCGACACCATAGGGCAATGGTTTGGGGAAAAGGGCTTATCCCCGGAAAAACTGGATGTTTTTTTTCAAACCCTGCCAACACCTTTGCAACTGACTGTGGCCGCAACATCCACGGACGCGGACGATCTGGTCCGTCTGGCCCGGTTGTCCTGTGAGTTTATATATGATGAAACAATCCATCGGCCCATCGGGCTGCGCTATCGAACAAGCAAGGAAAACATCATGCGTCCTGCAATCAAGGATCACACCCTCTATGAAACCGTCGCCAACAACCGGTTTCTGCCGGATGATTATAAGCGGGTCATGGTTTTAAAACCCGGCGTTCAGGGCGGCAGCGAGATCGTGGGCGAAACCGGGGACATGGATATGGGCGGCAGCGCCCATGTGTTTGAATACCTTCGCCGAAACAGCTATATTCCCTGGGGCCATTACGCGGCCAATATGGGTGACGATGCCGTCCGGTACCGGGTTAGGGATCTGTCGGATCAGGACATGGCCGCCCTGCGTCACCTGTATTATCAGCGGACTTATGTGCGGCTGGCAAAAGAAGCAGGAATCGCCGGGGAATTTGAAAAACGGCAGATGACTGAAGAAGAGCTTGAAAACCTTCGCGGGAATATTCTGGAAGCCCTGCAATCACCTGTCCTGCGCGGCAATTTGGCGTTTACCCGGACCTTGTGGGGGTGGAATTTCGGGTTCGATTATGCGCCCACGGGCTACCGGCTCCATGCATCCCATCAGCAGATACACCAGCAGTTCGCCATGATTCCGGCGGTTGTTGCGATGGATGGCGAACGGGGTGGTGATCATATGCCTGCTTATGCGTGCGGGGATTTGGTTGCGGATTTTATCCGTGAGTACCGGCAGCAGACCGGTCAATCGTTTTTTGTAGTCTATCTTCAGGCCATCCGCAACAACCGGCGAATGGACGGCGCGGATAGTAGCCCCGTCAGTCTGGTGATCCACGAGGATGAGAATGTCATGCTGTTTGTGCCCAAAGCCCAGACATCCCAGTGGGAAATTCAGTTGATGACCGTTAAACACGTGGGAAATATTCTTGAGGCGGACACCCGGATGCGGCAATCTTTAGACCGGGCCATACGTATCGGGGTGCAGGTTCTGGAACGGATGGGCGCGAAAATGATCACCAGCATTGAATATTCCAAATCCTTCAATGCCGATATCGACACGGATGACCAGCGCCTGCTGTATGCGTTCCTGCCACGCCTGCCGGAATCGCCGGGGGCATTTTCTGAGGCCCAGCTCCGCTGGATCAACGGCCATTACCCGGAAGACTTTGCCGCCGCCTGCCGTCACAGCCTCTCTTGCCTTCCGATCATGCCGAAAAGATTGTAGATCAGCCGGGCTGCTGTAAATTCCGGGGCATGCGTGCCGGGGATCGGGGCCAGTTCCACCACATCAAACCCGATTACCTGTCGTCTCCGCATCACGGTGCTGAGTGCTGAAAACGCCTGATACCAGTTCAGGCCCCCGGGCTCAGGCGTGCCGATGGCCGGCATGATGGACGGGTCCAGCCCGTCCACGTCAAAGGTAATGTAGATGTTGCGGGGAAAATCCTCCGGCAGGATCACGTCCGGAACCGGGGCCATGCCGATGGCGGATGCGTCCAGATGGCCGATTTGCCGATCCTTTCGCAGCAGGTGTTCTTCCCATGACAGGCTGCGGACCCCGATCTGAAAGATGGGGATATTCATCTCAAGCGCCCGGCGCATGACACAGGCATGGCTCAAGGGCGTGCCGTAATAGGTGTCGCGAAGGTCTGCATGCGCGTCAAACTGCACGATGCCGAAATCCTTGAAATGGGTTTTGACGGCCCGGAAAGCCCCCACGCTGACCGTGTGCTCGCCGCCCAATACCACCGGAATTTTTTTCAGATTAAGCACGCTTGAGACAGTTTTTGTTATTCTTTCAAGGGTTTTTTCATCGGAGTCACCACAATCCACCGGTGGATGGGTGTAAATCCCATGTTCCGCCGGAACGCTGATGCCGTCAAACAGCTCCAGTTGCTGGGAACTTTCCAGAATGGCAAGGGGCCCGCCCGCAGTTCCCGCGCCATAGGAAACAGTTTTTTCGTAAGGAACCGGGATAACATGAAACAGGCATTCTTCAGGCTGTGCCGGGGTGATTTCCGATGCCAGAAAACCGGGGAAAGGGTGAGGGGAAGTCATCTTTGGCTGCTCCTATTCTGTGATCTCGGTGCGCTCTGTGGTTGATTTTTTCTGGAGGCGGCTGGCAGCTTTCAATAGGCTTATGACAACCGGCTTTTATAATTCACGTATCCGAAGTGGTCAATATGGTTTTTAATGCTTCAGGCAGCAATGATATTACGAAACAGACCACATTTTCCGCGTGGTTGAGCGCTTCCTCCATTTCATCATCCGTAGGTTCCATAACCTCGCCCGGATACCGGAATTCAGTGGCATAAGGCGTCAAGATGTCCGCCGCATCTTGATGAATGGAAAACTCCGGATTGATGGAAACCGCCATCTGCACCAGCAAACGCACGTCATGGGTTTTTGGGAAAGGCGCATCCCGCCACACGAGAAAACCTTTGACGGCCTTTTCCGCAGCTTGCTGGCAATGATAAATCGCCACATCAAGAATCGGATGTTCATCGTTTTGCAATTTTTTGGCGACAGCCAGATCATGCAACGCTTTTATCAACCAGCTTCTGACCAGCAGCGCTTTATCATCCATAAATTCGTTTACCCTTTTGCAACACCTGATGCTCCAGCGCCGCCGGAACGTTTGAAAACCGGTTTACCTCCTGTCTTGTTTTCACCATGATATCCAATGGATAAGGTATGTTCCGCAACCGGCGGTAAGCCTTGGCAGCACGTTTGGCGGGCGGCATGTCGCTGTGCGAAACGATCACCAATACATCCAGATCACTGTCCGGGCCTGGGTTTCCCCAGACATGAGAGCCGAACAGAAAAATTTGCTCGGGTGAAAATTCTTCCACCAATCCTTCAGTGATTTGTCTCAATAGCGAATCGTTCAATCCCGAAAGATCAGAGGCAGAGGAGATGGAAGTGGGTTGATATGAGATAGCCATGGATTACCGCTTCCCCAGCATCTTGTCGAAAATATAAATCATCTCTTCCATACCGATCCGGCTGTCATTATTCACGTCCGCATCCAGGAAAACCGGGGGAGTCGGGACGATTCCGGCCATGATCTGAAGGGCCAGCACCGTGTCGGCCAAATCCACCTTCCCGTCGTGGTTGATATCGCCAGGGACGGGAATGCTGCCGCCGGTCCAGGGTGAATATTTCACATAGTCGCTGACCTTGTTTCCAAACCCGTTGGGATTATACCATCCGCCGGTGGCCCGGTCATCGGAGTCATCCAGGGGGCCGGTGGGATCGCCCCAGTTGTTGTTGGTTGCGTCGATGATGGAAATGCCGGAATAATAAATGCCATAGGAGAAGTTGGCTTTAATGGAATTGCCCTGATAGGTGCCGCTGTCCAGGCTGTCGACAGCTATCCCCGTGCCATTGCCGCTTATATTGTTCCCTGTAACTGTCGGTGAAGAAGTGGAAGTATAGCAAGAATAAGAATCTGAGCGGACGCCTCCTGACGTAAACCCGCTGATAGCATTATTGCTGATAATCGGAGAAGCATCCTTCATCCAGATGCCATTCTGAGCCGCACCATCCTTGATCGTGCATCCTGTTATCGTCGGTGAGGCATGCTCTATGACTATCGCCCCCGCCTGAAAACCCCAATAATTACATCCAAACCCCACCCCCAACGCATGCTCTACCGTGCAGTTTTCAAGCTTGCTGCCGCTCGAACCCGCCCCTGCAAAATGAAGTCCACTCCATTGGTTCGTCCCATCCGCCCAGGTGAAAAGTACATTTGTGGCGGTTAATGTGCCGAAAACATCTATTTGGACGCCGCTGCTGAGTTTAACCCTTGTTCCCGGCTCAATCACCAACGTCGCCCCCTGAGCTACAGTTATTCCCCCCTGCACCACATACGTCCCTCCGGTATACCATGTCTCGTCATAAAAAACGGTATGACCCTGTATATACCTTGTCCCAGGCCCGACGAATATAGGCTGGGTGTTTGATACTGTCGATGCGTCATCAAGAGTTAGCGTGAGCGTGACATAATAGTCTCCGGAATCAGGATAGGTATGTCCTTGGGTGCGTCCTGTTTCAATTGGGGTTCCATCGCCATAGTTCCATGAATAATCGGAGTCATCATTCACATGAGAGTTTGATTGGGTTGAAAAATGCCGATGAAGAGATTCAAATCCATCTGGATATGACACTTTTATCTCAGGCGGGCGGACGATCACAGATTCCGTTTGAACGTGTGGGCCTGCGCCATCGGTCATTGTCAACGTGACATTGTAATTACGGGGCTGCTTATAAAAATGAGATACAGACTTTCCGCTGCCCTTCTGATCATCTCCAAAGTCCCATGTATAAGATATGGCATTTGCTGTAAGGGAGCCGATTGCATTAAAATTAACGTTTGCCGGTGCCGAGAGGAGGGGAGGATCATATGATATTTCAAGGGGCCACTCAGTATTGAGAGCGTCTGATAATATCTGTTCCCATTCTATATGATCTTCATAATATCCACCGTGACAAGTTATAGGATCACAATCTACAATAAGAGGGCACAAACCGTCCTCATGAAATGATGAGTCGCACTGAATGTTATTTGTCCCCGTCGTATCTATACTTGCAGAAACCCAATCACATGACGCCCAGTAATTATTCCAAATTTTTACATTTGACAATGGGTGAACAGTTGTTAATTGTAGGAGAAGCTTTAAAGCTGTAAATGATCCGATTATTTTACGCACAGGATTAGACGACAGAGGGTCTGCATCCAATGGGGAGCCCATTGTAATCAATTTATCAACGACAATATCGGGATTTTTTGAAAGAGCAACATAAGCCAGAAATGTTCCCCAGCTGTGAGAAATAACAACTAACGGCGCATTCGCTGATTTTGTTTGAGCATAAGCACTCATTAGAATGTCAGTTAAACTTTGAATAGCGGCATCGTTGTAATTTGCGTCATTAGCCCAATAAAATGGTTGTATTGGACCTATTTTATCACGGAATGCTATTTGCCAATCTGAATCAATTGCAGCATAAAGATAACCCGTGCCTGATTCGCCGGAAATAGAGCCAGTAGCAGTGGATATCGGATTAATTCCATCGACAATAATAACTCTTCCATTTGCTGCTTCAGCAAGATTGCACTGAAAAAAAATTGTGCAAAGCGAAGTCAACACAATTAGCGCTAATCCCTTCATCAACAATCTTTTTCCCATAAAAATCCCCTATCGACCGGTTCCTTAAATGATGAGAATACTATTTTTTGCTCAGACCCGGCTATGAGCTGACTTCATCGAATTTCGAATCTGTAGAAAAACCCATATCATGCAATTTTCATTTTGTCAGGCCATTTGTCGGGAACGGAAAGCCGGGGAAAAGGATGTGGGTCAATCGCCGGGAAAGAATCCCGGCCTACGGATTGAATTTATTTGTTTTTCGCAGGTCTTGATTCTTTTCCGGCAAAAGACAGGGGGCAATTTTAATAATAAATGAGCGGCCATGGAGCCAAAAAAAATGATGAGTGATGAGTGAAATCAAAAGAAGTGAATTCCGATCCTGGCGGAAGACCGGCCCCGGCGTTGAATTATTTATCACGCCAAGACGATTTTTTAAAAATCCTTTCGCGGTCTTCGCTGCTTCGCGTGAGAATAAACGACGGTGCTTCGCGCCAAGCCGTATGTTATCAACCCTGAAGATGTCGGTCGTTCCAGCATTTTCTCCTTTACGATAGTCTGTTTTTATAATCCTGATATCCGAATTCCCGTATCACCTTAAATTCATCGGTCTCAGGATCATAAGTGGCGATGGCCGGGAGCTGGATGCCGTTAAATGTGTTGGTTTTGACCATGGAATAGATGGCCATGTCCTGAAACGCGAGCCGGTCACCAATGCTAAGGGGCCGGCCAAAGGAATAATCCCCGATAATGTCCCCGGCCAGGCAAGACAGGCCGGCCAAGCGATAGGTAAAGGGTTTTTCACCCGGAAGACCGGCTCCAGTGATCCCCGGCCGGTAGGGCATTTCCAGCACATCCGGCATGTGGGTGGCGGCCGACGTGTCCAGAATGGCGATAGGGCCGTCGTTATCCACTATATCCAGCACTGACGTTACAAGGATGCCCGCATTCAGGGCCACGGCCTCGCCGGGTTCGAGATATATATCCACATGGTATTTGGCCTTGAATTTATTGATCAATCGGCAAAGGAGATCCACGTCATAATCCGGTCTCGTGATGTGATGGCCCCCGCCGAAATTGACCCAGGCCATCTGCCGGATATAATCTCCGAATTTTTCCTCAACCACCTTCAGGGTCCGCTCCAGGGCGTCGGCGTTTTTTTCGCACAGGGTATGAAAATGCAGGCCCGTGATACCGTCCGGAAACCCGGAGCCGGTTCCCGCTTCCGCAAGAAACCGTTCCGCCGTCACCCCCAGCCGGGAACGGGACGCGCAGGGGTCGTAGATGGGAACTTCCACTTCCGAATGGGCCGGGTTGATGCGGATGCCGCACCGGATGTTCCGTTCCGATTGTTCAATGATGGGCGCAAACCGCCGCCATTGATTGAAGGAATTAAACACAATGGTATCGGAAACTTGGGTGAGCTGTTCCATGTCATGATCGCTGTAGGCGGCTGCAAAAACATGGACTTCCCCGCCGAATGCCTCCCGGCCAAGCAATGCTTCATGGGGAGAGCTGGCGCAAACACCTTTTAACGTCTGCCGGATCAGGGGAAACACAGAGAACATGGCAAACCCCTTGAGGGCCAGAAGAATACGGCACCCGGTACGGTCCTGGACGGTTTGCAGAATCTTCAGATTGCGCTTTAAAGCCGCGAGATTCAGCACAAAGCAGGGGGTGGAAACCCTGTCCAAGTCAAGTTTCGCGCAGGTTTTTAAAGAAAGGTTTCGGTCCATGGCAGTCCGTGAAGGTTCAGTTTATCCATGAACGGGTCAGGATCGAACTGCTCCATATTGAACACGCCCTGTCCCCGCCACGTTCCGGTCAGCATCATCATGGCCCCGATCATGGCCGGCACGCCCGTGGTGTAGGAAATGGCCTGGGACCCGACTTCCGCATAACACGCCTGATGGTCGCAGATATTGTATATATAATAGGTTTTATCCCGTCCGTCCTTTTTCCCCCGTATCAGGCACCCGATGCAGGTTCGGCCCTTGGTCAGAGGTCCCAGAGTCATAGGGTCCGGCAGCAGGGCTTTTAAAAATTTTAAAGGAATGATCGGCTGGCCATTAAATATCACCGGATCAATCCGGGTCATGCCCACGTTGCCCAGAACTTCCAGATGCTTGAGGTAATTGTCCGAGAATGTCATCCAGAACCGGGCCTTTTTCACACCCGGAAAAAATTTAACAATGGATTCAAGCTCTTCATGATACATGAGATAGATTTTTTTTGGGCCGATGCCTTCGGGAAAATCAAATTCCTTTGCCACCGACAAGGGATCGGTTTCCACCCACCCGCCGTTTTCAAAATACCGGCCTTTGGCCGTGACTTCCCGGATATTGATTTCCGGGTTAAAATTCGTGGCGAACGGCTGGCCGTGATCGCCCGCATTGCAGTCGATAATGTCGATTTCTTCGATTTCGTCAAAGTGGTGTTTTTTGGCAAAAGCGCAGAACACATTGGTGACGCCGGGGTCAAATCCGGAACCCAGGAGCGCCATCAGCCCGTGCTCCCTGAACCGCTCATGGTAATCCCACTGCCATTTATAGCAGAACCGGGCTTCATCCGGCGGCTCATAGTTGGCGGTATCCAGGTAATTCACGCCGGTTTCAAGGCATGCGTCCATGATATGAAGATCCTGGTAGGGCAGGGCCACATTGATGACAAGTTCCGGTTGAAAGCGTTTGATGAGGGACACCAGTTCCGGCACATTGTCCGCGTCAATCCGGGCGGTCTGGATGGGCCGGGAAAGCTGGGCCGCAATGCGGTCGCATTTTTCAATCGTCCGGCTGGCAAGACAAATGTCCGTAAATACTCCCGGAACCTGAACACATTTATGGACCACCACCTGGCTGACGGCGCCGGCGCCGATAATCAGAACGCGAGACATGGCAGTCTCCTTTTCCCCGAATCTTTATTTTTCAAAATATGTATACCCCCGCAGCCCTTTCTGGTAGGCCCGCATGATCTGCTGGCGTTCATTGGGGGTGATCAGTCCTTTTCGGACGGCTTTTTCAGCGGTTTCCCGGAACTGGACCACCATGGCCTTGGTGTCGTACTCCACATAGGACAATACATCCGCGACCGAATCCCCCTCAAGTTCCCGGACAAACTTGAAATCCCCGTCCGTTTTGATCTGGATGCTGACGATGTTCGTGTCCCCCAGCAGGTTGTGAAGATCGCCTAATGTTTCCTGATAGGCGCCCACCAGAAAAACCCCCAGGTAATATTCCTCATCAACCTTAAAGTCATGAAGAGGCAGGGATTGCCGGACATTATGGGTATCGATGAATTTGTCGATTTTGCCGTCGCAGTCGCAGGTGATGTCCGCGAGAATCGCGTTTCTGCGAGGGGCTTCGTTAAGGCGGTGCACCGGCATGATGGGAAACAGGTGGTCAATGGCCCAGGCATCCGGAAGGGACTGAAACACGCTGAAGTTGCCATAATAGATATCCGCCAAGGCGTTTTCGATGCCTTCCAGCTCGCTGGGGATATTTTTCAGTTTTGAGAGATCGGCGGCGATTTTTTTCATCACATGCCAGAAAATATTTTCGCCGGTGATGCGTTCCCGTAAGGTGATATTGCCGTGCTTGAAGAGCTGGCGGACCTCATCCCGGTAATAGATGGCGTCATTATAACATTCCTGCATGTTTTTCAATGTCAGGGAATGGAGCACATCCAGGAGGTTTGCGATCATTTCATGGGTATCTTCCGCAGGCGTTTCCGGCAGGGGCAGGGTTTGGAAACAGCTCACATCAATGATGTTGAACAGCAGCACCGAATAATAGGCCACGGTGGCCCGCCCCGATTCCGAGATGATGGTGGGATGGGGGATGTCCTGCTCGTCTAAGGTGCCCATGATGACCTCAATCACGTCCGCGCAGTATTCCGCGAGGGAATAGTTCCGGCTGCTGGTGAAATTGGTGTGCGATCCGTCATAATCCACGGCGAGCCCCCCGCCGATGTCCAGGTATCCCATGGGTGCGCCTTCTTCCACCAATCCCGCGTACACCCGGCAGGCTTCCACCACTGCGGACCGGATGTCCCGGATGTTGGGTATCTGGGAACCCAGATGGTAATGGAGGAGCTGAAGACAGTCGATAATGCCGTTTTCCTTGAGATAATCCACGGTCTGGATGAGCTGGGTCATGCTGAGCCCGAAAATGCTCCGGTCTCCGCCGGATTCCGTCCAGTGGCCCCCGGCCCGGGTCGCAAGTTTGATGCGGATGCCGATGAGGGGCTTGATGCCTAAACGCGCGGCCCGTTCGAGAATGAGCGGCAGTTCGCTGGGCATTTCAATGACGAAAAAGCATTTGAATCCCATTTTCTGGGCGTAAAGGCCCAGGTCGATGAATTCCTCGTCCTTGTAACCGTTGCAAATCAGGCAGGCTTCCGGGTCTTTCAACAGCGATATGGCGGCGATCAGTTCGGCCTTGCTGCCCGCTTCCAGGCCGTGATGGTATTTCGACCCGAAATGGGTCACTTCTTCCACCACCTGCTGCTGCTGGTTGACCTTAATGGGGAAAACCCCCCGGTACTGGCCTTTGTAGCCGAAGGTGTCGATGGCGGTCTGAAAGCTGTCGTGCAGCAGGGAGATGCGGGATTGAAGGATATCGCCGAGCCGGAGCAGGATGGGCATCCCGAGGCCCCGTTCCTTGATTCCGGAGATAATGTCCATCATGCTGACGACGTGGGAGGGATCGTTGCCCGTGGGGTTGATCACGATTTCCCCTTTGTCGGAGATATCGAAATACCCGCCGCCCCAGTTACGGATGCCGTACAAATCCACGGAATTTTCGACGGTCCAGCGCTCCATGGAGCCGATGTTTTTCAAGTGTTGGTTCATTGGAATAATCTGGCTTTAAATTGTATGTTTAAAAACTGATCAGGTTCTTTAGCCTGAAGGCGTTTAGGCTGAAGGGTGGTCTGAATATATCCATTTTTTATAAACGGCCTATTCCGCCAGCTCTGCTTACCTGAGCGGCTGCGTGAATGGTTTTACAGTGCCTATATAATGGATATCCATATAAAAAAAGTTCTTTTTAGAGGCTTATGAAAAAAATAGCAAGCGCTGATTGTGGCTACTGGTGAATGATACCGTTTTGCAATATCTGAGAATGAAAATAATGATGCGTGATGAAAGGAATTTTCTTTATTCGTCCCATATATCCCATCATCTGCTCAATGGGAAGAGAACACAAGGCCGGATTTTTTTATCCGGCAATTATCTCTTTCGTGTTTAACGCAGGCGTTAACAGATGCGCGGAAGTTGTTCCCCGGTCAGCATATCGACAATCCGCTCCCCACCGATTCGGGTTTCCATGATGACTTTGCCGGGATGCTCGTCAACGGCTTCGCCGATAATGCAGGCGTCCCGGCCCAAGGGGTCATTGCGCATGGCGTCAAGAACCCTGCCTGCATGACGTTTTTCCACAAACGCCACCAGTTTTCCCTCGTTGGCCATATAAAGGGGATCAAATCCCACCAGCTCGCAGATGCCGGCCACGGCTTTTTGGACGGGGATTTTTTCTTCAGATATACGAATGCCCACATGGGAAGCGCAGGCGATTTCATTTAAAACGGTTCCCACGCCGCCCCGGGTGGGGTCCCGGAGCACGTGAATGTCCCGGCAGACGGACAGCATGCGGTCCACCAGATGGTTTAAGGCGGCGGTGTCGCTTTCCACCGGCGCGTCAAACGTCAAACCTTCCCGCTGGGCCAGCACCGTGACGCCATGGTCCGCGATAGTGCCGCTCAATATGATTTGATCCCCGGGCCGGGCAAGGCTGCCTGAAACATGGACCCCTTCGGGGATGATGCCGATGCCGGAAGTGTTGATGAAAATTTTATCCGCAGCGCCTTTTGGCACAACCTTTGTGTCGCCGGTGACAATCGTCACCCTGGCTTTTTTTGCGGCAGCACTCATGGACCGGAGGATTGTTTCAAGAAGGGTCATGGAAAACCCTTCTTCGATGATCAGCCCGGCGCTTAAATACAGAGGTTTGGCTCCGCACATGGCAATGTCATTGACCGTGCCGTTGACCGCAAGATCTCCGATATCGCCGCCGGGGAAAAAAATGGGATCCACAACGAAAGAATCCGTGGAAAACGCAAGACGAATCCCGTTGATGTCGAGTGATGCCCCGTCATCCAAACGGGAAAGAATCGGATTGTCAAAAAGAGGCAACATCAGATCAGCGATTAGGTTGTTCGCGATTCGTCCGCCGCTGCCGTGGTCGAGAAGGATTTTGTCTTTTTTCATGATGTTCCAGTCGTTATCCCTTTGTAATAAGGCCGGAATTCCTTTCCGGCGATGAACCTTACGCTTTACCCTGTCAAAACCGTCAGGAAATTTCCGGCCATGTCGGATTTGCCGGAAGATGACCTCTCAGCCGAGTGGAAGGCCGAGGAATTAAAGGTCAACCAGGACACGCGACCCGGCATTGTGGCCGGGAACCCATCGGAGGCATTAAAGAAAATGGGAAAATAATTCCATTTTGCATTCAAAATGACATATGGCGGCAAGGAGGGGGGAGCAGGCTAACTGCCTGTAAGTTTTTCTCATTTGATATAAAAGCTCAGGATCGAAATCCAAATGATTCGATTTTGAAAGGCAACTCCCCATATTATGCGCCGTTCCTTTTCAAAATCCTTCTCAATGCGATCCGGTAAACTTCCATGTCTTCCCGTTTGTCGATGGCAATCACCTGAATAGCGCGGTCAACCACCCCATAAACAATCCGGATTCTTTTCTTGTCTGCGTAAAGCTTGAAGTACCCATCCAGATTGATTCCCGCTTTATTGCCCAGAGGTTCGCCGTGATCTGGATTCTGTTCCAGTTTAACAAGCTGTTTCAATACCAGTTTTTTGACGCTGCCGTCCAGCCGATTAAAATCCGCATGCGCTTCAGCGGTAAGTTCAACCTTCCAGGTCGTCACGGCTCAATCCTTCCGTGCTTAGCAAATCATCCAGCGTGACCGCCGGTTTGCTTTTTTTTCGTTCTTCTATGATGCCAGCCAGATAAACATGTTCCAGGATCTCTTTTGCTTTTTCCATCCGCTCCCATTCTTCAAATGGAACAATCACGGCTGTTTTGTTGCCTTGGTTGTCGGTGACAAATTGCGTATCCATAAAGTCCTCCATTTTTGCCTACCATAGCCGATTAGAAAGCTATTTGCAATTATTAATTATACTTGTAATACGCCGCGCACGTCCCCTCGCTGGACACCATGCACGGCCCCACCGGGTCGACCGGCGTGCAGACTGTTTTAAACAGGGGGCATTCGGGGGGCGTTATTTTGCCGATCAGGATGTCCCCGCAACGGCATCCTTTGGGCGGGGTCGTCTTGATAACCGGGATTTCAAACTGTTTGGTGGCGTCAAAAGCCGAGTATTCATCCCGGATTCTCAGGCCGCTGCCGGGGATGACGCCGATGCCTCGCCATGCGGCGTCGCATGTCTCAAAAACCGTATCCATGATGCCGCGGGCCTTTGGGTTCCCCTGGGCCGCAACCGCTCTGGTGTAGCAGTTGGCAAGTTCAGGAGAATCGGTCTCGATTTGCATAATCAGACAAAGAATGGCCTGGAGAATGTCCGTGGGCTCAAACCCGGCCACTGCGCAGGGCAAATGGTATTTATCAAAAAAAGCGGCATACCCGTCGGTCCCGATGATGACGGAAACATGCCCCGGCAGCAGGAATCCGTCAATTTTAACGCCATCGGTATGCATCAGGGCATCTAAAGCAGGGGGTACCAATTTATGGGCCGGATACACAAAATAATTTTTAAGGTTCATCTGCCGGGCGCTGATAATGGATGCCGCAATGGTGGGCGCGGTGGTTTCAAATCCCACACCCAAAAAAATGACGTTGGTGTCCGGATTTTTAACGGCCAGTTCCAGGGCGTCGGTGGTGGAATACACCATGCGGATGTTTCGTCTCTCCGTCTGCGCCATTAATAAAGATGACCCGCTGCCCGGCACCCGCATCAGATCCCCGAATGTGGCGATCAGGGTGTTTTCAAGTCCCGCCAGGTGGATGAAAGCGTCGATGTCGCGCTGGTCGGTCACGCACACCGGGCACCCCGGACCTGAGAGCAGGGTGATGGATTCCGGCAGCACGCTCCGGATACCGCTTCTGAAAATAGATACGGTATGGGTGCCGCAGACTTCCATGAGACGGATGGGCTGCCGGCTGACGGTTTTTATCCGGTCAATGATCTGCCGGGAAAGCCCGGCGTCCCGGTATTCTTCCGAATGTTTCATATTTTTTCCGATACCTTAGCCGCGATAAGGGCCTGACCGAGGGAAATCCCCCCGTCGTTTGCGGGCGCAAGTGAATGGGTGAACACCTCGAATTTTTCATTTCCAAGGGCGGAAATCAGGCCATCCAGAAGAAGGGCGTTCTGGAATACCCCGCCGCTTAAGACAACGCGGTTCAGGCCGGTTTCGGTTCTGAGTTCCCGGCACAGTAATGAAAACAGCTGGATGAGGGTCGCATGAAACCGGCGGCTGATGAGGGGCAGGGGGATGCTGGCGCTCATGTCGGTGATGATTCCGAGTATGACTGGCCGGACGGAGATGCGTTTGGTTTCACCACTCGTCCATTCGAATCCATAGACCTTATTTTCCTGCATGTCAATCCGGTCGGTTTCTGCCATCATTTCCAGTTCCATGGCTGCCTGGCCTTCAAAACTGACAAAGTTCCTGATGCCCATAATGGCTGCCACCGCGTCAAACAAACGTCCCAGGCTGGAAGTCAGGGGGGAGTTGATTTTTTTGGAAATCATCTGAATCATGGTCTGGATGGCGTTTGGATCAATCGTATTCAATAATGGAAGGGACAGATTCTGGAATGACTCGCCGAAAGTGTCAAGCAGATAGCTGATGGCCATGCGCCAGGGCTCCCGGATGGCTGCGGCGGAGCCCGGCATGGGAATGTATTCCAGATGGGCCAGGCGTTTAAAACCGCCGAAGTCCGCCAAAATCACTTCCCCGCCCCAGATGGCGCCGTCCGTGCCAAAACCCGTGCCGTCAAACGCCAGTCCGATGACCTCGCCGTCCATCCGGTTTTCGGCCATGCAACTAACGATGTGGGCGTGGTGATGCTGGACCGGGACGCGGACCGCATCATTTCGCGTGATGGCGTAGCGGGTGCTGAAATAATCCGGGTGCAGGTCATGGGCGATAATTTCGGGCCGGATGTCCAGAATATCCTGCATGTGAGTGATGGTCTGCTCGAAAAAATCATGGGCCGCCGGATGTTCCAGGTCGCCGATGTGCTGGCTCAAAAATGCATGGTCGTCTTTTGTCAGGCACACGGTGTTTTTCATTTCCGCACCGCAGGCCAGGATCTGGGGAAGCCGGTGCTTGAGAAAAATCGGGACCGGTACATAGCCCCTTGACCGGCGGACCAGCCGGGTGACGCCGCTGATATTGCGGGCAATGGAATCATCCGATCGAAGAACAATATCCCGGTCGTGCACCAAAAAATAATCGGCGATGCGCCCCAGCCGTTTAAAGGCGTCCGCGTTGTCAATACTGATGGGCTCGTCGCTCTGATTCCCGGAAGTCATGACCAGGGCCTTAAAGCCATGGGACAGGAGCAGGTAATGCAGGGGCGTATAGGGGAGCATGACGCCGAAATAAAGATTTTGGGGGCAGACGCTGTCGGAAATGGCATTGGGAGTCTGTTTTTTTAAAAGCACAATGGGCCGGGTGGGAGCGGTCAGCATCTTTTCCTCACCCGCATCCATCCGGGCAAAGGTGCCAATGGTCGCAACGTCCCCGGACATCAGCGCAAAAGGCTTCTCTTCCCGGTGTTTTTTCCCCCGGAGTCCTTCGACAGCCCCATTATTTTCCGCATCCGCCGCCAGGTGAAATCCGCCAAGCCCCTTAACGGCAAGGATGTGTCCGGTTTTTAAGAGGGTCGCCGCCTCAGTGATCGGGTCACCAATGTTTATTTTCCGTCCGCTTGCGTCATAAAGGAAGACCTCGGGGCCGCAGACCGGGCAGGCATTGGGCTGGGCATGAAACCGGCGGTTGTTCGGGTCATCATATTCCGCCTGACACTCAGGGCACATGATGAATTTTTTCATGGACGTGTTCGGCCGGTCATAGGGAACGCGATGGATGATGGTGTACCGGGGGCCGCAGTTGGTGCAGTTGATAAACGGGTAATGAAACCGCCGGTCGTTGGGATCAAACAGTTCTTTTAAACAGTCGTCGCAGATGGAGACATCCGGCGAAATCAAGGTGGCGGCATGCAGGCCCGTTTGGCTTACGGCGATGGAAAAGGTCCGGAATCCTTCTACGGGATTGGATTCTACGGATATTTCCGTGATCCGGGAAAGGGGCGGCGCGTGTTTTTCAATATCTTCCAGAAACCTTGCAATATCCGTCGCTGCCCCCTCCACATGGATGGACACCCCGGCGGCGGTATTGGACACCTTGCCGGTCAGATGGTGCCGGCTAGCCAGTTGAAAAATAAAAGGCCGGAACCCCACCCCCTGAACGATCCCTTTGATTTCAACTTTTTTTGCCGCAAGCGGTTCAGGCATGGCGAGCGTGGCAACGGATTTTTGATGGCTGTTTATGATGGCTCTTCCGTGTTCGGGGCGAAGATCTCCCGCATCAGTTGCAGTGATTCCAGAGCGGATGCTTCATCCAGCTTATGGATGGCAAACCCGGCATGGACAATCACATAATCCCCTGTTTTTATATCATTAAGAAGCATCACGCTGGCCTGGCGCTTGACGCCGTCCACGTCAATGATGGCCATGTCGCCGTCGAGACTCACGATTTTAGATGGAATGGCAAGGCACATTTTGTTTTTTCCTGATTGACCGGGTGCATGATCGGATGGAAACGGAAATTTTTATGGCAGGGTATCACAGTTTCCGGGTATAGTCAAAATAAGCCATTATGGAATTGAGTCGACGGATATATCAGTTTCTGAAGTTTCCCGGTTTTCAGCGATGGCCCGCAAATTGCGGACATGGTCAAATTTTTAATAAAAACAGTCAGTTAAATAAAATTTTCGAAACTTATAACTATCTGATTTAATTTGAAATATTCG
>JBAQUK010000321.1:0-2090 GCA_049297455.1 Desulfosalsimonadaceae bacterium | reverse complement strand
CAAGTTAAAGGACCGCAACGATTAAAATCCCTTATCCAGAAGGCTCTCAACGGCAGTAGTACCGTAGGATCTCATGCAATATGCGGGTTTGCTGGGATTTGATTTTTTTTCATTTAACATTTAAGTATTACATATAATTTGGAAATCATCAGATAAATGCCTCTATTCAGAATCCTACATCATTAAACTGCTTAGTTTCATCTTTGCCCTCGCCTTATTTTGCTTTTTTAATCACCCCAGGCTCTGCTTCGCCTTTCTACGGTGCTGCCGCAGCGCTGAGATTACTTCGTCATAGTCAGCCTCCGGATCTGCGCCGGACATTTTCATTTTGGCCTCCAGTTTATCGAATTCAGCATTCCAATTGTCGATCAGGGGTTCAAGTATCTCTCTATATTTATCGTTTTGATTCATTGGTCCCAAACCTTTATTTAACTTAAGGATTCAGTATTGATTTGGACTACCTGGAGCTTCGGGTCTTTAAATATTCCCGCCTTAACCTTGGGGGTAAGGACTGAATTATCGACGTGCTCCCAGGTTCTTTTTTGATTTTGGGTTCCCCCGCAATATTCACTGAACCCATCCTAACCAAGCCAAATTCTATAAAAAACCGACTTATTAAATTTGCGTTCTTCATAATTTTTCCTTTCACTGTTGAAATTTTTTTATAGTTTCCGGAATACCTGATTTTTGGCGCTTTATCTGTTCATTATTTTTTATACTTTCAATCTTTGTGCCAAAGTTCCAACACTCAGGATCGCGTCATTCATCCTTCTGATTTTTAATAATATTCAGACAAAAAACATTTACAGGGTTGCCGTTGAACGTCATATAAAAAAGGTCATATTTACCCCATGGTCATATTTACCCTTTTCTTCTTGTTTCAACACATCCCAATCCACATTTCCCAAATAGTATTCAATAAAAAAAACAATTAATTAAATGAATTATTCGCAATTTTCAGCTTCTGGCACGATGCTTGTATAAATTTATTGGAGCGTGCCGTTACATCCGTTTTTCGCCGGGAATTTATTCGTTTGGAATAACTGGACTTAAACGCATTAAATATGTGATGCCTGTTTTCCTTCCTGAATTTAAAAGGAGAATCAATAAAATGCATACGATTGTCATTTCAACCGACAAACCAAATGTGGATAAATATCTTTTGAAAAATTTGAAACGGTTGTTTCCTGAGTGCAAAATCAAGATCCACCATAAAAAATCTGATGAATCCTGTAAAAATTCAGTCTTCCCGGAATCGTCAACAGATACAAAACAGGAAAAAAAAATTGATGCTTGAAACGGAAAACGATTTAAAGAAAGGTTTTAACTATGGCGGCGACTAAAATATCCGTTGATGAACCCCTCGAATTCGCCGAGAGCATCATCAACACGGTGCGTGAGCCCTTAATCGTTCTGGATCATGATTTAAGGGTGGTCTCCGCCAGCCGCTCCTTCTATAAGGTTTTTAAGGTAAACCCTGAAGAAACGATGGGGCAGCTTATTTATGACCTGGGCAATCAACAGTGGGATATCCCCAAACTGCGGGAACTGCTGGAAACCATCCTTCCCCAAAAGACAACCTTTGAAGACTACGAGGTTGAACACGATTTTAACACCATCGGCAGGCGCATCATGCTTTTGAATGCCCGGCAAATCAAAAGGGCGTGGGGGAAAGAGCGGATCATCCTTCTGGCCATCGAGGACATTACCGAGCGCAGACAATTGGAAATCTTATTGGAGGATTCTGAAATGCGCTACAGGCGTCTTTTTGAGACCGCATGCGACGGGATAATGCTTCTCGAAAAACGCGAAGGGAATATAACCCAAGCGAATCCGGCCGCCGAGAAAATGCTGGGTTATTCCGAAGCGGAGTGCATCGGGAAAAAGCTTCAGGACCTTGGTGTACCAATCGACATGAGTGATTTTCCAACGCTCATGCGAGATTTGGACAAGTGCGGCATCCTTAATTAGTGGTTGACCGGAAACAAAAATAAGTCATAAAAACTTGATGTTATAAATTTAGTCCTGTTTGAAGATTTTTCAAAAAATCAGTATTTGTTCGGGTTTTTAGCTTGACATAATTTTTTACT
>JBAQUK010000320.1:0-10011 GCA_049297455.1 Desulfosalsimonadaceae bacterium | reverse complement strand
CCCGTGGAATTGCGAACTTTTTGGATCCAGCCAGGGTTGGCCCAACGGGTGGTTGATGCCCTGGCCATGACAATCATGGCAGGACGGTGGGCCGAGGTTATATTGCCGCATGACGGTGTGGCATTTGTTGCAGACTTGTTCCCGGGCGCTCAACCCGGAATGCGGTGAGCTGCCGTGCGGCCAGTCTGAACCGGGGGGCGACGTTTCTCCACCGGGTCCGAAATGACAAACGGTGCTGCATCCGCTGATATCCGCCGTTCCCTGCAAAGCACTTCCATGACATGTTTTGCAAGACTCCGTCCCGCTCGTTTCAACATACGTTCCATGATACTGAATTGTCTCCTTCCGGGTCGGATCCGTCCAGAGGGCGGGGTGGACGGCGTTAACCGAAGGCGCATCGGGGTTTTTATCGGAACAATGAACCAGCAGCAAAGAGCAAAAAATGACAACGATAACCGGAAACAGAATCGCCGACTTTGTTAAAGACTTTAAATTTCGCGCTGTTGACATGCCGGCATTATTTTCCATGGCATTTGACGCACCTTTCTGTTGCTTCCGGATTTCCGTGGCAACGATAACATGAAACAGGATTAACGCGTCCCTCGATCTGATGCCTTGCCAGGTAATCCCCCCGGTGAGGCATGCGCCGGTCCACATCCGCCGGTTTCCGGAGCGAGGGTTTTAATTCAAGGCGGCCGCCGTGGCATTCGGCGCAAAATTTCTCCCGATGGCACATATAGCATGTCGATTTACTTGTTAGCGCCGAAACTCTGTGATTTTCCAAATAAAACACATCATGGTTGAATTTGACATAAGGAAAATTCTCATCTGTTTTATCATGGCAGTCGGTACATTGCGGGCGGTTCACCTCCAGTGGAATCGGATGCGACTCCGGCACCACCCCCCCATCCTTTGTGCGCAAAACGGCGCAGGCAACCAATACAATCGAAAATAAAACCAACAGGGTCAACCCCTGAATCGCGCCCTTTCTCATGGCTGAACTCCCAGAGCCCCTGAACCGCCGTCATATACCAATATCAGGGAGGCGCCGACGTCCTGGTCATAATACGGGCCTTTGCCGTAATCTCCTGAAATAATTATCTCAAACATGTTTTTAAAAAAACGATGGCTGTAACTCAGGACAGCCGTTATCGAATCCTTTTGCTCGTATATCGGTTCATTGTAATTAACATATATGATGTCGCCGGACAAATGGCCCTGTTCCGGAAGAAGCGGGATGGCATACACCTTTACCCCGGTTCTTCCCAGAATAAACCTGTTTTGAGGGGCATCACCGTTCATAAGGCCGCATTCAAAACTGACTTCCGACATATCTTCTGCGGTCCAGTTAAGAAATCCGGCGGAATACAGGTTTGCTTCCGATTTCTGATCATAGGCGTAATTCTTGACTTGAGCGCCGATTTCAATGGGCTGGCGCTGCCAACTGACATCCCCGCCCGCAACGGTTAATACCTCATCCGTTTCCCCGAGGAACCGGAAAGGACTTGATTTTAAACTTCCCTCATCAAACAGGTCCTGAAATTGAACCCGCTGATACATGGGCTTAATATTAATTTCCTTGACCATAAACTGTAACTCATAGGAGTGCTCGGCCCATGCACTGGACACCAGGTTCAGGGATGAAAATCCGGAAAAAATGATATCCGCCGGAAGAAGGGCATACAAATCAACACCCAGTTTTTTGTCGTCTTCCGGGTCGGAATTTTGTATGGTCTGGAATGAGAGGCCCGTCTCCGCATCTCCCAGATCAAACCCCAGCCTGCTGCCGTATACACGCTGCTCCCGGCGGTCGTCGTATGTGCTGTCAACCGCGGGCGCGCCGCCGTAAACCGAAAGCGTCATCCACCGGGAAAAGGGGCTTTGAAGACTCAGGCCGTCGATGCGCTCATCCATCAGGCCGGTAAAAACGCTTTGCCTGCCCAGTTTGACCCTGGGACCGCCCGGAGCGAAGGTGTAGCCGAGGTAGCCGTACAGGAGTTCCCCATCGCTCCCGTCATCAAACACATCGCTTCCGGATAAATCATGGCGTCCCCAGCCGTGGGCGTGAAAGGTGAGTCCGTCGGCAAGGGGACGGCCGTAATCCGTGGTGAGATATTCATAGACCGGGAAAAGGCGATTGTCTTTACCTTCCGCGTCCTGCCTTTCATTTGTCCGTATGATGGTTTCGGAACTCAACTCCCATTGGTTTTCGGAGGCGGGAACTGAAACTGCAGACAGCAGCAATAAAATCAAGGTGATGTAAAGGATGGGGGATTTTTGCATATAATATTCAGATGCTCATATGAACAGTCACGTATATTTTACTTTCCTATGCATATGATTTTATCTATAATCTAATTCACATGAATTGGAAATATTTTTTTATGAATCGGCATATTGGATTATTTTTGATTAAAATCAAATAATTAAGGCAAACGCCGTAACCGGAAAACCGGATAGTCTAACTGTTTCTTTGGGAAGGAGGCAAAAACAATGTCAAAACAGTTTCTTTTCCACAGCCGAATTCGGATAATTCTGTTGCTGACGATACTTCTCTCCTTAACCGGATCTCTTTCTATTGCGCAAACAGATGATAACATACCGATGGTTAATAATGATAAGCTTTACATAACGTCTGACATCGCCGTCGGCACCAATCACTTTTCAGATCGGTCCAAAGAAGGACATGTCATTACGGCTCATGGGAATGTACATCATCATAGTTCTGCAATTTTCGGGGGCTCCGCCGCCATCAACTTCGACGGAGATGGGGATTATCTGAAAATCACGGACAAAGATGCCTGGAATTTCGGGATGGATGATTTCACGATTGATCTGTGGTTGAATTTTGCAGGCAAAACAGATCTTTATGACGGCATATTCAGTACATACAACAGAAAAGGCCGCGATGGATACTGGCTCTATATGTATAGAAGAACCATCCATTGGACCAGTCTGCATATTGGTTTGATGGATACGGGTTTTTCACCGGCGCCGGGCATATGGACGCATCTGGCGGTTGTCCGTCATGGAAATACCCTAACGATATATGTCGACGGTAAAGCGCGGGTCGCCAAAAATTGTTCGAACATCCCTTTTAATTCCTCAGGCGGGGTTCTGGTCTTCGGGAGGCTGTTTACAGGGTTAGATGGATGGTATTTCAAGGGGGGCATGAATAATATCCGGGTAACCAAGGGGATTGCCCGCTGGACAGACAATTTTACGCCGCCCGGCATCCACAAACCATAATTGATTTGCCCAGCTTCCGGGATAAAACGGGCTGTCTCACCGGATGATCCGGTAAACCCCGTCTTTTTCCGCCACCCGTCCGTCCTGCATCAGCAGTTCAAGGTTTTTCAAAATCATGTTTTCCTCAAAAATTTCCTGAATCCGTTTGTCGTTCAGCTTGTTTCCATAGAACGGGGAGACCCGGACCATCTGTTCCAGGGTGGCCGGAGGGTCGCAGAGATGTAAAATCCGGCGTCGCTGAAGTTTGAACATTTCCAGGTAGGCAGTGAATTCATCGGTGGCGTCCCCTTCCACGGGCGGTTTATGGGACGAGCACACGCGCTGGTAGGGCAGGTCCATGATTTTCCGGATGCTTTCCTTAAACGGCATGATCTCGCATTCCGGATTGCCGTACCACGGACCGAAGGAGGTGAAATCAATGTCGGTGGTGAGCAGGGTTTTGCTGGAATGGTCGAAAAAACAGTAATGGTCCGGGAGATGGCCGGGGGCCCGGATGGCTTCCAGCCGGACGGCGCCGAAATCCAGCATATCCCCGTCGCCGAACCGGCCGTCCGGGTCCCGGAGCGGCTCAATTCCCAGGCTGTTTTTGGCGAATTCGGCCCACATGACGCCGTTTTCCGGCGTTCCCGTAAACCGGATTCCCAAACTGACCAGATCGTTTACCGAATCCGGGGTTTCCACGGGCAGCAGAAGGGGGCGGTCCTTCAACACCTTGCACCCGGAAATATGATCCGGATGGGGATGGCTGATGATGATTTTGTCGATGCGGAGGCTTTCATCCAGCTCTTTCAGGCGCACCACCCCGACCCCGGTGTCGATAAGCACGGTCTCATCCCCTGTGATGAGAAAGGCGTTGCAATAGGGGAACCGGGCCTTGTTTTTGCCGGAGATCAGATACAGATCGGGTGCCAGTTCCACCACATCCGGGCGATGGAGAAACGCACTGGCCCGCCGCCCGCTATCCATGCGTTTTTTTTAGCAGCCAGGCCATGTTCTGGCCCAGAATTTTCATGGTTTGGATGGCCTCTTCATCCTTTGCCACATCCCCCTTGTCCAGGCCGAACCCCATGTTCCAGTAGTTGGACCCCGGAATGATCATCTGGGAGATGAGGAAAAAATGATTCATGGAATCAAAAGCATGGATGGCCCCGCCCCTGCGGGCCACCACCACCGCGGCCCCGATTTTGCGCCTGAAGATATCGCCATTGGCCCGGGACACCAGCCCGGACCGGTCGATGAGGGCCTTCATTTCCGTTGATATGTCGGCAAAATAGGTGGGCGATCCCAGCAGAATCCCGTCGGCTGCGAGCATTTTTTCAATGCATTCGTTGGCGGCATCTTTATCCACGGCGCACCGGTGGTTCTTTTTCTCGAAACACTTATAGCAGGCCACGCATCCGTGAATTTTTTTCCCGGCCAACTGGTAAAGCTCGGTTTCAATCCCTTCGGCTTCGAGTTCCCCGAGTACGGTATTGAGCAGGATAGCCGTGTTGCCGTCTTTTCTGGCGCTGCCGTTGAATGCGATTACTTTCATGGGTTTTGCTCCTCCATATAATAAAATGGATTTTTGTCGATTTGCATTTACCGTTGGACCATTCTTTTACCCTATGGATTTATAAGGATTTGCCGGCAATGGCAAGCCGTTTTTGGGCGGGAAGCCCCTGATACAGTTTTTCCATCCTGTGATTTTATAATTGAAATGCTGAAAGTTCTATGGTAGGTCTCGCTCTCAATATATTGTGTGTAAACTGCATAGAAACTATATATATGGCGGTAAAATCATTTTCAGATCATAAATTCGGCAGAGACGGGCAGGTCGGCAAAAAAGGTGATCAAGGCACCATCAATGGACATTTCCGCATTCGCATCGCTTAACAGCACCAGACTTGTGCGTCTGTTGTCGGAAATGAAGGTTTCGGGCATCAAGGTACCCCAGGCTCATTTCGCTGAAAGATTCGCGCAGATGCTGCATTTTTCAAGCGTCATAAACCTTTCCATGGCCCTGGAAGATGTTTCCGGGGTGGACTTCAAGCCTTCGGGAATATCGGGTTTGTCCATCAGGAACGCATTTTTCAGCGCCCAGACAGAACTGGTGCGTTTCATCATTACGGGCTTTGCACCCGCCGCCCGGCCCATGGACGGCCACCTGCCCACTGCCGAATCGCTGCATACCCATTGCGAATGGACCGGGATCTTTTCGGCAAAACATAAAGGAAAATCGAAAAAGCAAGCAACCGCCTATGAACCTTACCGAAAATTTTATATGAGCCGGCAAAGAAGTATTGATATCAAGGTTCAGCACCTGCGTGCTGAAATAAGGGACTCGATTTCCGGTCTTTCGCCTGCCCTTGCGCAACTTTCAAGGATGGATAAAGCACTCTCCGAATCGATTTCCGAAGCGTCCCGGGAAATTTTCGCCCTGGTCCCGAAACTTCTGGAACAACGGTTCAGTCGGTTGTTTGATCTCCACCGGCCGGAATTACCCGAAAATCCGGAAGTGACGGATCTTGAACAGTGGATGAAACCGGGCGGGTGGATATCCGCTTTTTGTATGGAGATGCACGAACTCCTTCTCGCAGAACTTGAGGTCCGGCTTCAGCCGGTTGTGGGAATGATTGACTCGCTGCCGCCAACAATCATCCCAAAATGAAAAACGACCGATCAAAAGACGAATCATGAGAAACAACAACACGGTGGGTAAAATACTTTTTGCGGCTGCGTTTTTACTCGGCGGAATTTCCGTTGGTTGGATGTGTACTGTGTTTATGCATACCAACGTCCTGGCACTGACAGTAACCCTCCTCATTGGCGGCATCTACGGCATTGGCGCCATTGAACTCTTTCAATTCCGGTATGCGACGTCAACTCTGACAGAAGCTCTTTTGAAAACAAAAGAAAAAGTAGCGGTTCTTGAGGATTGGCTGAATACGCTGGATGAGTCGCTTCATAATGCTGTGAGGCTGCGCATTCAGGGTGAGCGTGTCGGGCTCCCCGCCCCGATCCTGACCCCCTATTTTTTAGGCCTTCTCGTCATGCTGGGACTGCTGGGCACATTTGTCGGAATGGTCGTAACCTTGAAAGGCGCCGTTGTTGCCCTTGAAGGATCATCCGAACTTGACGCCATACGTGCCGGGCTTGCCGCTCCCATCAAAGGACTCGGGCTGGCATTCGGCACGTCCGTCGCCGGGGTGGCGACATCCGCCATGCTGGGACTCATGTCCACCTTAAGTAAACGAGACAGAATGCTTGCAACCCGAAGCCTAGACACCCGGGCGGCAACCGTTTTTCAGGAATTTTCCCTGGTTCACTCCCAGCAGGAAACCTTCCGGGCGATCCAGATCCAAACCCGGGCGCTTCCCGAAGTTTCCGGCAGGCTTCAGGCAATGGCGGATAAACTGGAAAGGGTGGGGGATACGCTCATCATGAATCAGGACCGGTTTCAAGCCTCAATAGGGATTATCTTTTCGGAACTCGCCGTTTCGATGGATAAAACACACAAAGAAAGCCTGGCCGAGAATGTCCGGCTGGCCGGTGAGAGCATCAAACCGGTTGTGGCCGATGTAATGAACACGGTTGCCGAAGAAACCCGGAATGTTCATCAACATCTCAGGCAAACCGCCGGGGACCATCTCAAGGCGCTCTCCGGGCAATTCCAACAATTGGCGGAATCCATGGGTCAATCTTTCAACACAATCGCCGCATCCGCAATCGAACATCAGCAGGCAAACGATGAAAACCGGCTGGCGCTCTGGACATCTGCGCTTGAAAACACACAAAAAGAATCCGCCCTGCATTTTGCTGAATCGTCAAAAGCATTAAAAGAGACAATAAAGCTGATCACTGCTGATATGCAGAGCACGTCAGCACAATTGCAAAAAGGGATCAGTGAACTGTTGATATCATCTGAAGATCTCATCCAAACACGGACCAACACGGAAGCCGCATGGCTTGAAGAGCATCAGCGGCGAATGGACTCCCTCACCCAAATTCTGATTCAGACCGCCGAGCTGGCGCCCCGGGCCGCTGCGGATGTCATTTCCCGGCTGGACCGGGAGGCGTCGAAAAGGGCGGAACAGGACACCCGCCAACTGGAAGAGCAGCGGCGAATTATCACGGAAATTGACATGCTTTCGCGTTCCCTTGCGCAAACATCCACAGATCAACATGCGTCCATCGAACAATTGGTACATCAATCCAAAGGCATGCTGGAAAACGTCGCCCAGCAATTTAATGACCGCATGGGCGCTGAAGCGGCCCGATTTTCAGGAGTTGCGGAAAATTTCGCCGCCGGCGCCGTGGAGATGGCAAGTCTCGGGGACGCATTCAGCACGGCGGTCGCGCTTTTCAATGAGTCCAATGAACAGTTGATCCGCAGCCTTTCCGGAATCGAGGAATCTCTGGAAAAAGCAGCCTCCAGAAACGACGAACAGCTTGGCTATTATGTGGCCCAGGCGCGGGAAATTGTCGATCACTGCATGCTCTCCCAAAAAGAAATTTTTGAAGACCTGCAGAAACTCCACCAAAACAACCGAATTTCCCTGGCGGGTTAAAATGGAAACCCTTGAACAGTTGGACGACCATTCGCCACCGATATGGGCGATTTTTGGAGACCTCATGACCGGATTGGTGGGTGTGTTCGTCATCCTTCTGGTGTGGACCATCGGATATCAGGTTGATCTCAGCCACTCCCTGCAGGAAGAGATCCACAAACGCAAAGCGGAGGAGCAGCGTCGAATGGCTTTGGAAAAAGCCCTGGCCGGCCCGCTGGCGGAAGGGCGGGTGACGTTGCGCGATGGCCGGATTGGCATCAGCGGCAGCGTTTTGTTTTCTTTAAACTCCGACCAGTTGCAGCCGGAAGGCGGACAACTGCTTAAATCCCTCGTCGCCCCCTTAAAAGTCTACCTTGGCGAACGGAACGAGATACTGATGATCAGCGGCTTCACCGACGATTTATCCATTGGTGCGGACAACCCCAGATTTGATGATAACTGGGACCTGTCCGCACAACGCGCCCTCACGGTGACACGTGCGCTAATAGAAAACGGTATGCCGCCGACACTCGTTTTTGCCGCCGCATTCGGGGAGTACCAGCCGGTCGTTGGCAACATAAACGAAGAAACACGTTCCCGAAATCGCCGTGTCGAAATTGCCCCCGTCCCACAGGGTCACGCGCAGGAGGCGCGGTCCCAAGAAATTCGGACACGGGAACTTCCAAAGTGACGAATACGCCAATCACCCTTCAGCCGGACACCCTTCAGCCAGAAACCTTTCAGAAGGACGCGCTTCACATCAAGATCTCTGAAATGGAAGCAACCGGCGCCCATCGATACGATCCTGTCCGCTTCTCCTATATCCGGTCCATGGCCGGACGGGCGGTTGGAAAATCAGGATCGGTTTATACGGTTATCGAACGCAAAGCCTTGGCTGCGCTTGCCGAGTACCGGACAAATTTGGAAAGCGCCCGTCTGGAAGCCGCAAAGATGGTCAACCACGTTTGCTCCGTAGTTCCCGACGCGGAGATCGAAATCCGTGGGCTCTTTGAAAATAATGAGTTCAAAAAAGTGTTTCAATTGGGCCGGAAGCTCCATCTTTGCCACCGCCGAACCGCTATTTCCGGTTTAAAAGATCAGATCAGGCGACTTACGCCTGATTCCGAGGAAAAGAACAATCCGCTTTCAGTCGACGATCTGCTTTGGCAACAGGAACGTGATGTTGTCGCCTCGGCCGGCAATTCAAAGGCTGTGAAAAACCCTTCGCAACATGCCGGAAAAACAGAGTTTAGATCCCTGAAACGCTTTAAAGAAACCATGATGAAACTGAATTCTGACCGGCTGGTCACGCGTTCGATTCTTGATCTTCCGGAAAATTCCGGCCCGCATAATTCACAAATGCTTGCAACCAGTTCCCTTTCGGCCTTGCGCCAGATCTCGCCCAATTATCTTAACCGGTTCGTCTCACATATTAACACGCTGATTTGGCTGAAACTGGCTGGAGAGGATGTTGATAAATGCATAGCGAAAGAAACAAGAAAAACCATTTCTTTTCAATAAGTTGAATTGAATGCGACAAAAATTTCCTTCCGATAATATTCATGATTTTTTCACCGAACGTGTTCACGGGTACTCCTCCATCAGATTTCAGGGGATATTATTCTCAGATCGCAGGTTGGATTCGGCTTGGCATTTTTTGCTGTGATCACAGCTTTTGGAAATTTACCTAGTCCCCAAGATATTGGGGCATCCAAATAAAAGGAAAAACAGGAAGCGTTACAGAAAGTTATCGATATGCTTCACTGCTGAAAATTTTCGCATTAATGTCAGTTTTAGCCACCATGCTACTGAATTTGGGGGAGATGCTTTCCGATCAATGAAATCCGGACTCGACCTCAGGCCTGATAGATGATATATGTCAGGAAAACCGCCAAGCCCGAAGAAGGACATGCTCAAATTTATGATGCCCTGGGGCTGCCCTACCGTCCTGGAAAAACCACTAAAATAATCTGTAGTGCCTAAAATGGATTTTGTCTATATCCAACATACTGATATTCCATTATTTATTTTTTTAAGGTATGAAGTTGGGTCAAAAAGATACAACTGTCTGCGTGTAAAAAGGGCTCGATAAATACTTACGAGCCCTTATTGTTAATCTTTACATTCTATGAACCAAAACAGGCGGTGGATTTTTAGATTCCGTTGACAGATTAAAGCGATTACCAGAATAAATGAGCCTCTGAGAAAGAGGCCTTTTTTTTTTAAAAGGGCG
>JBAQUK010000319.1:0-17254 GCA_049297455.1 Desulfosalsimonadaceae bacterium | reverse complement strand
CGCCCTTTTAAAAGAAAAAAGCCTCTTTCTCAGAGGCTCATTTATTCTGGTAATCGCTTTAATCTGTCAACGGAATCTAAAAATCCACCGCCTGTTTTGGTTCATAGAATGTAAAGATTAACACCTGGAAGCTAAGCTCGAAGAATGCGCCGCGCTCATCGCGCAAGTGGAATATACGGTGGCCCACCCGAACTATTAATTCTTGTTGTATAGCGCTATACAACAAGAATCGGCCGGATGCATTAATTGAAGTTATGCGCGGATGATATGATTTAATATTTTAAAATAATTAATTATATTTTTATAGTGATAACAAAATATGAATTTTTACAGGTCGGAATTTTGTGGGATATATCTCAATGCTTGCATTTCCGGCCGGGTGACACGGAAGACAAACAGGCCCTGAGACCGAATTATTAATAGGATATGCTGTGGATGTATTTGCATTAACCTGCGCGGAACTTGCCGAAGAATTCGGCCGCCGATACGGCAAAGGAATGTTTCACGCAGCCGCCCTTTACCGGGAGATTTTCAGAAACGGCGGTGAAATATTCGCCCATGCGCGTGAGTTTGCGGCGTCTCCCGCGCTTGCCGAAAAAATCGCCGGGGACTTGCGGACTCCCTCCTGCCGCATCCAATCCCGGGTTGATGACGGAGAAGTGGTGAAATTCGCCACGTCCCTTGCCGATGACTGCCTGGTGGAGTCCGTGATTATCCCCGCCGCCGGACGCACCACCCTGTGCGTGTCGTCCCAGGTGGGGTGCCGCATGGGATGCAAATTCTGCGTCACCGGGAGCATGGGGTTTGTGCGCAATCTGACGGTTTCGGAGATTGTTTGGCAGGTGTGGGCGGCCCGGTTTTTGCTTCATCATGCCGTTGATAATATTGTATTTATGGGCATGGGCGAACCCATGGACAATCTCGACGCCGTCATTCAGGCGGTGCGGGTGATGATCGATCAGCGGGGGCTTTCCATTCCCCCCAGCCATGTCTCCGTTTCCACCGCGGGTCATGCGGACGGAATAAGGCGGCTGGCTGCAATCAGGCCCGCCCATCTGCGCCTGGCCGTATCCTTAAACGCGGTGACGGATGAGCTTCGCACCCGGCTCATGCCCATCAACCGCAAATACCCCCTGGCGGAATTAAAGGCAGCGCTTATGGCGTTTCCGGCAAACAAACGGGATTTCATCCTCATCGGGTATGTGCTGATGGCCGGGGTCAACGATTCGATTGATGATGCAGACCGGCTGACGGTTTTTCTGGAGGGGCTGCCGGCCAGGGTCAACCTGATCGCCTATAACGGGGCGGAGGGTTCGCCTTTTACCGCGCCGGATGATGCGGAAATGATCGGGTTTCGCGACCGGCTGGTGGAGCGGAACATCTTTGTCCGCATCCGCCAGTCCCGGGGCCGCAAGGTGATGGCCGCCTGCGGCCAGCTTGGGGCGGCGTTGGCGAAAAAGCGCTGAAATAAGGGATTTGAAATTTACTAATATACCCTTTTCATGCTCTTGATCTTAATCATGCTCTTGCTCTTGAAATTTTAAAGTAAGATTAAAAGCAAGAGCATGAGCAAGAGCAAGAAGAACGGCAGGTGGTATTTTAAAATTTTTCGAATCCCTAAAAATTCATCACAAAAGAACGAATGGAAGGGTTTGTGCAAGCTTGGGCATCATTTACAGCAGAACCGGTAGGTTGAAGATATGGACCATGGCAAAGGCATCCGAAGGTTTCATTACATCCGGATATCATTGCAATTTTCCCGTAAATCGGATGATATGCGCAGTCCTGTGCATGATGCTCGCCACGGGCGCTGTTGCCTTAAGGCCCTGTCATGCAGAGGGGAGTATGGATGCTCTGACGGCGGCAATGTCGGAGTATCTGGTCTGCTGCCCGCTTGAATTGATAACCATCGAAAAACAGCAACTGGCGGGAATCTCCCAAAAAGTTTGTCTGGCCGCGGTGTACAATCCAACGGCCCTTTGCCCGTTTTGGGTCGCCCCCGAAGGCCCCGGTCCGAAGGCTTCGATTGTCCTGGATTTTCTAAAGAAAGCCGAAACCGAGGGGCTTGATCCCAAGAATTACGAGGTTGACCGGATTTCCGCGCTCTTTGCGGCACCGCCCCAACCCCGGTCTCTTGCCGAGCTTGATACCCTGCTGACATTCAACCTGATTAAATACATCCATGATGCCGGCCGTGGCCGGATCAAGCCGCATTATGCCGACCCGTCCCTGTTTACCGAGGCAAGCGGCGTCAATTTTGACCCTCAGGCGGTCATGGAAAAGGCGCTTCAGGAACCGGACCTTGCCGTTTATCTGGAGGGTCTTCCCCCTGCACACCAGCACTACGTCAATTTAAAAAAAGCACTGATGACATACCGGGCCATAGAGAAAAGCGGCGGATGGTTGCCCGTCGCAGCCGGGAAGACCATCCGGCCGGGGGATCAGGATGAGCGCATTCCCGCTGTCATCCGCCGCCTCATGGTGACGGGGGATTTGGACACGAAGACGGCGGAGGAGACCCATTACAGTCCTTTGCTGAAACAGGGGATTATGAAATTCCAGGCCAGGCACGGCCTTGCGCCGGACGGCGTCATCGGCCCGAATACCCTTGCCGCCATGAATGTGCCCGTGTCCGACAGGATCAAACAGATCATCATCAACATGACCAGGTGGCGCTGGCAGGCGCACGATCTCGGAGAAAAATATATTCTCATAAACATTGCAAATTTTGATCTCACCGCATTTGAGAATGGACAGGAAGTCTTCAATTTTCCCGTGATCGTTGGAAAATCCCAGTACCAGACGCCGATTTTCAGCGATCGCATCATGGACATTACGCTGAATCCATACTGGACCGTCCCCCCGAGCATTGCCCGGAATGAAGAACTCCCAAAACTGAAGAAAGATCCCAATCACCTGGTTAAACAGCACATCCGGCTTTTTTCCGGCTGGAACGAGGATGCCGGGGAGATCGACTCGCGGTTTGTGGACTGGAAGCATGTCAGCCCGGCCATAATGGGACAGTACAAGCTTCGCCAGGATCCCGGCGAGTGGAATGCGCTGGGGCAGATAAAGTTTGAATCCCCCAATGAATACGACGTGTTCCTTCACGATACGCCCACCCGGAATCTTTTTTCACAGATCCACAGGGCTCTCAGCCACGGTTGTATCCGGTTAAGCGACCCCTTGAAATTGGCCGCCTTTGCGCTTTCCCGCCAGGCGGGCGCCTGGACCCCTGAAAAGATCAGCAGCAGCATGAAGGAAAAAAAGCTCACCGGCATCCGGCTCACCGAGCCGCTGCCGGTTCATATCACCTACCGAACCTCATGGGTTGACAAAGACGGGTTAATATGTTTCAATAGCGACATTTACGGCCAGGATAAGAAACTGTTCAACGCCTTGTTCAACAAATAGAGCAACAGCGGGTAACGGCAACGGGCCGAATAACCATATCCACCCGCCAAAGGGCATTACCGGAGCAAAAAGCATATTGTTCTGAAACATTAAAAAAACGGAAAGGAGGCAACCTCATGCCGAACATCAGTCGACGGCGGTTTCTTGTCGCCGCTGCACAGGCAGCAGGCGGATTGCTCATCCTCCCGCCCCTGAACTGCTGGGCTGGGAAACCCAGAAAATACCCGCTCACATTTTTTCACACCCATACGGAAGAATGTTTAAAAATCCTGCACACTCCCGGATCTTGTTCCCGCTCTGTTCAGAAAAGATTCGAAATATTCCTTCGGGATTTCCGCACCGGCGATGTTCATCCCATTGACCCCAAACTTCTCGACATGCTCTGCAAGATTCAAAGGGCCACCGGGAGCCGGGGCACCATCGAAATCATATCCGGATACCGGTCCCCGCAAACCAACTACAACCTGAGCCATGCAACCAGCGGTGTCGCCAGGCATAGCCTGCATATGAAAGGGCAGGCCGTTGATATACGGATCACCGATCTGCCCACCCTGGAACTCCGCAATACAGCCGCAGCCATGCGCGCCGGAGGCGTGGGGTACTATGCCCAGTCCGATTTTGTCCATCTGGATACCGGCCGGTACAGAATCTGGTAGGGCGCCCCGCCGTTTATTTTGAAATCCGGGCATCCCGCAGCCGTTTCATGTCAAAGGCCATGAGCTTCATGGCCAGATCCGGGCTGAGCCGCTGAAGCAGGTAGAGGATTTTCGCCAATGCCGTGATCACAATCACGCCCTTGTTCTTTTCCACCCCTTTCAGAATCTCACGGGCGCATTCCTCAGGCGTGATGCCGGGGATTTTGGCCAATGCTTCGAGGACTTTCTTTCGGTCGATATTGACCATTTTCGAATCATTGAAAATGGCGGTTTTAATGTGTCCGGGACAGACCGCGCTGACCCGCACGCCCAAATCCTTGCCTTCGAGCCGTAGCGTGTTGGAAAGCCCCACCACCGCGTGCTTGGATGCCACATAGGCGGCGGTGCCCGCAAACGCCAGAAGCCCTTCAATGGATGCGGTGTTCACGATATGGCCGAATCCCTGCCGGACCATGACCGGATAGGCCGCGTCCACCCCGTGGATGACGCCGAACAGATTTACTTCCAGCACGGCCCGCCAGTCATTGAGGGTAATGTCCCGGACTTCGCCGCCCACCGCGATGCCAGCGTTATTGAAGATATAATCCAGGCGGCCAAATGTTTTGGCGGTATCGTCCACCGTTTTTTTGACCGCCGCCGCATCCGTGACATCCAGACGAGCCGCCTGGGCGGTCCCGGTTTTTCCCCCAATTTTCATATTGATGGCGGCGGCAACGGCCTTTACCGCGTCTTCCTTATAATCCGCCAGAACAACCGTCGCGCCTTTTTTGCAGAGTTCCTCGGCCACAGCTTTGCCGATACCCGATCCCGCGCCTGTGACAATGGCGACTTTGTCCTTGAAAATGTTCATTTTTCCTCCATGTTGTGTTAAATTATACGAGATGCCATTTTATATTGACTTAATATTACACTATCCTATAGTAAAAATCAGTGTTTATAAAATTTACGGTAAGCCGTTCCTTTTGAAATATATTCGAACTTTTATCCGCGGTTGCGACTGAATCTGATCTTCCCCCTTACAATACCCCTTGGGCTCAAGTGATTACAAAGATGGTGACAACAATAGCTTTCCCCAGGAATCAGGAGCGGATGCGGCTGGGGTTGAGGCCCGTATCCGCTAAAATAAACATAAACATTAAAACAGGTTATCATTTAAGGAGGGAGAAAAATGAACACTCAAAGTTATCCGCTTCGATTGACATTTTGTGTGATCATCCTTTTTGGTCTGGTTATGTTGATCCCCGGCAGATCAGGTGCTGAAGAGGCCCAGATGGGCAAAACGCTTGCCAGCCTTCAGGCGGCATACAACGGCGAAAGCAATGCAAATGCCAAATATCTGGCTTATGCCGTAAAGGCCGAGGCGGAAGGGTTCCATAAAGTGGCCCGGTTGTTCCGGGCGGCCGCCAGTGCCGAGGAAGTGCATTTAAAAAATCATGCCGAGGTCATCGCAGGGATGGGAGCCACCCCTATGGCCGACATCAAGTTGCCCGAAGTCAAATCCACCAAAGAAAACCTCTCGGACGCCATAAAAGGGGAGACCTACGAACAGGCCACCATGTATCCCGAATTTATTGCTCTGGCGGAAAAGGAAAACAACCCGGCCGCTGTTAAGACCTTCACCT
The DNA here is from genome assembly GCA_049297455.1 of Desulfosalsimonadaceae bacterium. GTDB lineage: Bacteria > Desulfobacterota > Desulfobacteria > Desulfobacterales > Desulfosalsimonadaceae > SURF-3. Next base: position 11,562 of record JBAQUK010000319.1, on the reverse strand, counting down.
TTGCCCGTGACGCGGAAGCCGAACACGCCAAACTCTATAAAAAGGCATTATCCGCTCTTGACAAGTGGAAAAAAGCGGATGTTAATTTTTATGTATGTCCCATCTGCGGCTACACGGTGGAGGGGAAACCCGGTTTTGCAAACTGCCCGCTATGCGGCACCCCTGCAGTGGACTATCTGGTCATTAGCTGATCTTAAACGCAACCACCGGTCAAATCCGGCCCCAGGCCGGGTTTGACCGGCCATGCCGATAAAGCGGCAGTTCCGGTTCATCGCCTTCCACCGTGTATCTCTAAAATATAACTGCTTATTCAATATGTTAACCATTTACTTGGCTGACAGCGGGCGGGTTTTTTGCAGGCCCTAAGCGATCATCTCTTCAATAAACCGCAGCCTTTTCATGGGCACCATGCCGACTAATGCCTGAAGGTGTTTGGCGTCCCGAAACCGTTTTTCCTGTCCGAAGTCTTTGGTATAGCCCACCCCTCCCAGCACCTGAATCCCATCCGTCGTGACATCGCACGCGATTCCCTGCACATGAATGGCTGCGGCCCTGGAGCAGGCCTCCCAGCCCGGCTCTCCAGCATCCACCGCATGAGCGGCCCGCGCAATGATCATTTCCGCATTTTTAAGGGCCACCGCCATGTTCGCCAGCATCATCCGCACCTCGGACCAGCCGATGATCTCCCGGCCGCCCTGTTGCCGGGCCTTGGCGTATTCAAATGCGTCATGAAACGATCCCTTCATGACGCCCGTGGACATGGCGGCGGCAGCCACGGACAGCCGGTCCGCCATTTTGTCGAAAATGGCCGCTCCCTGGCCGGGTTCGCCCACCAGCGTTCCGTTAGCATTGGTGAAGGTGATATCCACCGCCGGGCAGGCGTTCAGGCCCAGGCTGTGGACCGGTGAGCTGACGGCGGCACCGTTGTCCGGGAGATGGATCAGAAAAAAGGAAAATCCGTGCTTGCCCTCAATGCGGGCCGGAATCAGGGCATGTGCGGCAAGGCCGCCGAGGACAACATAGTCGGCACGGCCGCTCAACTCATAACCATCGGCCTGTTTTTTCGCCACAGCCCCAGGCGCAATTTCCGACGGGTTGTTGAATACGGGAAATGCGATCAGAAATTTCCCCGCGCCTCCGGTTGTTGCGGTGATTTCGGCGAGTATTTTTCCCGCCTCCGCCGCCAGCAGGATTTCCTGGGCCGCTGCATTGGTGAAGACAATGCCTCCCAGACTGCTGTCTTCCCGGCAGAGGTTGCGCAGAATGATGGACAGGCCCCGCAACCCCTGACCCATGCCGCCCATGGATTCGGGCAGCACGGCATGAAAAAAGTCCAGAGCAAAGGCTTTGTCCAAGACCTGATCAAAAAAAGGGCCGAAGGGAAAGTGATCATTTTCCTCCCGCCTCAAAGCCAGCTCTTTTCTGGCGAATTCGGCGGATGCTTTGTCCAGCAGTTTGAGCTCCTTGTCGGTTCCTGAAATCATGATGTCTCTCCTGATCTTTTTGAATTACGAATTTTGAATTACGAATGAATGATTTTTATCCATTATTCGTAATTCGTATCTCGTAATTCGTAATTGTATTTTTTTATTCATCAAAGACAGTCACTTGCGGATAATCTCCCGCAATCAGGCACTTGAACAAATTCAGCCGGTTAAGCTGGTTGGTGCCTTCATAAATCTGAAGGAGCTTCGCGTCCCGCAAAATTTTTTCCGCGCCCCGGTCATGGCGCAGCCCGGCCTCTCCCATCATCTCCAGGGCCATCTGGCAGTTTTTGACGCCTAAGTCTGTGGCCCCGAATTTGGACAAAGACGCCCATCCGGAGGTCCGGTGGATTTCATCATTCGTCTGCCCGTCTATTTTTTGTTTGCGGAACAGCCGGGTCATGGACGGTTTGTTCATGAGCGGGGGAATGATTTTGTCCAGCCATTTTGCGGGCATCATTTTGTAATAATAATACATGGGCTTTTTCTGAAGTTCCCGGAAAGCGCCGTACAAGCCGTTGGCGTAATTGGTTTCCACATAGGTGAGCCGGGACATGGCCACGTTTTTATACATTTCGGCAAGCATGCTTTGCGCCCACTCATGATTGATGAGGGGTTTTCCGGCCACAACGGTTTCGGAAGCAAATTTCAGGGCCGCTTCAAACGCGCCCCTTGCCGCGCCTGTGGCGAAGGCCCCGACCCCGGCCCGGGTGGCGGACACCACATAATCGATCATCTGCATGTAAATTTCCCGGGGGGCCCGGCGGTTGGTCGCCACCTGTTCCGGGTTCAGGCAGACGAATTCATCCTCCACAAAACAGTCCTTAAAAATGAGTTCACTGGCTGGGCAGGCTTTCTGGCCCATTTTTCGTTCCTTGCGGCCGAAGGAAAACCCCGGAGTCCCGGTTTTGATCGCCAGCACCACCGCCTTATCGGAGGGCTTTTCCAGGCCGGAATAGGCGATTACCATATGCCAGGCGGACAAGTGTCCGTTTGAAATAAAAATTTTGGTGCCGTTAAGCTTATATCCGCCCGGCACTTTTTCGGCATGGCAGGTGATATTTCCCTTATCAATGAGATCGGTTTCCTCCACATCTGTGCCCGCGCCCGGTTCCGTAATGGCAAGGGAAACCAGGCAGGGGGTGTGATTTTTTTCCCCGAGCCGAATCTCCCGGCAGACGTGGTTGATGAGCCGCATGTTCCAGGTGGAGGTGAGGGTGCAGACGCCCAGGTAATGCACGCCGATGAGGTTGGCGATGGCAAGGCAGGAGGATGCGATTTCCTCCACAAAATAGCACATGGACGGCATATTATAGCCCTGCCCCCCGAAGATTTTGGGAATCCACATGGTGTACAATCCCCAGTCATTGATTTTTTCCACCAGATCCCAGGGCAGGTAGTCCGGATTTTCATGCATTTGGCGGTCCAGGTCCAGGGCATGGGGCCGGACCACTTCCTCATTGAATTTCCGGGCGATGGCGATCACCTTCCGGGTCTCCCCCACCATGGCCTTTGGGATTTTCGGCCCGGCCGGGAGGCTGCATATCATGTCGTCGAATTTCGGCGACTGGTTTGCAAAAGCCTTTATTTCTTTGCGTGAGATCATTGATTTCTCCTTGAGTTAGGTGGATAGGCTGTAGCGGTTTAGGCTGTAGGGCGGTTTGATTAAATCTTTTTTAAAATCTCCGTTCCGCCGATCCTAACAGCCTACAGCCTAAAGTCTACAGCCTGTATTACTCGCTTCCGTCATCCGTGTCCGCTGTCACCCCCTCGTTCTCCAGAGGCTTTTTAATGATCCGGTGGGAAGTGGTTTTGGGAAAATCGTCCACAAACCGGATATAACGGGGCACAGCGTAACGGGCGAGCTTGTCTGATAGAAACGTCCGGAGTTCAATGGCGGTGAGGTCGTGTCCGTTCACCCGTTTGACGGCAGCCATGATCTCGTCCTCGTTCATGTCCGACGGCACGGCGTACACCGCCACTTCCTCCACCGCCGGATGCTCCATGATGACATGCTCCACCTCGTAGGCGGACACGTTTTCCCCGCCTTTGCGCATGGATTCGGTGTTGCGCCCCACGAAATAGATAAACCCGTCCGCATCCTGCCGCACCAGATCACCGGTATGGAGCCAGCCGTCACCTGATTTTTCGCTGGTGGCATCCGTGTTTTTATAATATTCCACCGCACTGCCCCTGCCTTCTTTGAGTTTAAACAGCAGTTCGCCGGCCGTGCCCGTTGGAACGGGGTTCCCCGCCGCATCTGCGATCTTGATTTCTTTGGGGTTCGCGGGTTTGCCCAAAGACCCCACCGGCGCGGTGCCCAGATTCATGATGCCCTTGCCGCCTCCATCCACGGCCCCGTAAGCTTCATATAATTGAACGCCGAACCGTTTTTCAAAGGGCCGCCACATATCCGCCGGGCAGGCGGCGGAAAACACCACTCGGACATGATGCTGCCGGTCGGATTCCTTTTCCGGCTGTTTCATGAGGATGGGAATAATGGCGCCGATGGTGTTGAACACCGTGGCGTTGGTCCGGCTTAGGGTTTCAAAAAAATGGCTGGCGGAAAATTTCCGGGACAGGGCCACAGAGGCGCCCCGGCCCAGGGCCATGGTGGTGGTGACAAACAGGGCGTTGCCGTGGCACAGGGGCAGGCAGGTATAATACACGTCGTCTTTCCGGAGCAGGACATGGGCGAGAAAGGTCAGCATTTTGACCGATGATTTCTTGTACCGGTACACCACGCCCTTGGGCCGGCCCGTGGTGCCGGATGTATAAATGATGAGGCACATGTCTCCCGGGTTATGGCCCACGCCCGGATTTTCCGGCGGCATGGCGCAGGCGAGGCTTAACGGGATCACGCTTTCGGGCAGGGGGATGCCGATGGCTTCGGTTTCCACGTCATCCACAAAAATTTGCCGGAGATTTTTAACATCCCCGGCCGCCGATTGAAAGGATTCGATCAGTTCGGCATCCAGCGCCAGGCTTTCGATATCCGAATGGTTGATGAGATAGCTGAGCCCCTCTCCCTTGAGTTCCGGATTGATGGGCACCAGATACATGCCGATCTTTTGGGCCCCGAAAAACAGGTCCAGAAACCGGGGGGAATTTTTCATGAAAATGCCCAGCCCCTTGCCTTTGCCGCCGCCGTGCCGGAGGAGAAAATTCGCCATGCGGTTGGCGTTGTCATCCATCTGGCGGAAGGTGAAGGTTTCATCCCCGCGCCCATTTTTATAGTTCAGGAAAATTTTGTCCGGCTTCTGCCTGGCCCGGGTTTCCAGAAGTTGGACCCAGGAAATGTCATTGGTGTCTCCGCTACGTCTGGCCCGGATATCGTCAATAATCCGGCCCTCGCGGATTTCCTCCCAGGTCACGCGGATAAACGCAATTACGGCGGCGTAAAGCAACGCCATCCCCCGCCGTTTAAATGTCCAGTTGATTTTTTTCAGTTTTTGGGAGCCGGAGGATATTGCACCTTGGGCCGTATTCCCGGTTTCGGATGGGGGCAGGTCGTTTTCGCCATAGGATTTCGGATACGTCATGCGGTCGGTCTGGGTGAGGCGGTGGAAAAAATAGCCGGGATTAAACTGCCGCTCAATCCGGATGGCCTGTTCCGGGCAGGCCACCACGCAGCACCCGCAGGCAATGCAATCCGTGATCCCCTTTGCCGTGGGCATCAGGCGCGGGAGCCCGTTCCGCCAGCCGGACAGAATGGGATCACGGTAAATGGTCCGGCCAGGGCAGACAAACGCGCAGATGCCGCACCGCTTGCATTTCCGGTCATCAAAATCGAGCAATCCCGTGGTCATATCGTTTTCGTCATTGTAGGCGGGAATTTTTGTAAAAAATTTAAAATCTTGATATTTCATACTATTCACCCTGCCTTTCAATCCGGGGGCCATCCGTCATGTTCCCGTCATACCATTCCACGAGCTGGACTTCCCGCTGGACCGGGCCGTCGGAATCGACTTTGGGCCAGCCCACGGCCAGGCAGACGTTGAGCCGGTAAGGGTATTTCACATTGAAAAATTTTTTCCATTTGGGATCAAACATCAGGAGCTTGATGAGCCCGATCCAGCACGCGGCGGCCCCCATGGAGTGTGCCGCAAGCACCATGTTCTGGCCGCAGATGCCGATATCCATGGGCGGCGAGGAAACGCCCCGGCAGTCCTCAAACAGCAGAATCAGGGTGGGCGCGTGATGGAAAACTGGAGCCCGGCCTGCTGCAATGGCGTTCATGAGTCCGAACGGCACAGGATGCAGTTCGTTGTGCCGGAGGCGGATAATGAATTTTATCAAAGGTTTCAGGAATATATTCCGGAACCGGCTCCGGGTGTAATCCAGGAAAAACATCATGAGTTTGGTTATTTTGATGGCATCCGCTTCCATTTCATTCAGAATTTCCGGGCTTTTTATTACCGCAAACCGCCAGGGCTGGGCGTTCCCGGCCGATGGGGCGAACCGTCCGGCTTCGAGAATCCGGCGGATCATAAAATCCGGCAGGGGCTTTTTTTTGAACGCCCGGGTGCTGCGCCGGGAAAAAATGGTCTTTTCCACCGGGGTCCAGTCACCGGGGCTCTCGGACTCGTGGGGGAGATGGCTTCTCATATCGGTCCTCCAAGGGGAAAATTATTAATAATTGAATATTAACAATTGATTATTAACCATTATGCCGTGCAGTTGTCCGGTCGAATAATCAATAGTCAATGGTTAATTTTCAATGGTTAACGGCCGGAGATAAATATCCTCCTGATACTGAATGGATTTGCGTACCCCCTCCATGCCGAATTGATCCAGGCTGCCGGCCACCACCAGGGTGGCGACGAGCATGATTTTGCTCAATATCTCCCAGGCGATGACGTCCGGGTCGAAGCGGGGGTCAAAAAATCCGCGTTCCCGGTCTTCCACCAGGCTGTCCCGGATAAATTCCTGAAAGGCTTTGGAGCAGGCGACGCCTTTTTGCCGGATGTCCGGCTCAATGGCGACAACGGATTTAAGAATGCATGAAAATACTTTTATTTCAGGGCTTTGAATCATTTTAAGGTATTGGTCGTTCAGGGACCGCATGATGCTCTGATGCCGGTTTTCCGGGAGGAACACCGGGTTGGTGCGGTAAAGGGCAAGCCGGGAATCCACCAGATAATCCAGGGTGTCCATCTCAAGGTCTTTCTTGCTTTTATAGTGGCTGTAAATCAGGGCCTCATTGACCCCGGCCTCTTTGGCGATCAGGGCCGTGGTGGCCCGGTCATAGTTGAGGCGGGCCACCACCGCGATGGTGGCGTCGATGAGGGACTGCCGGCGGTCGTCCGAGGTCATGCGTTTTTTTTTCAAAACAGTTTCCTTAAAAAAATTTTTACCACAGAGGACACAGAGGGCACAGAGAAAAGGTCGTTTTGAAATGATCCCCTCTGTGACCTCTGTGGTCTCTGTGGTTAATTTCTGTGTTTTATTATATAGAAGCCGACAGGATATGGACGCACATGGCCGCCTCCGCCAGCCCGATGGTGCCGCCCCCGTTTTCCGCAAGCGCGATCCGGGGCAGGGATACCTGGCGGGGGCCTGCTTCCCCCCGGAGCTGGGTCGTGAGTTCAAAAATCTGGGCGAGGCCGGATGCGCCGATGGCGTGCCCCCTGGAAATGAGTCCGCCGGAAGGGTTGACCGGCAGCCGCCCGGAAAGGGCCGTGGCCCCGGATTCGGCGAACGGGCCGCCTTCGCCTTCAGGGCAGAACCCGAGTTGCTCGGTCTGGTGCAGTTCGCCGAATGCCGTGGCGTCGTGCACTTCCGCGATCCCGATATCCGAAGGCCCGAGGTCCGCCATTTCATAGGCGGCTTTTGAAGCCCGGCGGCTGATGTCTTTATCCGTCCAGGAACCGGATTTTAAGACGGATGCCCGGATGCGGATCGCCCGGCTGGTGGCATGGACTTTTAAAAATTTTTCCGAACAGATGATGACGGCTGCGGAACCGTCCCCCACCGGCGAGCACATGCCACGGGTCAGAGGGTAGGCCACCTCGTAATCGGCCAGCACCTCTTCCACGGTCTGGGGAAACGTATACTGGGCATAGGGATTTAAGGTGGAATTGTTGTGGGCTTTTGATGCGATAACGGCAAGCTGCCGCTGGGTGGTGCCGAATTTTTTCATGTGCTCCCGTGCGCCCATGGCGTAAAAATCCATAAACACCGAATGGCTGTTCTTGGGTTTGTCTTTGCCGGTTTCCGTGTCGAAGGCGGCAGCCCGGGCTTCGGCTTTTGCTCTGGCTTGTTTTTTCATTTCTTCGATGTACTGGGTGGTGAATTCCACGTCGGTTCCGGACATAAATCCCTTCATCATCAAGGCCCGGTCTTCGCTGTAGACTTTTTCCGTGCCGATGGCCAGTACGCAGTCATAAAGGCCCGCCTTCACCGCCGTCCAGGCTCCGTGAAGGGCCGTGCTGCCGCTGGCGCAGGCGTTTTCCACATTGGTCATGGGGATCTTGTCCAGCCCGTTTGCCGAAAGCGCCACCTGGCCCCGGATGCAATGCTGGAACTGGTTCATTCCCCATCCGGTATTGGAAAACCACGCGGCTTCGATGTCTTTTTTTTCAACCCCGGCGTCCTTCAGCACCCCCTGGAGCGCTTCGCCGGTCAGATTTTTGATGGAACGGTCCAGGTATTTGCCGAATTTGGTCATTGCCACACCGATGATATAGGCATTGTCGCTCATGGGCTCTCCTTAAACGGACTCTTTGATGGTCGGGGTTGGGAATAAATCAGATAAGTAAGTGTTTACTTACTAACAACGGCGGCTGAAATCAAGAATAATTTTTGGGGTTGTCATTTTTTGACGGGCATGACAAAAAACAAACGATATATCGGCTTTTGGTTTATGCATTGACCACTGGAATGGAGATCATGGACCTGACAGTAGAAGAGATTCAACGCACCTTGCGGAAGATGGCGAACGCTGAAATCGCCGCCCACTCCCTGCGGTTTTTTAAAACCGGCAAAGGCCAGTACGGGGAAGGGGACGTGTTTTTGGGCATCCGGGTGCCGGATTTGCGGAAAACCGCCCGGCAGTTCACTATGGTTTCCCTGGATGTCTGCGCCGGGCTGCTGGCCTCTCCTTTTCACGAAGAGCGGCTGTTCGCCCTGATTCTTCTGGTGAACCGGTTTCAAAAAGCGGCACCCGACGATCAGACTGCGATTTATCGTTTATATAGGGACCAAGTCCGGTTCGTGAACAACTGGGATCTGGTGGATATTTCCGCACCCGCCATTGTCGGCGGGTATTTTATGGGCAAGGCTACATCTCCTTTGCTGGATCTGGCGAAATCTTCCGATTTGTGGGAACGCCGCATCAGCATTATCGCCACCCTCGCCTTTATCCGGAAAAATGAACCTAATCTGACGTACCGGATTTCGGAAATATTGCTTCATGACAATGAGGATCTGATTCACAAGGCCGTGGGATGGATGCTGCGGGAAACCGGCAAGCGCGATCAGGCGGCTCTGGAAGGGTTTTTGAAGGTTCATTACCGGTCCATGCCCCGAACCATGCTGCGGTATGCCATTGAAAGGTTTGAGGAAAACAATCGCCGCAGCTATCTGGAAGGAAGAATTTAAGCATTCAGGAGTTTTACCCGTGTTTGGGTCACTCGTAGGGTGGATTAGCGAAGCGTAATCCACCAACGACGGCAAAGATTGGCACATCAGCTTATACCGCAAGAAGGTCGCTTTCGACACTTGTTCCATCTGCAACGCGAGCGATGTTCCGGATGCGCAGGCGGGCATGCATTTGGAGTGATGGATTGATAAATCGGTGGATTACGCTACGCTAATCCACCCTACTACGAGGACTCTATATAGCCCAAAAGATGATCAAGGTTCAGGGATAAGGTAGAGACCCTGCAAACGAAACGGTTTTTTCTGCCTATGGATAGCCCTATGGAATTGTAATTGAGAGGTGCATGTGACGTTCAATCAATTCATCAGATATTTCATTTTTTGTATCGCCGTCATGGCGGTTTTTAATGGTCAGGCGCTCGCGGAATCAATGCAGACACCGGAAATACGGGCGGACTTTGGCGTATCGGTTTCCGACTTTAAATGGGCCGAATACTCGGACGCCGGAAACCGGCTGCTCCAGGAAACCGGGCAGATTTATGGCATCGATATGGATGTGGCGTCTTTGGGCCGGCGTTTCGGTTGGCAGGGGGGGGCGGATGCGTTTCTGGGCGAGGTGGATTATGACGGCCGAACCTGGTCTGAGGTGCCGGTGCAAACCGATGTGCTTTACGTCGGTGGTGCAATGTATGGGGATGGCGTTGTCTGCTTCAGGCCGGTGCCGGGGCTGGTGCTGAAGTCTTTTGTCGGGCTGGGCGCTAAAACATGGCTGCGGGATCTGGACGACACCCAAACCGCTGCCGGGGTTCCGGTCCAGGGCGCAGAAGAATGGTGGGGCTGTGTCTACGGGCGGCTGGGCGTAGGCGGCAATCTGGTTTTTTGCGGCGACTGGGAGGCGTTTACCTCGGGCGGGGTGAAGCTGCCGATTTATGCCCGAAATGAGGCGGATTTTAATTTGAGCGGAGGCGAGCGGGCAAGCCTGGAGCCGGAAATGACCGTGTCCGGATTCGGGGATGTGGGCCTTCGCTGGCGGCAGTTGGGGGTCAAATTTTCCTGTGATTTCTTGCGGTTTGACCGGTCCGACAGCGTATCCGCCGGAAGATACAACCTGTATCAGCCGGAATCCAAAGCCGATGTTTATAAGGCGGAACTGTTCTGGTCGTTTGGGAAGTGATGAAGTTGGGGCAATGCTGAGCTATGGTTTCCCCCTCTCATTTTTCGGATTCTGGTTCTGCGGGGTGGGCAGATAAGTCGCCAGGAAATTTTTGATTAATCTGGCAGGCTCATGATTCGGGTTCAAATAAGAATAAAATACGTTGGCGTGCATGTAGCCTTTTAGGATGGCGAGCGTCGCCTTGTCCTTGTCCAGCTGGTTATATAATGAAACCGCGTTTGTTTTCGGTACGCACCAGTCGTCGCCGCCGTGAATGATCAGGCAGGGCGGCTCCTTTCCCGTGACCAGTGCGACCGGAGAAGCTGCTCGTTTGGATGGAACGCATACTTGTTCGATGTAATCTTTGATTATGGGAGATATTAGGTTCTCTTTTAAGTCCATGTCATAAAAACCGCTCATGAGAAACCAGCATTTCACCTTGCGGGCATCAATCCCGTACTTTTGATGGGACTTTATGTCCGTCACCAGCAAGGCCGCCAGATGCGCACCGCATGAAGTCCCCGTTACTGCGATTCTGTCCGGGTCACCGCCAAAATCCTGAATATGATCTATCACCCATTTTAACGCCATGTTGCAGTCTTCAAACATTTCAGGGAATGAATTTTCAGGTACGCTACGATGGTTAATGGACACTACAGTGAAGCCTAAACCTAACCAAGCGGGAATGGCAGGTGCAACGCTGTTTTTATCCTCATTTCCTGCGTGTATAAAGAATATGACGGGTTTATGTCTATCTCCATGATAACGATAAATATCGAGTTGTTGAATCTGCAAGCGCCCATATTGAATTGTTTCGGGAGACGGCATTAATTCCAACTCAATATCCTGTTCAGCTTTTCTTACAGCTTGGTTATCTTTTGATTGAATGGCAGCCAAAGGCTCTTTGGAATCAATATACTTCGGATAATATCGTTCGTAATCAGATTTTGGAGTTTCAGCCGCCGCATTTAAAATAAGGCCAAAAAGAACTGACGCCGTAATGAGCCATATAAGAGACGTTTTTTTCCCGATGTTCATGATCCTGTTTCGCTTCAATTGGAGGTTAAATGCCAACTATCTGTTTGTACATACAAACACCATGAATTGACCGGCGTGTCAACCTGAAAGGGGGATTGTTTTTCAAACGGTCGCTTTTCATAAAAAAAGGTACGGTATAATGGAATTCCGGGGGCATCGCACCGAATTAATCGACTTTTTTCTCTTTTACTTTTCTTTGGCGGGCAAAGAAGATGCCATCGTAAAAAGTCTGTAATCCGTCATGCCGGACTTGATCCGGCATCCAGAACATACTGAGTATACTGG
>JBAQUK010000318.1:0-7845 GCA_049297455.1 Desulfosalsimonadaceae bacterium | reverse complement strand
ACGGAAGCGGCATTGGACGATAATTTTAGTAGTCTTTTCCCAGTACCACAAAAATCCGTCGTTAATTCTCTAATAGCCGTACTACTACGCATGGCGGCATGACGCTTTTTGGGGAAACTTCAGTTATAAAAACAATGATTTGTTTCATTAGATCCGGGTGAGGTATTTTTATATAGTGTTGAGAGAATGCTTAAATGATTTACTAATAGACTGACTCTTCTGTCAATATTATTATTCTCGGACTTTCTGGTCGGGCAGACTTATATAGTTGCATGCCTGACCTGTTATGTTGCTTTCGCCATCATGATGGGAACCTGTACGCCGGGTGGGGCGGAGAAGGGGGAGAAAAAATCATGGTTGCCCGATCCGGAGGCTTTATTTCTCCGATTTTTCCGAAAGCATGTGGATGGCTTTCGAAAGTGCACGGTTGAATTCTTCCGGACGATCCATCATCAGGAAATGGTCCGCCTTGGGCAGCACAATGGCCTGGTAGGACAGCATATGCCGCCGGTTCGCCTCGAAATTCACGGGCCACAGGTCCCCATTCACGCTGATGACGGGAATGCGGATTTTTTCAAATATTTTGGCCGCCTCCCCGGTTATGTACTGGTTCATCATTTCGGTCATGGCGCTTAGGGCGACCGCGGGCGGGGCTGCCGACATATCCGCGAGAATCCAGTCCCGGAGCCCCGGATCGGTTTGGGGCAGGATCATCCCCTTGACGAACTCCCTGCTTCCGGCCCGGAAATCCTTCTCCAGGGGGCCGACCATTTTTTTAAACTCTTCGGAAGTCATGGGGTACTCGATGTTTTCAAGGGTGTCCACGCCGATCAGACCGATGACACGGTCCGGCATGAGCCGGGCCGCCTCCGCAATCACGGAACCGCCCATGGAATGACCGATCAGGATGACACGCCCGCCGCCGACTGCTGCTTCCGTAACACTCCGCACATCCTCCCCAAAAGCGGCCATGGTGTAGTTTGTCCGCCCCATTCCCGAATGTCCGTGACCCGCAAGATCCAGAACGACGACCCGGTGGTTTTTTGAGAAATGCGGCACCTGGGCCCGCCAGTACCGGGCGTCGCAGCTCCAGCCATGCACGAACACAAGGGCCGGTTCTCCCGCGCCATACACCTCATAGGAAACCGGGGTGCCGTCTTTGGAAAGGACAATATTGGGCCATTTGGCTTCCGCCTTTGCATCACCAATGGTGGCAAGCAGAAGCATCAGGCTTAAGATCAGAATATGAAATAAGGCTGCATCCGGTTTGCTGCCGGGGTTTATATTCGCGTGAATGATATTTGATTTAATTTTCATCGGCGGTTCCTCCTTTCTTGTGAATGCGGAACGGTTCGTATGGAGTTCTCTGGCAACACGGTCGACCGCGTCGACAAGATCTTCGTCGAGGGTCATCTGAATCGTTCTCATATCGCACCTCCATAATTTCTTGTCAATCCCCCCCAAGCAGGATATATTTTTAAAATCCAAAAACGAGCGGAAATCGCAAATAATCTTTTTCTGTGCAGTACCCGGAATCTCGATATCGCATCCTTATCATTCCCGCATTCAAAAAGCACACATCTCACCAGATGCCGTGTGCTCTGATAACAAAGGAATCCTTTTGCCATACATGGAGCCTTAAATGGATATAACATCTCGATATAACACAAGTAATATAAATGCGGGAAAGATTGCTTCCGAAAACATAAAGTTTGAAGACCTGTTTGATCTGGATGAAATTCAAAAAATCCAGGACCAGTTTGCAAGGGCGACCGGGGTTGCGTCCATCATCACAAGGCCGGATGGGACGCCCATCACAAAGCCGAGCAATTTCTGCCGACTGTGCATCGACATCATCCGCAAAACGGAAAAAGGGCTGGCCAACTGTTATAAATCCGATGCTGAGCTGGGAAAGTCCAATCCGGCCGGGCCCATCCTGCAACCCTGCCTCAGCGGGGGGCTCTGGGACGGGGGGGCCGGGATTTCCGTGGGCGGCATTCACATCGCCAACTGGTTGATCGGCCAGGTCCGCAATGAAACCCAGAGCGATGAAAAAATGCTGGAATACGCCAGAGAAATCGGTGCAGATGAGGACACCTTCCGGAGTGCGCTGGCGGAAGTCAGGGTCATGCCCACGGAACAGTTCAAGGAAATCTGTAATGCGCTTTTCCTCTTTGCCAATCAGCTATCCCAGACCGCCTATCAGAATTTCCGGCAGGAACGGATCATCCGGGAACGAAAAAAGGCTGAAGCCGAACTGGCAAAAGCCAAAAGCTATATCGACAACATCATCAATTCCATGCCCTCCATTCTTATCGGTGTCAATTCCGATTTTGAAATAACCCACTGGAACCACAAGGCGGCTGAAGTAACCGGGATCACTTCAAAAGCGGCGGTCGGCCGGAAAATGTATGAACTCCTTCCCCAGCTCGCCGACGAGATGGAAGACATCAAGGTTGCCATCAGAGACCGCCGATTGAACAAACGCTCAAAAATATTACGAAAAAACACAAGCAAGGTGATCCATGAGGACATTACCATCTATCCGCTGGTGACAAACGGGGTGGAGGGGGTCGTCATCCGGATCGATGATGTGACGGAACAGTGTGAGCTGGAACAGCAACTGGCGCACAGCAGAAAAATGGACGCCATCGGGCAGCTTGCCGGTGGAATTGCCCATGATTTCAATAATATGCTGGGCGCGATTATCAGCGTCGCAGATATGCTGTTAGGGGTCGTAGACCCTGAATTAAAAGAGTTTGTCAATCTGATTATCCTGTCGGTGGAACGCGCCTCGGAACTCACCGCCAAACTGCTTGCATTCAGCCGGAAAGGAAAAATCACCTGCTCACCGACCGATATTCATTCTACCTTACAAAACACAACCGCCCTTCTGAAAAGAAGCCTTGACAAGAAAATCAACATCTTGGTCCGGCTTGAGGCGGATCAGTGTACCGTGAGGGGCGATGAATCCCAGGTACAAAATGCATTTTTAAATATCGGAATTAACGCCAGCCACGCCATGCCCGATGGCGGGGAACTGATTTTCACCACCCGGAACCTCTTTTTAAACGACGATTTTTGCGCATCAAGTCCCTTTGACATCCGGTCCGGCGATTATCTTGAAATTGAGATCAAGGATACCGGAATCGGTATTCCCCCGGAAAATTTAGAAAAAATCTTTGAGCCGTTTTTTACGACCAAAGAAATCGGACAGGGTACCGGGCTTGGTCTTGCCGCCGTTTACGGCACGGTTGTCGAGCACAATGGCGCCATTTATGTTTCCAGTGAACCCGGAAAAGGCACGACATTTAAAATGTATCTGCCTTTATCGGGCCAGACTGCCGTTGAAGCAAAGTCCGATGACGAGGTGGTGATGGGTTCCGGAAGGATCCTGGTGGTGGATGATGAAGAGACCATCCGCATCACCACCAAAGCCGCACTGGAAGCCCTGAATTATGAAGTCATAACGGCGGAAGACGGCGTGGAAGCCGTTGAGATATTCCGCCGGGAACATGAAACCATCGATCTGGTATTTCTGGATATGATCATGCCGGAAATAAACGGCCGGGAAACCTTTGAAAAAATAAAAAATATTGATAAAAATGCCAGGGTTGTCATGTCATCCGGGTTTTCCAAGGATGAAGACATGGACGACCTGAAGCAGAAGGGGTTAAGCGGTTTTATCCGAAAGCCCTACCGGAGAGCGGAAATCAGCCGGGTCGTGGCAAAGGCGTTTCAGCAAAAAAAATGATCGTGTCCCCGGAATTCCCCCATGCTTTATTCCTTTAACTCATAGGAAACCGGGGTCGGATTCCTTTCTTAATGGACGGGATCATGAAAAGTCCGTCAACCGGTTGGAGGTGATTGAGCGCTTACATCACGCTATGCAGCCTGCAATAGAAACTCAACTTTCACAGCTTCGAATGGGAAAACGATTCGTCCATCATCCGTGCGATCCAGGACACCGGCGTTAAGAAGCGCGGTCACATCCCCATGGACCGCCTTGACATCGCGCCCTGCCCGGCGTGCGGCTTCACGGATGGATACGGGACCGGCTCCGCAGAGAACCTTAAGCAGCTCCCACCGTTTAGGGGTCAACACCCGCCAGAGTAATCCCGGAGTCGCGAAGCTGATGCGGGCGGACTTTTCGGCGTTACCTGTCTTCCAGGCATGCAAAAAGTCCGTCATCGCATCCGCGGGCGTTCGTACATCAAGGGTTAAGGTTTTCATGGTTCCACCTTTCCATATCCTTCCGGAAGTCGGCGATCAACTGCTCCGGGGTGGCAAACACATAGGCGTTTTCCTTCCCGCCGAAATGCCGGTGATCACCCTTTCCGATCTCGTTGCGGTATCCGCCTTTTTTCATCTCAACTGCTTTTTGACGGATTTAATGAACCGGCCGAAGGCTTTGTCCTTTTTCCGTTTGTCCAGGTAAGATATCTCGTGGTGGTCCGCCTCTTTCTTGAGCTTCATATAGCTGGCAAAACGGTCTTCATCCAGATCCCCTTTTTCAATGGCGGCCCGGACGGCGCATCCGGGCTCGTGCTGGTGGGTGCAATCGGCATACCGGCACGTTGCGGAAAGCGCGGCCAGTTCCGAAAAGCCCGTGTCAACCCCGTCGCCCGCGCCGATAATGCCCAGTTCCCGCATGCCGGGGGTGTCGATCAGCATGGCGCCCCGGTCAAGAACGATGAGCTGACGGCGCGTGGTGGCATGGGTGCCTTCTCCCGTGCCGCTGACGGCCTTGGTTTCAAAGGCTTCCCGGCCCATGAGGCGGTTGATGAGGGTGGTCTTCCCCACACCCGATGAACCCAGCAGGCAGTATGTCTTTCCGGTCGAAAGCGCCTGCTCGAATTCATCAAAACCGGCTCCGGTGACACTGCTGAGGGCAATGACCCTCGCTTTGGTCACGGAACGGATGACGCCAAGCTTCTCTTCCAGCTCATCTCTGGGAATCAAATCCGTCTTGGTAAGGATGACCACCGGTTCCACATTTCCGTCCGCCGCCATGATGAGGTATCGCTCCAGCCGCTTCGGATTAAAGTCAAATCGGCAGGACTGGACAATAAACGCAGTATCGATGTTGGCGACAATCATCTGGAAATCGATGGTTTCGCCGGGGGTCTTGCGGCGCAGGAAGGTTTTTCGCGGAAACACCCGGTGGATGATGGCGGCGGTGTCATTGTTGTAATACTGGGCCGTCACCCAATCCCCCACACAGGGCAGGTCCACGGGACTGTCAATCCGGTAGGCAAGCTTTCCGGACAATTCAGCCGGGACTTCTTTTGATTCATCTTTGATGAGGTAGGAACCTCGGTCAACGGCGGATACCCTGGCAAAACCGCAACCATCTGAACTAAACTCAGGGGCATGGGCTTCAAACCATGGGTCAAAGCCTAAATTTTTTAATTTCATATAGTTATATCAGCGAACGCCACGGGTAAGCGGTGCAGCCAATGAAGCTGCCGCGAAGCGCCACCATGTTTCTCGGCGTCCGCTTGATGCGCTCGTTCGGCTCTCTCGAAAGTGTTTTACGCTGCCAATTCTTGCAACACCTCAGGATGTCGTGAAGCTACTTTCAGCAACGTTGCTGCGGCTCCGGAAGGTACTTTCCGCCCCTGCTCCCATTCCTGAAGAGTTCGAATTGAAACCCCAAGGAGTTTAGCAAAAGCGGCTTGAGATAATCCGGTCGCCGCCCTTGCAGCCGCAACCTGTGCTTTTTCCGCCGGAATAATTTCATCTTTCTCAATTATTCCGTCACGTCTGGTGATAACACGGCGAACTGATCCGTCTGGTTGCATAATAAACTCAGTCTTACGCGCCCATTTATCGCCGTGTTTGATCTCTTGCACGGCCTGCGACAGCTCGGCATTCAAGTCACGCGTTTTTTCCCATGCAACCAGTTCTTTTTCTGATAACTTAGCCATTTTCAAATACCTCCTTTATGCGTCTAAGCAGTTTAGGATCGATGTTCTCTTGTATGTTCTTCGCGTACATTGTCACCAACACTATCTGCCCGTGAACGAGACGCAGAAAATATATCACCCGTACCCCGCCACGCTTGCCCCGCCCGCTAACTGCCCAACGCAGTTTCCGGCAACCGCCGGAGTGGGGGATAACATCACCATCTTCAGGGTGTTTCATCAAATAGAGCTGTAGAGCCGCGAACTCATCATCACTTAGATATTTGTCACGGACTGCGGCGAAGGAATTTAACTCAATGAATGTAAGCATGATATAGCCATACGCCTAAGACGTATATCAGTCAAGTAAGATTATTCTCATGTCTCTTTTGTTTCTATTGGCCGGACAAAAAGCTCAGCAGCGCGCCAGGAGATTTCAGGAAAAGCAACACACGTTTTCGCGCCGTCCGCTGGGGCGACGGGTTAGCGCACTTTATTGGGGACATGGTTTGAGTCTTCCTCTTGGAGTAACGGTTTCAATCGATGTTGGCGGCAATCATCTGGAAATCGATGGTTTCACCGGGGGTCTTGCGGCGCAGGAAGGTCTTTCGCGGAAACACCCGGTGGATGATGGCGGCGGTGTCATTGTTGTAATACTGGGCCGTCACCCAATCCCCGACACAGGGCAGGTCCGCGGGGCTGTCAATCCGGTAGCCAAGCTTCCCGGACAATTCAGCCGGGACTTCTTTTGATTCATCTTTGATGAGGTATGACCCGCGGTCAACGGCGGATACCCGGGCAAAGCCGCAACCATCTGAACTGAACTCAGGGGCATGGGCTTCAAACCATGGGTCGAAGCCTAAATTTTTTAATTTCATGTGGTTTTATCACTAAACGATCGGGCTGACAGGTGCACGGTGCTTTTTCCGTTCATCGTTGTCCAGACCGTTGTTATTTGTCGAGTAACCAGTCAGCCAATCTATTTTTTATTCGAGTCAACCGATCAGCGCTAATCTCGCCAATGGTGCCTGCCAAAATGGTTTTTTGTACAACAGCCAATCGAGCAATCCGGATGACGCTGGAAAATTTTAATCCGGAGCCGATGAAATCATCATCTTTCTCGAATATAATTTCATCAAATGAAGAAACTTCCCGGGACAGTTGTGATGAGATCATGCAGATAAGCCAGTCTTCATATGCTCCCGGGAGTACCCGAATGACTAATGCAGGACGTAACTTTCCCTCTTTTTGATCTGCGTAAGGAAATCGAAACAAAACAATCTGCCCTTCCCGGATCATGAGAACTCCTCCTTGATATCATCAGTACCATATGGGCACGGTTCCTCTTCAATTCCACTCATTGCGGAATCTAATGAAAATCGGGACCATTCGGAATCTTCCGCTTTTCGTCTTTTCTTGGATTTAAGATATTCGACAAAATCCAGCACTTCAGCTTGATCCGACTCCGGTATTGAATGAAGTTCCTCAATAATTTTTTCTACTATGTCCATTTTAGACTCCATTGCAAAGGGATGATGAATAAAACGTTGTTGAACTCAATCCGCCGGCACTGTCTGCGCCGGCTATGGGGATTATATGAATTCTCTTTTTAATCAGAAAGTTGGGATGCCACCTATCATTGCTTCATATATGAATCCGCTCATTTCAACTCTGATTTCTTAAAAACCAATCATCCTGGAACTGAATCAAATCCTTCCGGAAGGATGCCCCTTCCGTGTAGTGGTTGAGTTCAACGCCCCGGTCACCGGCGGCTGCTTTTTGCCGTCCGGTCACCGGGCAGGTTAGAATCCTTTTATATAGTGGTTGACCGGAAACAAAAATAAGTCATAAAAACTTGATGTTATAAATTTAGTCCTGTTTGAAGATTTTTCAAAAAATCAGTATTTGTTCGGGTTTTTAGCTTGACATAATTTTTTAC
>JBAQUK010000317.1:0-17844 GCA_049297455.1 Desulfosalsimonadaceae bacterium | reverse complement strand
AATATTTCAAATTAAATCAGATAGTTATAAGTTTCGAAAATTTTATTTAACTGACTGTTTTTATTAAAAATTTAACCACACCCGCAATTTGCGGGCCATCGCTGAAAACCGGGAAACTTCAGTTTATATAGCTTGGTTGCCAAGACCACATCTTCTTCGTTAGAAAATTCGGGGAGGCTCATACTCAAAGGGGAAAAAACTTTTATTTGTTCAATAGATATCGACAAGGAATATCTATCAATTACAGGGAGATGCCAAGGATCATGCGCCATGAAAGCGCACTTGAACCGGTCGGTTTGCCCGCCTTTCTGTGTGCCAAAGGTGACGAACTTGAAGCGTCCGTCCACGGCAGTGAAGACCGTCGGCCAGCGATTCTCAAAGCAGTAGAGAAACTCGACCCGGCTCTGATTGAAAAACAGTTCTCGCAATGGCTGACAACCTTGGTCGGTATAAAAACTGCTGGGAACAATGATCCCCAACCGCCCATGGACGGCCAGAAGTGCAAAAGATTGTTCTATAAAGAGCTTGAATGTATTAATATCTCCTTTTCCCTGATAGCAATAAGCATCGACACCTCGATAGTATTCTCGCTGTTCTTCAACGCCATTCCAGTACATATCCCATTTCTGAGAAACTGTGGGATTCTCCTCCTTAAGTTTTTCTATTATCTGGTTTGCTTTCTGCTTGCCATAACTGCGAAATTCTGGGTCATATGACAAAAAAAATTCAGATGAATTGGGCGATACAACATCCCAGGGCGGGTTGCCGACAGTGGCGGAGAAGCCGCCTGCCCCATCCGGACCAAAGACATCGGGGAATTCCAGGGGCCAATGGAAAAAATGATGGCGGTCCTGGTATGTTGCAACCGATTCCAGAATTCTGGGCAGATCGGGATTCAGGGAATTCTGAATGCTTTGTTTTTTCGCCAGGCTGTAAAATAATGTATGGTAATCATCAGGGCGGATGCCGCCATCCATCAGATAAGATGTATAAAGATTCGCCAAAGATTTAAGATCAGACACCTTTTGCTGGGCCTGGTCAAAAACGGATTTTTGTTCCCCTGTTTTGTCCTCGTCCATCTCGCTGATGGATTGAACATCCTGTCCAGCCCCGGTGAGCGCTGTGGCGTATTGCTGGAAATTCGGGAACAGGCTGCCGAATATTTCGTCCTTTTTCTTTTTTCCGTCTTTTTTGCGTTCGGGAATAGTCGCAAGCTGCTTTAGTGAGCGGATGCCGATGAGGCTGTTCCCGCAGCGCAAATGATGGTCGAGAAACGTCAATTTGTGATGGGTGGCAAAACAGTTGAGCCAGAGCGAGAGCTTGGCCAGGTTCACGGCCAGCGGGTTGAGATCCACGCCATAAATGCAATGACGGGTAATGCGCCGACGCCAGGAATTGGGGTCGCTGGAGACCGATATCGTCATCCCTTCGACATAGGGTACTTCCGCAAGCAAAGCAACGACCAGTCCGGACATCTGGTTGGCGGCATCCACAAGGAAATGGCCGCTGCCCATGGCCAAATCACAGACTTTGAACTTCAGGAGTTCATCCTCGGCAAATCGTTCGACCAACATGGTGGCGGATTGGGCCGCCCCGCGCCGGGTGCCGATATCGTGTCCAGTGCTTGCCTGTTCTAAGAAATCATTGAAACGCTGCCGGTATTTTCGCTCAAATATCTCGCGAAGGGGTTGGATGATGGTTTTTTCATTAAGAAAACGAACCAGGGATTCCGGTGTGTAATAAGAGCCGGTCTGTTTGCGCTCCAATGCCGATTCTCCGAAATACACGTCTCCTTTTTTGATGGGCGTGTCGCCCGCTCTTTTTTGCGTTTGGGAGGAGAGGAGTATTTCAACGCCTTTTTTGGTACGGCGGCGGATGCGGTCGGCATCGGCAAGCTGAACTGTGTATTCCAGGATGGTTTCATGGAGTTCTCCCAGATGGCGGACCTCCAGGTCTTCATATGGGATGGAATATTCACCGTCAGGCCCGTTGGCGAATGGCTCGACAAACGCCAGCAGGTACAGCGCACGGTATAGAAAATCGTTTCGCAGTTGATGCCGGCCCAGGAACCGCTCCTCTTCATCATCAAACAGACCGCCGTTGTAGCCCATGATGCCGTATTCCGGATCACCATCGTTTACAGCGTTGATAAGCCCCTTAAGATGCTTCCAGAGATCATACTGGTCCATATCGCGGCGTTTTCCCCAGCGGAATTTGTGGGCCTCCAGACACAGCGTCTTAATAGAGTGCCGCTGGTAAAGATCAGTCTTTTCCGGGTCCGTCGGGAGAAGCCTTCGGGCCTCAGCGTAAAAAAGAAACAGGCAGCGATAGATCAGCTTGACAGCGCTTTCAAATATCTCGGCCCGCTCTTTTTCCGTATATTCCTCTCCACTTTTCCGGGTGTCAAAAATGAACCCGTTGCAGATGTATTGAAGGACTTCGTCCACCTGGGCAAGGAATGGCTTCTTAACCCGATCTTCAAGCACCTGTTCCGATTGATCCCGGTCGTGGTCAAGCCTGCATTTATAAATGCCCGCGGCTTTATCCGGGCCGGTTGCTTCCGCGTCCTCGGCATCTCGGGTATGGCTCGTAGCTTCGGCAAACAGGTCTGCAATGAAAGAATCCCTGTGGAAAAAACGCTCAAAAAGGCCGTATTCAGCCTCATCTGAACCTTCAAGCGTCTCGGCCAGAGAAAGTTCAACAAAATCCTCATACGGTCTGGAAGTCTTGGTGGAATAAAGCCGCCAGCGGGAACCGTCCGCCAGGATACCCCAATTACATTTTCGTTCTTTAAGTTGCGCCAGGAGTTTGGAGGGATAAAACCGGCCGATCGAAGTATCGTCAATGTCCGAACCCGGTGGAACAAGCAAAAGAACGCTGATGCATTCACTAAATCCCCAGTCGGCGTAAAGCGGATATAGGCCGGGGGCAACCGGACTTCCTGAAGGCACGAACTCAAGATAACCCAGCGCCTTTTTGAGGAATGATTCCCAAAGCGATTCCGTATCATGTGCTTTTCGGGTGCGCCAGGTTTCGGCCAGCGTGGACATGCGGCCCTGAGCCGCATCGTCGAGCGTGACGTCTTTTTTTAAATCCTCAATAAATAGTGAGCTGAAAAGTCCGTTGTTTTTCATAGCGCCAGCGTCTCCCTCTGGTCGATCACAAATGTGTAAGTATAGCGTCTCCCGAAATCATAATTTACAAGTATCTTGCCATATTGCATCGCAAACAGAAGGCAAGGCGATTGGTCCCAGGTTTTTATCCGGCTGGCAAACTCTTCAATATTCTTCGGCATTGCCGTCCATGTGGCTTTTAGAAATTCCATACCCGAAACGACGAGGACAGGTTGTTCACTCCGTCCCTTCAAAAACTCAAAAAGCTCCGGAACCTGGAATTGTCCGATCTGGTTGCCGAGACTTTTATCTTCAGTGAACATGGTCAGCAGATGGATGTGCCCGGAATCTGTTTGACGGGCCAGCTCCGCCGCCCAATCCTTTTGGCATTCATATTCATGGGTGAGCACAATACATGCTTTTCCGCGAGGGCGTGATGGTAAAAATTTGACCAGTTGAACCATATCGGTGGGATCATTTATCATTCATCATTCCTAATTCATCATTTCGCAGGGGCTCCCGGTCTTCAAAATGCGCGGCAAGAAATTCAAGCGCACAAAAACCAGGCTTGAGGCGAATCTGGTCAAGATTGTGCGTGGTTTCATATCGAAGCCAGCCTCGGTCATGAATCCCTTCAATCAGTTGCCGGAATGTAGCTGAATCGAGACCAAAAACAACAGCCGGAGAACCCGGAGCGGTTGCCATTTCCTCTACCTGGGTGAGGTGGACTTCTTTCGCGGCACAAAAATCATAGATCATTGCAACGAGAACAAGAGGAGAAAAGTTTGTGTAGCGCTGACGGTAAAACCGTTCGCCGGATGCTTGATGCAGAATTCCGAGCTTATTGAAATTACGTTTCATGTAAGCGTCAATGACGAAACGGACTTCTTCGTGAACACCTTTGCTGATCGTCCGCTTGGAATATTTTCCGGCCAAGTCAATTCGAATGCGCTCGTTCCATTCCTCCTGTTTCAGGGGCGACGCTTCCCACAAGATATGATTAAAAACTTCAAACCATATCAGATTCCGATAGGAACCTGCACCGATATAATGGCACCATTCAAGCGATCCTTTCTTTTCAAGGAAAATGTCATGTTCTGCGATAAGAAGCCCAGCGGGAGTCAGCACCTGGAGCCCTGGCTTAATAAGACCCATTGCCGATCCCATACTTACCAGGCTTTCTACCTGACGATCCGCCAGGCCGGTGTCTTCCTGTAAAACTTTGCGGTTTATTTTCCTCGCGTCCCGGTGTTCAAAGAGAAAGTGCAATACGCGGGCGAGTTGATCAAACTCCAGAAGGTAACCGTTGCTGACCTGGAATTTTCGCTGATCGGTTTTTTTGATGGATAGTATTTTTTTAAAAGGCTGGGGTTGACTCCGGGGGATTATCTCCGCAGCATCCGGTCCATCAGATTTTGAGATTCCGCTTTTTTGTTCCGGTTGGGGGGACGGAACTTCTGATTCTTTCCGATTGTTATTTATAACGATGGGAGAATCCTGGGATTGATGCAGAGGAGCCTGCTTATCGGCTGGGTCTTCAAACAGCTTCTGCTGAGTAGCAAAAGGCCGCTTTACCGGAAGCCTCTTGCCTCCAAGGTTATCAGTTAGCGATTGAATAAAGTCGACCACTTTGAGGAGCGTGACAGATAAGTGTCCAAGTCCCTTAATTTTTTTGAGATCATCGGAAGAAGCGGAAAGGACTTGGGAAAGACTGCCAAAAATCCTTATAAGCTCTTGAGCAAGCGGCCTTGTTTCTTTACGCTCGGCGGAAAAGGTAAGCAGCAGTTCCAGCAGGACTTCCTCTGAGCGGGAACCTGCTTCACCGGCAAGAAAATATTCTCTTAATTTTTTTCTATGTTCAGTGTTTCTTTTATCTGCCATTTCGCTGCCTGCAACTCCAACCGTGATCCATTGTTCTATGTCCCTTTCATTTTTTTAAGCAGCAAACGTAAAAGTAAGAGGCTGTGCGATTTTGCGCGCAGCCCCACTTGACTGCCGGGCTATATATAACCCATCAGTTCAAGATAGCTTTGCATGCCGGACACTCCCACTTTCCGAAGTCGCGAAAGTCTGGCGGCAGGCTCGTAAGGCGCACCTTCTGACCCTTTGTGTCGAAGCAGGCGGTGCAGTAATGCCCAGCATCACCATCGAAGGAATATGCGCCGTCCGTGAGCATAGGCTTCAATGTTTCCCGTTGTTGAAGTTTGGACTCGGCCGCTTGCAAACGCTGCTTTGCTTCCGCGAGCTCGAACTTCAAATTCGCCATCTCAAGTTTTGCGTCAGCAAGGTCACCCGATAGGTCGGCGAGCAACATCTTGAACTCAGCGTCTTCAACTTTCCTCGATAGAGCCCGCAAGCGACCAACGATCTCGATCGCGCTTTGAATTGCTGCCACAATGTCAGTCATCGGTTCTCCCGTGCTCTAAATTAGGTTTATATGGTTTACAGATGAAAACACTTTTCAGATTTGCTTCCAGGTAATACGTCGACTTGAAATCTGAAAATAGTTCTTAATTTCAATAATGATATAATAATGTCATGGTTTTTGTCTCACAGGATGACCACCGGGCTTTTCACAACAAGACTTTCCCCGTTCAAAACACGGGTGTAAACCATCGCCGCTTTCAATTTGACGTACTGTTATACTTTTTTATAACACATTATAAAAACAAATAAACCTATTTTCCATCAAGCATAGTCATCCCTTTCCAACTCCCCGCACCGTGTGCAGCCAATTCCCTATTTATTGTTTAATGAATACAATCATTTTTTTGATTATTCTCCCCTATGTTTTTGTTAATCTGTCCCAGCATCAGCGCTAAAACCTCTTAAAATGGCAATGTCTCCTAAAAGGAAAAATTATTGTAACTTTTATTAAAAATATATCAGATAATAGCTTTAAGTTTTTGTATTTATGTTATTATTAGAATGAAAATAAATTATAAATTTTGAACTTTTTATTAAATCTTGTTTATTTTGGTTCCTTTTGTATAATAAAAATTTATTTAGAGAATTGCAAAAAATGAACCGATATGGTTGTCAGTCACATGAAAAAACAGACCCATGAACCAAGCCACGGAGATGAATTCTATTTCCAATGGCACCTCACCGAACGCTGCAACCGCGCCTGCCGACATTGCTATCAGAACGGAAAGCCTGCCCCGGAACTTGGGTTGGCCGATCTGTTCAGGATAGTCGATTTGATGGAGGATGCGGTCAGAAAATGGGAAAAACAGGGAACTCTTTCCTTGACCGGGGGGGAGCCTTTCCTGCGCCGGGATGAGCTTTATGCCCTCATGGACCGGATTGATCGTTCGGACCTGCTCGACTATTATGATATCTTAACCAACGGGTCACTGATAACCGAGGAAGAGGCCCAAAAATTAGCCCGGCAACTGAAACTGCGCAGAGTTCAAGTCTCTTTAGAAGGAGCAACCGCAAAAACCAATGATGCAGTCCGTGGAACAGGAAGCTTCGATTCAACCATAAATGCGATTCGCCATATGCGTAAGGCCGGAATCGATGTCTCCATCATGACCACGGTCAGTCGTTTGAATTATCTGGAGATCCCTGATATGATTAAGCTGGCCGGGAATGAAGGAGCCGCGACCATAGCCCTGGAGCGATTGATTCCGGAAGGCGAGGGTGAAGGATTGACAGACCAGATGCTTTCTTCTTATGAATTGCGGGATCTGTACCAACAGATTTATGAGATCGCCGTCAATGGCTCGCCGGTTCGAGTGCTTTTGTACCGTCCCTTGTTTGCTTTAATCGCCCCGGAGGATCACACGGTGGGCGCACTATGTTCCGCCGGTAACAATGCTCTAACAATCATGCCAGATGGAACTGTTTACCCTTGTCGGAGATTGCCGATTCCGATCGGCAATGCGCTGACCGATGGTTTTTTCAAGATTTGGTACGGTTCGGATGTCCTCTGGCGGCTGAGGAACCCGGAAAACCTTGGCGGCAAATGCGGTGACTGCCATCTGCTTACCCAGTGCCGAGGCTGTCGGGCTATGGCCTATTTCATCACTGGCGACTACATGGCGGAGGACCCCCAGTGCTGGAAATAAAACCGACAACCCGGTTTGCTTTGGAAGACAATTTAATTCTTCAGGACATTTCCGAACTGGACCATTATTATGCTTTTGACACCAAAAATGGGGATCATTATCAGCTTAACCACACGGCACACTGGGTGCTTGAGTCTATTGGTAACGGCGTAAGCTTTCAGGGGTTGCTTGATAAATTTACACAGGTCTACGATTTACGGCAGGAAGAAGCCATGAATGATTTATTAGAAATAATCCAGACTGCATTTGAGAATCACATAATCAAGGAGGTCGTCTCATGAAAAAAACAAAAGAAATCAAAAAATACGAAAAGCCGATAATCATCAAACAGACAAAGATGCGATTCCCAATCGACATCATCGAGTCCACCGGGAAGGGGCAGGTCTGCAAGCAGTGTTCGTCATGTCATAATTGCCGATAGCACGCCGACTCAAAGGGACTGGCCATAAGCATGCTTGCGGCAAAAAGAACTAAGACAACTTACAGCCCGCATGCTTATTTCATGAGACCGCTTTATATGTGAATCTTGCATAACATCATGCGATATGTTTTTAATATAATATCAATGTTGTAACCTGAAGCACAAGACATGTGGTGATGTTTTGTTATTGGGGATTGTTCGGATGGCAATATGAGCGAATGCACTAATAATAGATTTCAGGCGCTGGAGAATATTAACGCTGAAATTGATGTCCTCATCGATGAACAAAATTATGACAAAGTTTGCAAGAAGATTCATCTGACATCTGAGGCCGAGGCAGTATGGAATGATTGCTTTTCAGATTCTCGGTGTACATCAATAAAAATGGGAGATCAATGCTGGGAAAAGGCTCTTAATCCAGAATTGTGGCCAGTTAACAAAATAGGTCGCTATCAACTTAATCCACCTTCTTCCGCAACAAGATCAAGTAAAAAAATAGAAGACCCGATATTTCAAAAAAATTGGGTTGTCCTCTTCTGGGCCAAAAGGCTTCGGGCTGAGATACAAAGAAAAAATACTGATTGCTATCTGCGCCGACTCGATGATCTTGTAAACTACCTTGAAAGAAACCTCCCACCGGAGCCTTCTAACTTGGCAATGACTGAAGAAGTCCCCGAGAAACTCAAGATATATTTCTACTTCTTAATGGAATTATCTGCAGCATCACTTGATTATGAGCAGATAGGCTATGCTAAAAGAGCAAATCGGTTGCTTCAACGGCTGCCTCGTTCATTAAGAACTCACGATAAGCATAGATGTTTTTTTATACTATCAGAGTGTTGGATTAAGTATATTAATGGATTGGCTTATCGCCACCTGGGGCAATACCACAAAGCGTCTCTTGAGTTTAATGACATAATACTTAAATATAAACAAATAATCGGTGACAGAGGTAAATTATATTTTACAATACAAAAGACTTTGGAACTAAATCTGCTTTATTTCCCCTCCATAATTAATCTCGCGATAATCTATCTCCAGATGCAGCTCACTTATAGCTGCCTGCAAACATTAGCCTGTCTTGACAAAAGTATTGGGGTTTCACCCTTCAAGAAAAGAGATAAAGATCTCTATTCAATACAGGCTTTTCGGATGCTTGAATTGAGGGAGGATAGCAGCCGTAAATTAGAATCTGTATTAAAAAAATTGGTTTTCTTTAATAAACCAAGTATTTCAAAAAATAAAGTCGAGCTACCTATAAAGTCGGATAGTTTCCAAAAAGAAGAAGGTTTGCTTACAAGGTTTGTCGAATTGGCAATGAATGAACTCATGGAAATTGCAAAGGGAGTGGGATACAGCTGCCATGCGAATGAGAATAAATTTAAAGATTGGGTTGAAGGCAAATCGGATCAAAAAACCGGCGTTTCGGAACTTATTATTATCGAAGGTGTTGAGCGTGTCAGCTTTGCTTACTCCGCTCTGAATTCTCTCTGGACTTGGGTAAAAGACAACAGGATGGACCGCACTGGTCACGATAGGCAAATGGCTGAGCTGTTGTCATGGACAGGACTAATTATTGACAAAAAAAATAGCGTTTCTGCCAATAATGTAAAAAAAGCTATTGAAGAATTAATACAATTGGCCAATGAAAATGCAAAACAGCTATTTAATAGGATAGACATTAACACTGACCAAGGGGGCGGGGGTAAGTCACCATCATGTCCACGTTGTTCTACCAGGATTATATTATCATATTTGCGTGAAGAAGATTATGAAGCTTTTACAAAAGATATTGTAAAGTTTTTATCCAAGGCAAGAGAATGTTGGCTTAAAGATAAAACAAAATACAGAGATATGTTTATTAAGGCTATCGAAGAACGAGACAATGCCAAAGGAGAAAGTGTTCATATTCACAGGTTGAATTTAAGAAATAATTTACAATTATATCAACCAATAGAAGACTGTGACTGGTGTATGGACAATAATTACAAGGACGCCTTTGATAAATCTTTTAAAGAATTAATGCCGTGTCGATTAAATGAGGGAATTGAAGCCGACATGGATGATTTGAAAGAAAATGATCGTTTGGGAAGTGACGATTACGATCAGATCATGAAAGCACATGAGGAGCACTTTAATCTTCACTTGAAGAAATCGACGAAACATGCGCCAGAGGAACAAGCTATACATTTTCTTGGGCTACAACGATGGAATTCTATTTCCCCTGCGGAAGGTCGGTCTCTGGGAGGTGGCTATCTTTTATATAGGACTGACAAAGGTGGCACGGTTGATCTTTGTGTAGCTATTGATCCAGGATTTGATTTTATAAGAAATTTATTTCATTGCGGATTCTCTTTAACTGATATTGATATAATTCTGCTTAGCCACAGCCATTTAGATCATATAAGAGACTTTGAATCAATAGTTCATTTACTTGAAAAATTAAAAAGCCGTCGGATCAATGTAGTTCTTTCGTTGGGGACATATAACAGACTTAAACACATATTTGAAAACCAACAGTTCAGACGTTATGTGGAACCGTTAATAATTGACATAGAGAAAGATATCAATCGGGATAACTTTTTTGAAGGCCTTGGAGATACCAAGTCTGATAGTTATTGTTTTTCTTTTATTGGGAAAGAAGGTCACTATGTAGATGATTTATTATGGAGTTTCGAAGAGCCAGGAAAACAATCTCTGAAAAACAACGGCAATATTCCGCTTAAGATTTGGCCAACGCGAGCCTATCACGATGATCATTCAAAAATTTCCGATAGTTTTGGGTTTATAATTCATTTCCCTATGGGTATTGGGGATGAATGTCTTAAGTTCGGATACACTGGTGACACAAAGTGGGTAACAGAAAAATTCTATAAGGAAATTTCTGGTAACCATGGATACCACCCTACAGGTATAATTGACCAGTATAACAACTGTGATGTGCTTCTTGTTCATTTGGGGTCTCTTATTAATCACAGGGATGACCAGAGTTTTTCAAGTAAAGATAAGAAGTCCAAGCTAAAAGAAAAATGCCAAAAAAATATTAGGAAGGAAAACCATCCTTATCTACCCGGATTAATAGGTCTGCTTAATGAATTTGTAACAAGAATTGGACCGACGGACCAGCATCTGGTCTTGCTCAGCGAGTTCGGTGAGGAATTGAGGGGTACAATAAGAACAGACTTGGTTAAAAGGCTAAAAGAGGTATTTAAACTTGATATTTTGCCTGTTGACGTAGGTCTTGATGTACTCTGTGCCACAAAAAAAATAGCCGATCCAAAAGATCGATATAAATTTTGGTGTGTACAATGTCGGCAATTCCATTCAGTAAAAAAGGTGGATTATCAACATTTTGGAATGGATGAGGCCCTTTTTTATTTTTGCAGGACCTGTAAAAAGACTACCTCTCCAGATAGACTCCAAGATCGATTGCGACATGTGTATGAAGTCGGACGCACCCTTAGAATTAGCGACCGGAAAAATGATTAACCAAAATCCTATAATTTCCAATGCTGTATCAGCATTGATGGGTTTTGCTAACGAGGCTTTGCACAGAAAGCAGGAGTCGATCCGAATCGCAAGGGTCGTTTTCAGTCTTCTCAAAGTTGGCTGCACCTCACACACATTGATCTTTCAACTTTTAGCGGATCAACTTGAACGCAGCCAATATAAGGATGGAGGGTGGTCTGATCCTGAGGAAACTGTGTGGGCATTGAGTGTCATTCGTTCGGTAAGGGAGAATAATCCCCCAGGAATTGATTCTGCAAGGAAATGGTTGCATAGTATGCGTAAGAATTTAGGTGGTTGGGGGTATAATAATAGGGACCAGGCTAGGATACCTACCACTTCGCTGATCGCGGCTATAGAGCCTGACATTCTTAAGCCACAAGATTTTGATTGGCTATTAAATGAGTGGCGTAAGGATTTTGCGGGACCAGTACGGTTATCTTATAAGGCGGGTTTCTTTCTTCTAATGATGCCTTCAGGTCGGGATGATGAGCTTGTCTGCCAGACCATAAGTCATCTGGCAGACGATCAAAACGATGATGGTGGTTTTGCGCCCTGGAAAGGTCATCCCATCTGCAGCGATCCTTGGTCTACCGGAGTTGTGCTTTGGGGATTATCACGATGGGGAAGCCTTGTAGAACGGACAGTTCTGGAAAGGGCTTTGGAATGGCTCCAGAAGACACAGCTTCCTTCTGGATACTGGCGGTATCACTATCTTGACGATGGTACTTCCCTGGCGCTCATCGGCGCCGTGAGCGCAATGAAGGCTCTGGTAGACAGAAAGTAATGTGCACAATCATCGCCACATTTAATGAAAATCAGCCGCAGCATCTTCGAGCAATGGCCGAGGCAGTCAGGCATCGCGGACCTGACAGTCTGGAAGTATGGCATAATGAAAGACATGGCCTCGCCGCCTGCCGGCTGACCATCTTCGGCGATCCCTATGCGCCGATGATTTATCATGACCCTTGTTCCGGCAGAAAGGTTTTATTAAATGGGGAAATTTATAATTATACCAAGCTATGGAACCAGTTGAACAAAACTGGTGTGGTCGCCCGCACCGATCTGGAAGCTGAACTCATAGCCAGACTTTATGACCTTTATGGCGAGGCTTTTGCCGAGAAGTTGCAAGGCATGTTCGCCATTGCTATCCTTGACGGTTCCAAACTCGTGATGGTGCGCGACCGTTTCGGCATCAAACCTCTCTACTACATTCGTTTTGGGGAGCGAATATTGGTTAGTTCGGAGATCAAAGGAATTCTTGCGCACCCTGACGTGACCCCTGTTCTCAACCTTACCGCCCTTCGGGAAACCCGGGTATTCGGGTATGTCATTTCGACGGACCAAACTTTTTTTAAAAATATCCGCCAGGTACAGCCGGGCCATGTGCTGAGAATTGAAGGGTCCGGCCGGAAATATGAATTTTCATTTGGAAAAATTCCCAAGGCTCACTATTCAAACGGCTCTTCTGAGCCGGACTATGAAGAATCTGTCCTTAAAACACGGCAGATAATACTCAGGACGGCTGACACGATGTTCAATCATGGCGACATGGACAAGGGTATTTTTCTGTCCGGTGGACTTGATTCCTCTACCATTGCGCTTGCGGCCTGCCTTCATAATGGAAAAAAGGTCCGGACTTTTACCTTGGCTGACAGCGATGACACACCGGATCTCCTTGCAGCAAGACAGGTGGCCGGGGCTCTTAAGACCGATCACTATGAATACAGGGTTACAATTAAAGATTATTGGCGCTGTCTGCCGGACTACGTGGCCCATTACGAGGGGCTCATGGCAGGCGGGGTTTTTCATATCCAAGGTGGGCTCGCATTTCACATCCTATCCCGTTTCATCTCAGAGCATGTCAAAGTGGCCTTCTCGGGCGAGGGGGCGGACGAATTGTTTGGCGGTTATTACTGGATTTACACTCATCCTCTGGGGTTTTCCGACCGGATACGAAATAATTTAGCTGCAATACAAAATGATCCCTATCTATCTTCTGTCGTGGATGATCTGTTTCCGGAACCGGAAGACGAAGCTGTGTACCGAAAAAACCTGTTTGATTTTTTACTCCAAGGGGGCCTCGCCAATTACCATCTCCAAAGCGTGGACCGGTCAGCGGGTGCTTTCGGTATGGAGATCAGACCATTTTATCTGGATGACAGCCTGTCCCAATGGGCAATGGATCTTCCCATTGAATACAAGGTTCCGAATAAACAGACCACGAAGAAGATTCTTCGGGATGCCTTCCGGCAAGATTTTAACGAACTCGGCCTGGAAACGATTTTGACAAGGCAAAAGATGGGCATGCCTTCCGCTCTTTCAGCTATCGACCAAGAGATAAACAAGGTGGTTAAAATGGCGATCACTGACGAAGACCTTGCCGGACATCCTTACGGCAAACTGCTCGGATCAAAGATGAACCTACTCCTTTTCGACCTATTCGAACATATCTTTTTTAAGGGCTGGGATCATCATTCAAAAGAACCGCCGCACTATTCCTTTCTGGGCAGGGTATGGCCAACATAATCTACATAAGTAAATATCCGCCACTGGAAGGAGGCATTGCGTCAAAAACATATTGGCTCACCAGCGCTCTTGCTTATGCAGGACACACCATTCACGTGGTCACGGATGGAGTAGCCGTAGATAAGTATCTGACTATTCCGAATGCTGATCGTCCTCCTGAAATGCCTGGCGTGTTTATTCACCGGGGTGACCAAGTCGTTCCCTGGCATATCCCAAATGACAGTCACCGGACAATTTCCCTTCTGGACAAAGCCCTTCAAGTCGTCGCTGAGGAAAAGCCTGATCTTATTGTCGGCGGGTATCTTGTGCCCTACGGAATCATTGCATCCCTTCTCAGCCGCCTGACAGGTATACCCTTTGTTTTAATGCACGGCGGTTCAGATATCCATAAGTTCCTGTTGAACAATGTTTGGCCCCATGCCCTGCCCCAGGCACTTGCTGAAGCTTGTTTGGTCGTCACCGATTATGACAATCAGGATCATATCAGTCGTTTCACAAACAGTATCAAAGTATTGCCCCCTTATGTGCCCGCCCCCTCTGCGTTTACCAGATTGCCTCGACCGGCCAGGGATACAATCACGCTCGCCCTAATCGGGAAGGCCAATTACCATTGGCACCATAAAGGTTGGCTGAAGATTGTGGACTTATGGGAGCAACTTGGCGATGAGTTCAGGTTTATGGTTGTGAGTCAGGGAATCGGCCTGGAAAATTTTAAGACATTTTTGGCAAAAAAGCTGGTTAACAGGATAAATTGGATTCCTTTTGTGCCCCCATGGAATATGCCTGACCTGTTGCGTAAGATTGACGGGCTTTTGTATTTCCAGGATCAATTACCATACCCCATGTTTTCAAATACTGTGCTGGAAGCATTGGCTTGTGGAACGCCAGTAATAACCGGTTCCATAAACATTCTTGAAGGTTATCGAAAGCACGGCATTGATCTTGGTAATTGTACAAAAGATCTGCCTCTATTCACTATACCGGATACGAAAACGTTTAAAGCCTTAATGACAAAGCATTTTGCGAAAAAGGATGGCTATATTGCTTGGGATTGCACTCCCGCTTTTAATCAATATGTTTCTTCTATTGAACGTGTGTTCCTTGACACGATAGCAGAACATCGAGGGAACCGACCCTGAAAGAACTCGGGCTCAAAAAGAAGTTAATTCCCCCTGCGCCTCCCCTACTAACGCTTTGACTGAATATCAATAAAATATCATGACATTTCGTTAAGTTATATATGTATTAATTTGGATTTTTATGGGATGTGATTTAAGCGCTTAATCTCAATACAAGGCACAAAAAGAGGAGAATTGCGGCATGGCTTTGACCAAAATAGGCATTATTTCAACTATCAGCGAACTTGCAGAAATTGACAGGAAATTATCCGAACAATCACTTGAAATGATAATTGAAATTATCAAATCGACACTTGAATCCGGTGAAGATGTTTTGGTCAGCGGTTTTGGTAAATTCTGCGTCGATCAAAAGGGGAAACGGAAAGGCAGGAATCCGGCAACCGGAGAAGATATGATGTTGCCGGCCAGAAAAATTGTGACATTCAAAAGTTCAGGTTTGTTGAAAGAACGGATAAATAAGAAAAAGAAGTGATCAAAAATAACTTATCTTCCCGCAAGCCCCCGTTAAAGTTTAATGGTTTATCATAGGAGACCATAATGAACGATTTCATCACACGCATTGAAAATATTTGCACGGCATTTGTAAATACATTTCAAGATCAATTGACGTGGGAGTGGGATGAGCGGTTTGAAGCTGTTTTAGCCACCTGCAAAACAAAAAACAAAGATGATATCCTTCTGTTTCTGAAACGTCACCTTAATAAAGTCTGGGACGATTCAAATACTGAAGATGCTTCGGATATAGTGCTTGATGCCATTACCCATTTTGGTGGACTCATGCCGAGGCAGCTTCTTTTTACTTCAGATCCGAATCAGGATATTTTTCTTTGCTGCGCCTGGTGGCCTTGGGGAGATGGGAATACCGTATCGCTCCGCGTTGCAACATTTTCCCAAAAACTGTCTGATGAAGATAAGGCTGAACTCAACAAGAAATTTAAAGAATGGTTCAGCACCTAAATACTAATACTATCATAGTAGGTTTGTATTTTGTTAAATTTACAATAAGCTTTAATATTTGAAATTATTCACAATAAAATCTGATAGGCCGCAATACTGTCGAATCTGGCAAGCATGCTTGATTTACGCCATGCATCAATAGTGACGCCTAAGAACTTGCCTCCCATTCTTCCGGGACGAGTGCCGGAGGCTTGCTCCATGGAACCTCAACAATGGAATTCTGAAACCAGTTATCTCGAAGGTTGGCGTGCTCAGTAACGATAATCTGGAATCCTGGGACTTCTTGCGTTGCGAAGCGATGGAGCATTGCGAAAAGTTTGCGGACCTTTTCGAGGTCTGAATCCCTTTCCGTTTCTTCAACCGTGCCAGCCGCCGATTTGTAAATTTGCTCTGACGGAAAATAAACTTGCGTAGGTTGGTCAAGGAACAAAAAGGAGGGAATCGGCTTTTTATTGTTTGAGGCATAATGGTGAAGCGCCAGCATCGCTCCCAAGTGATAGGCCAAGTGGTTGGCGCCCCCTCCTGTTTTGTTCATTGGGACTGGCCTCTCAGGCCTGTCAGCGACAACCGTCAGATTAGAACGGTCAAGCCGAAACGGATATTCAGCGAACTCGGCTTCGAGTTCCGCAACGTATCTACCTATACGATTCGAGATAATGTTGAGAATCGAAGCAAGAAGTTCTGCATTATCGTCTGCACCCGACTCGTCTTCAAACTTTACCACAAGAGCCTGTAATTCCCCTACTATCCCCCTGAGTGCAGCTAAATCATCGTCAGGACGATAGGTTTCGAGAAAAAGACTGATGCGCCCGACTGTTTTAGCAGCTGCTGTATTTCGGCTGCCCATCTCCGCAATCGCCGCATTGGCTGCAATTGCTGCTGCAAGCGCCTCCTCTTGGCTTACCAGATGTTGATTCAGTTCGAGTATTTGCTGTTCGAGCTTTTGCGTAAATTTTTCCAAATGCGGGCGATCTCCCATTACAGCAACCAATTCCTGATCGAGCGACTGGATCTCTTTGAGAAGCAATGCTGCGATAGGAGTGTCAAGGCCGAGATTCTCGGGAGCAAATGGCCATTGCCATTCTCCCGACTCAGATTGTGAGGGCAGTGCATGAATGGATTCCAATCGGCTTTTTTGCTCTTGCGCCTCTGTAGTGAACCCGTCTTCCTTCTCGGTAAACAGCTGAGTCGCTCGAAGTGTCTCGTTTGCCGCAGCTCTTTCCTTTCGAAGTTTCGCTATCTCGTTCTCAAGTTCAGAAATAAGGCGCGTCTCCTCATCAGGAATTGAAGTTGGCTTCCATTTGGCAACCTCCGACAATGTAGCCAATGCCTCGTCCGTCGACTCGGGGGCATCACCGCGCGCGAGAATTCCCACCTGCTGGGCTTCAGACAACAGTCCCGCCGCACGGACGTTGAGCTGCTCACTGAATTCTTGTGCCGCCGCGAGCTTCTTCTGTGCAATTTTCAATTCACGTCTTGCGGCCCTGAGTTTGACTTCAATCTCCAAGCGAACATCGGGGGCCACGCCTAAGAGGATTGGCAATGTGTCCTTGATGGCCTGCGGCATAAACGGTTCGTTCTGCCGGTAAAAAAGTTGCTCTTTGTTGGCGATAAGACCCTGTTTCTGGAAAAGATAGAAATAGGTGTGCTTGATGGTTGCCGCAAAGGAATCGCGACTGAGATTCTGCGAGACCTGCGTCCAATTCGCTGGAATTCCGAGAAGCTCGGAAAGCAAGGAGATCACCGTGCTATCATCGGCATTTTGCTGAAGTTCAGCGAAGGGCGGCGGCTCCACGGACGCCCCTCTTCTTATCATTGCCCTTGAACAACTTGAGGCGTTGGAAGCGGGAGCGGGCTTTGCGATCAAAACCTGCTGTTAATCTTTACATTCTATGAACCAAAACAGGCGGTGGATTTTTAGATTCCGTTGACAGATTAAAGCGATTACCAGAATAAATGAGCCTCTGAGAAAGAGGCTTTTTTTTTTTTAAAAGGGCGGCGAAGTTTTGGCGACCACCCGCCCTTTTAAAATGAAGAGTCCTCTCATAACCATAGAGGAGGATTGTCAGCATGGTATTCTTTTTTCCTGTTATTCTCAACGATCT
>JBAQUK010000316.1:0-13386 GCA_049297455.1 Desulfosalsimonadaceae bacterium | reverse complement strand
ATCAAGCCTACAAGTTCTTCTGATATTCCATTCCGAACCAAAGTCGATGTCTTCATACGCAACCCCTCCTTATTTTGTCGTATGAAAACACTATAAACGGTAATTTTGTATTTGCCAAGTCCCTTATTGACATGAAGCTTCAAAATTTTGACTTTTTACGGGACCATCAGTCTTTTTTGGATTAAAAAGGAGGAAAAGACAAATGCCGGGTACTTATACGCATCTAACTATTACAAGCCTTTTAACTGGCGGCAATGAGATGGATGCGCTTGGCCTGCCGAAAAAAGCGCAAAATGCACTGCGTAAATTTTCAGATTTTTGCGATATGGGCGCGATCAGCCCTGATTATCCTTATCTCAAGATCTCGGGTATTGGCAAACAGGCAGCACAGGACTGGGCCAATGCAATGCATCATAAGTATGGCACATATACGAAAAAAAATATTCTTCACGTCTGTATCGACTATCTCAAAGGCCTTTCCGGGAACGAGCAGGATAAATGTTTTGCTTGGTCTTTGGGGTATGCTTCTCATGTAACGGCTGATGTGACTTGTCATCCAGTGACGAATCTTCTTGTCGGTGATTATGAAGCCAACAATCAGAAAGATCACCGGGAATCAGAAATGCACCAGGATGTCTATATTTACAAAAAAAAACTGAAAAGGGATCTAAGAGCAGCAGAACACATCAAAAATGTGGTGGGCTCATGTATTGATTTGGACAGTGAAAAAATAGCACCCGAAATTAATAGCATCTGGACGCATATGCTGTCTGAAGCTTTTCCCGATCTTTATAGAAAGTATAAAAAAATCAATATTGATAATTGGCATGGTTGGGTTCAGTTCTTAGTTGATGGCTGTGCGGAGGAGTTTCCTTACTTTCCAACAAGACACATTTTTGGTGAGGGACTTGTATATCCAAGTATAGAAGCCATTGATGAGGATCGATTCATCAACAATCTAAAAACTCCTAATGGGATAATGAAATATGATGATGTGTTCGAAAAAGCGTTGGATAATGTGAGTAAGGTCTGGAAAATAATTTCAGACGCCGTTTTTGCAGATGATAATGCCTATCTTGAAAAAATTAATATCTGGAACCTGGATACAGGCCAGGACATCAGGACGCCAAAAGTCATGTGGGAGGGCCAAATATGAGGATATTTATAAAAAGTCAGTTCTCCTGGTTCTTCATTTTACTCATACTAATGCCTGCATGCCAATCGGTTGCTCCCGGCAGGCAAAATTACGATGAACTTATTACGAAGCTGGACGGCCTTACCAAAAAAACCCAGGTCGCTTTAGAAGAAGGATATTTTGATAAAGGTCAAAAAGAAGGCCTTGAATATATCAAAAATCTGAATCCTGTCGCTTATAACTGGTTTGTTGAAAAAGGTTACGTAATAAAGGTAGCTGGCGTGGACGGTCATGCGGTTGTATTAATCTGTAAAGATGGTAAGCCGCTTTTTGAAGATACCGATTGTATGCCAAATGGCTCCCCTGATAAGGATCGTACAATATCTCCGAATCCGGGATTATGCGAAATCACGATGACTGCGGAAGACGTTAACGCAATATGTAAATATTAAATAAATCGAATACGGATTTTTTATAGTCGCCTAAAGGCTCAGAAACAATCAAATTAATTCATAATTTTTCTCATCCCGTTCACGAATATAAACCAATTATATCATATTTTTCCCCTTGACAAAATACACCAATTGCCCATTATTATATGCAGAAACAGTTTTTCTAATTGAATCAAAACAGCCGGAATTAATAGCAGGGAGAAGGAAAAATGTTCCTGGCGCAAAGTGTTAAAAAATTCCTGAAAGAAAATTTTCAAGAAACGAAAAATGCCAAAAATGATGATGATTTGTTTCAAAGGATGAAAGATATTGAACGTGGTTGCGGTTTAGACCCAAATAATACAGCGACTGCGCCGGCATTTCACCATTTAATTGGCAATTCATGGCATTATGTATTAGGTGATGATTAGGTATCGTCATTCTGCAAATCCACGGGACGAAATAAAATAGGTTGATTCTCTGGATGCCTGTTTAAACTCTCCTGATTTTTTTCTCTTTCTCCCTTTGTCTGGAATTTACCAGACAAAGGGGTCTGTTGACGATCCAAATCCCCCGCATTCATCATGTCAACTTTGCTTGGGAGGCTGTCCGGATTAAAAAAATCACCCTGAAGAAGCGCACCGTTAAGTTTTTCAAGCCTCGTCGATTTTTCTTCGGGTGTCCAGTTGTCACGGGTAAGGATATCTTTGGTTATCCCGTAAATAACGTCCCGCTGAGCTACTGTCCCAGAATTATTAAGGTCTTGCCTATTTCCGCCTACATCAAAACCCCCTCCTGAACCAGATTTCCCAAATCCAAGATTAAACCTGCCACCGACTTGCGTTGTGATTTGTGTTGAGTTAGACCTTCTTATACTCCCATTATATTCCTTTCCCCACTGGCTGGCGAAGCGGTTGGCAAAGGCGATGGCGTATCCCGGATCAGAAAAGACCTCACCCGGCAATGAATGTTGGCCGACCATACTGATGACATTTGCCTTGCCAAAATCCGGTCCTTTGGAGACATCATCCTCAATGACTTTTCCGCTGCTATTGGACACAAACAGCCGCCGCATATTTCCCGCACGGTCATAGCCTGACACTTCAAGCACGCCGCCGAAATCCGTTTTATTCGTAACTGACTCCAACTGGACCCCGCCGAAGGTATTTCCGGAAGATCCGGGCTCCTGTCCTCTCTGGACGCTCCTAAAATCTTTCTCACTCATGTCAAATTCAGCCAATTTCTTTCCTTTGCTAGTCATGAGCAGGGAAGGTGAGAGGGTTCCATTTTGATTGGGCGCAAAATTGAGTTGAGCAGTGGCGTTTTCAAGCTCAGAATCTTTAACATTGACCCCATTTTCACGCAGATATTTACCCAGCCCCGGCGCTGCGTCTGAGGATACGGTAAAATTGCCGATCCCCTGAGTCCGCATTTGAGCGCGGGCGGAACGGTTGGACATCAGACCCTTGATGGCCTGTTGGGTATCGTTTTGAAGACCTCCGGTGTTTACGATATCATCCACCGCCTGTCTCGTCAGCATCTTGGACAGTTCATTGTATTGCTCCCCGGCCCGGGTGATCATGACACCTCCATTCCCGACATCCTGGTAAACGCTGCTGTCGGCCATAGACTGGGCTCCATGCAGCGATCCCAATACCTCCCCCACATTGCCTGGATTTAACCTGTGTTCCTTTAAGTTTTCCAACAAACCGGCTGTTTCCCCTGTTTTAAACTCCGCCTGGTCTTTTAAGAAGGCCGCTCTGCCGTTATTATAATTTGCGCTAAATTTATCTGTCGCCTTAACATCTGCAAATCCCCGATCAGATTGAAGCTCCGATTGCATGGCGATATAATTTGAAAATGCACCGGTATAGCCATTTTGTTGGACCGCATTATCATACCCGTTTCTCAAACCCTCAAGATTCCCATACTCTTTTTTAAGGCCGGTGTCTTTGATCAGATCCATGGCTTCAAACGGACTGGACTTAAGATCATTTGAAAGATTTTGCAGCGCCTGGGCCGATCCACCTTGTGATGCCGTTTGAAAATTCTCCACCGCCCGGATCACCTGATTTTCATCCATCCCGTGATCTTTAGCATATGCACCGATGGATTCGGCATGAGAGACCTTTTCTTTAAGCCCGGTCACATTTGACTTGGCGGTTGTACTGCCTGCAACCAAGGGGTTCCCATCCCCGAATGCGCCAACAGCCCCAAGTGAAGTGTTGATCTTACTTGATGTATCATACGTTTTTGATGTCCAGGCACTACCAACCCCGGCATTGGCATAGACCATACTCGGCGCGACCTCTGTCAATCCATGCACATCCGAAGCCCATTTTGGCGGGTTCATGGCAGACTCGGCGGCTCCGGCCCCGTATTGCTTAAATGCCGATAAATTGCCTGCAAAATGCGCCATGGCCGATCCCCCGAACTTTGTCAGAAGTGCGCTGAATACCCCGGCAACCATGATCGCTGACCACCGGGCCGCACCAAACGCGGCCATGGCTTTTTGCGATGAAGAGGAAAACAGCATCATGCTCTTAAACCCCAGACTGCCGTTTGTGATCTCCTGAAAAAGGTCAAACGTTTTATCCATGGCAAAGCTGTGGACCAGGGCGTCGCAGATGGTCCAGGATGTCAGAAAAACAAAAATACCAAACAAAAGGCCCATAGCACGGGGGAAAAGGGGCGTTGGAATCAATGTGCAGATAAACGGGATCATCCCGATGAAGATGCTGAACACCACACTGCGGATGATCGGTATCCATTCATTTGCCATAATACCCATGCCCATCATTGAATTGCCGGTGGCGCGGTTGGATAAAGCGGCGATGGCGCTGTCCGGACTGTAGGTTGTGTAAACATCCCAAAGGGCCGAAGCAATCAAATACTGCCTGAAAAGATGCCCGGACGAAAAACTGGACCCGAAAATAGCCGATGCCATATTGACCGCTTTTTGTCGGCATATGGTGGTCAGATTGCTCCCGCCTGCAAGGGCGCTGTTGACACCAAGACCTGTTTCGCCGCACCGTTCCTGCCAGAATTTATTGACCGCAGGATTTGTATCCGAAAGACCATTCAGATAATTTGAAAGATTGCTCCAGGCCTGGGTACAGGTGAGCGTGGCCCCGCTTCTGTTTGCAGAATCATACCAGACCGTATATATGGCCGGATTAACCGCACTTGCCAGAACCGGTCTAAAATCAGATGTCGTATCCAAAGAATTGATGTCAATGCTTGAACCCGGTTTTGTGACCTCAAAAAAAACACAGTCTTCCACATATCGCCGAAGGGACATATTCATATACTGACCGCTGGCATCACTTCCAGAAAGATCCACCCCTCCTGAAAACGCCTTGTCAAAAATGGAATAGGACAGCGCGCCGGCATTGTCTCTGTATGATTTCGGGGTTCCGGCCGTCCAGATCATGTCTACAAACCCTTTTTCAATGGCGTTTGAAAGACCTGCCAGCACCACAATCCCTTCTGGAACACCCCCCACCGTCTGGGTTTCGTTTAAGACTTCATCATAGATTGTAATCTGGGTTGTGGGCCGGATAAAGGTGATATAGACAATGATGCCGGTCATGATAATCCCAAACCATTTCATCATATCCCACGAGGAAGTCTTTCCGGAAAAAATACCGGTGCCAATGGTGACAATCCCGCCGATGACAATGCCCAGCACAATAATCCCGAAAAACAATGTCTGGTATCGGGCATCCGACATAATCAGGCCCAGCTTCTGGAAAGTGTTCACCGTGGCGTCAAACTGGTTCCATACCGTATATTCCTTCAGACTGGCAGGGACTGCGGCATAAACCGGTAAAGCAGATAGAAACAATACTGCCGAAAGAGATGCGGCAGAAGCCATATGGGATATTTTGAAAATTTTCATCGGGTCAACCGGTGGGCCACGCTGGCGTTAAAATAACGGGCAAGGCTCGCATAAATCTGTTTTTTGGTTTCATCTGCCCGGACATTATATTCCTGATACCCCACCAGCTCGGTCAGCTTTGCCGAATACTGGTTCCGGGCGGCTCTCACATATTCCGGGAGGGTATTTTTCATTTTTTTTAATTCAGCAATAGTGGGAGAGGCGAGTTCAATATGGCAATAATTCTGCTGACTGGCATTTGTCGACCCCTGGGTGTTCGCCACAATCACGTCTCCGGTATCGATCACCGATTGAATCGTGTCATAGAGGTCCGTCATCATGACATAGGCGTAAGCGGATGCCACCACATCGGAATACATATCGGCAATAGCCGATGGACTTGCGGCCGCGCCCTGGGACGCCACATCCCCGACAATGGAATTGTAAATGGACAGGGGCAGGATTTTGACGAAATTTTCTTCAGCAACAGTCAATGCCTGCTTGGAGATCATTTTTGTGGAAATGGATTGCAAGACCGTAAAAATCCACTGCCGCACATTGGGGTAGGTACTCCCGGAAATCGTGATGCTGGTCATTTTGACACACATGCCATTGACCGGCTTGGTCCAGACATCACCATTTACCAGCCCGTCAATATTATTGGGTGTATCTTTGGGGCATTTGGCAATATACTGGGGAGTCAGGCTCGCGCCGTCTATCATGATATCTCCGATATATCCCCGCATCAAATCCGCGTAACTCGGGGACAGGCCCCTTTTGGACAATAGGTTGCTTAAAATTGACCCGTTGGTAAAAAACAGGGATTTAATTTCAGGGGGACAAGCGGATATCTGGGCGTTTTCAGAAACCCCGGCAATGGAATGCAAAGCGCCGGACGTTGTATTCTTATCGTTTCCCCCGGTGGTTTTAACGGCGGTATAGAGATCCATCACGCCGGTGCTTTGTACAAAATCCTGAACCGCCATGGTTTTTTTTGCAGACATCAGGTCGCTTGAAGGGCCGGATGTCAGGCCATCCGCCATTTCATACACCACCGCCTTTGTTGCCTTGCAGTCGTCCAGTTGAAGCTGATTGAGCCTGTCTGTGATCGCCTCCAAGGTGTTTAAGGACTTGGCGCACTGGGAGCATAAGGTGTTTAACGCAAGATCAAAGGCCACGGCAGGCGCGGCATTCATCATGTTCTGGAGTTTTTGAACCAGGTAATCAGCATTCAGAAACGAAAATCCCCCCATGAATACGTCGATCCCGCCGCACCCGGCCTTGAATTTCGGAGGGGTGACACTGACCAGGTAATCATTTCCGGAAGACCATCTGGCCGAAAAGCTCCCGAGCGTGCCGTATCCCCGTTTCTGACCGGTAAAGTAATCGGCCTGAGTGGTGGTTTTCTGGGCAATCCAGTCGTCAACCCAGGCGGCATGGGCTGTTTGGGAACAGATCAGCGAAAAAACCACCAGGAAAATCATGACCGCCTTGTTATTTCTTAAAAAAATAGTGTAGGTATGTAACACCATAATCATCTCCCCTTTGAACAAATATGAGAATATGAGGATATGTCATCTGACTGGTT
Source organism: Desulfosalsimonadaceae bacterium (assembly GCA_049297455.1). GTDB lineage: Bacteria > Desulfobacterota > Desulfobacteria > Desulfobacterales > Desulfosalsimonadaceae > SURF-3. The sequence continues at coordinate 6,352 of JBAQUK010000316.1, read as the reverse complement.
TGAATTTTTAAAAAAAGATTTTGTCCAGGGTTTTCCCGCCTTTTGCGGGTTTGAAGTTACTCAAGCAAATCATGGTGTTTTTGAAACCAGCCTGAAGGTTCGTGGTCAGCATCAGCAGCAGGACGGGTTTGTTCATGCCGGGGTGATTTCCACCATGGCAGACCATACCGCAGGCTACGCGGCCTATACGACCGTAACTCGGAAATTCCGCATCCTGACCATTGAATTTAAGATCAATTTTTTTAAGCCCGCCAGAGGTCCGCTTCTGATCTGCCGGTCAAAAGTCATCAACAACGGCAAAAAAATCAAAGTGGTGGAATCCGAAGTGTTTTCCGCATCCGACGGAACGGAAAAGCTGGTTTCCAAAGCCATGCTGACCATGACTGCCGTGCCAGCAGAAAACATCCAGGCGGCTTCGTAAATCCCCTGGGTATAAAAAACATGGATGCTTCTTCATTTGTTTTGCTTCCCTTGTTCCACCAAATGATTGATGGCTTCCGCATAGGTTTTGCCGGTACTCACCAGCGCTTCAATTTTAAAGATATCATTGGCATCGGACGTGAACAGGTAATAGGAAAACGGGTCCACCGCGAGACGCGAAATCCCCACCCCCACAGGGGTGTCCATAAATATCTCCGAGTACCGTGGCTTTGGGCTTTTAACGCTCTTTAACAGCCGCATGGTGAAATTGTCATAATCGATGATTTTACGGCTTCTGGCTTTTTCAAAAGACCCGGACTGGAGATAAAATTTATAGGCAGAATTGTCCCGGATTACGTCGCCGACACTCCCGAACATCTCAAGGTCCATGAGGGACTGGGTGATCACCGTGAAGCTTCCCCCGTATTTTCTGGCCCGGCGGTAGCCTTCCTCGATGATGTTGCGGAGCATGTCGTTTTCCTTGAAAAATTGCCATGCTTCATCAAAAATGATGAGCCGTTTTCGGGACCGGTCCGAAAGGTATAGGTCCTGGGTTACATAATTCAAGACCTGGAGGGTGATGATCCGGAACAACTCGGGCTGTTTTTTAAGTTCTTCCAGCTCCAGAACCACAAATTCATCACTTGAAATATCCAATGTGGAACGGCCATTAAACCAGTGACCGTAAGGCCCTTGGGAGGTGAAGCTCCGCAGGTTGAATGCCAGTTTTGAGGCCAGTAGGCGCAAATCAGCTACGCAGGTTTCATTTTCCCGGCAGTCGATATCCAGCACTTCATCCGCGTATTTGGGAAAGTTGGTCAAATATTCATAGACTTTGTCTATATCGCTGTCCGGCCCGTAATTCTCATAGGCATAATACACCGCGTTTTTAATCAGGGTACGTTCGGTTTCTGTGGGCTCGGAGCTGGTTGCGGAAAAGGTCATCTGCAGGATAATGGAAGCGATGGTAGAGGCGTCTTCCTTGATATTGACAATATTGGAAAACGGATTGATCACCATTTTTGAGTCTTTGGAAAACTCCACATACACACCGCCGAACATTTTGCAGAGTTTTTTGTATGATCCGCCGATGTCAATGAGCCGGATGATGCCGTTGGCCGCAAAATAATTAAAAACCAAGTAATTGATGAAAAAGCTCTTGCCGCTGCCGGTCTCCGCGCATACCAGGGCATTCATGTTGTTGGCCCGCTTGTCAAAGAGATCAATGCCGATCAGTTCGCCTTTCCTGCCCACAAACAAATTATAGGGCTCCTGACCGCCTTTAAAATCCGACTGAATGGGCAGACAATAGCTGGCAGATTTGGCGTCGCAGACAAAATCCCGGTCCAGGCCGTTTAAGTTATTTTTGATATTGTACAAACCAAAGGGGATGGAGGACAAAAACAGGAGGTTGACGATCCCCCGGTCTTCCTGCATGGTAAAGCCCCGCGACTCCCAGAGACGCTTTACCCTTGCCACACCTTCGCGTGTTTGCTGCTCAGATTCTCCGATGACCCATACCATGGGCATGATACGGACAAATGGGGTTCCTTTTTCCACTTCGCCGGTGGCCCAGGTGTATTCTTCCTGCTTTCGTCTCAGACTGGGCGCAAAACTGCCGGCTGCCTGCTGTTGCAGAACAAAATTGCATTTGGCATGAAGCCTTGCTTTCAAGGATTCAAAAACCACATTGACCGTGATGAAAAAAGGCTGGCGGATCTGGTTGGTGTCTGATTGGACTCCCCATATATCGCCGGTCAGATAATTAAACAGAAATCCATCCACCCGTTCCGGCATGGCCTTGGGTGTCATGCACCGGAAATGTTTAGACCCGATTTCCATCCGGTCCCACCCGGTCTTTATCGGGGTCTCGCTTAAAATGATCTGTTTTCGTATCGGGATGGTATCATCGTAATGGGTTTGATCCGGCGGATGGTCGTTAAATAGCCGCATGAGCAGATAAATCAAATCAGAAGGAACAACCGGTTCAGGAAAAAGATAGGCACCTTTTAAGACTTCATAAACCGTGTCTTTAATGTCTGATACATTCAAATCCTTGTGAGCCGGAAGTTTCAGGGCTACAAACAACCGAAAATTTCTGACTGGGATTTTCTGAAAATTATCAATCCCGTTTGCAGCGCCATTTGAAATAAACTCAGACACGCTTTTTGTGGCTGCCTGGATCACATCCATGTCCCGGGTTCTTAAGCTCTGGTATCGTTCCATGGCCGGCTTTATATAAGGGTCTGCATACAGAATAAATTGCAGCACGCTTTTATCGGGTATGGCTGCGGTAAATAATCCACGCAAGACATCAAAAGAAGAGGGGTCTGCATATACCAGCGGCGTACATTCCCATAGAAACCCGATGGTATCATCGGTGTTTAAGTAAACCTGGCTGTCCGCATCATAGGCGATATATGGGAGAAATTCTGAAAACCGGTTCCTGAAACTCATTTTCTGCAACTCTTCATGAGTTAAGCCGCCATTTTTGCCAAACAATGCTCGTTTTAAAAGTCCCATGACACCCCCTGATCTGAGGCAGAGATATGTTGAATATGCATCTATTCACTGTCCTCCGTTGTGGTTGAAATCGACCATTTCGGTTCTGTGGCGAAAAAATAGACGTATCGTGCGCTAAACAACTCATTATCGGTTCCTGTATAAGACGGAATAAGAACCCGGACCACATCCGGGGGAATCACCATTGGCGTTTCCGGCTGATTAATGATGGAAGTCAGTTTCTTGTAAAGAGCATCCTGGTAGGTATATTTGGAGTCATTGACGGCAGGCTGAACCGATACATCCTTATCCGTTTTCTCATCTTCCGCATCATTCTTTTCCGCATCACACGCTTCACAGGTCGGATTTTTAACCAGGGGATTGGCGTCTATGCTCTCGTCATACGCTGTTTGTACGCTAACACATTTGCCCTTGTCGGAGTCCGGGCATTGAAACGTGGTGGAATAGGGGCTGACCAGGGCGCTGCACCCTGCCAAAAGACCGCATAAAAACAGCGCCGAAACAGGCAGGACAAATTTAATTAATGATTGCCGCATTTTTAACCTCCAGATTTATGCCTTCACTGATAACAACCGTCACGGTTTTGGTCGCGCCCACCTGAATGATGGGCAGTGTCTGCTCCGCCAGTTGCAGATAAAATTTTTCAAGCTGATCGGCGGATTTGGATACCCCGCCGCCAATGCCGCCTTTAACTATATTTTTGGTATCCGTATCGCTCCAGAGTTGGGTCTGAGTCCCCAAAGCCGAGGTTTGAAAATCCATGGAAGAGGTTTTGACCGCCTCCCCCATGCCGCCCAGAAATCCCGCAAGCGCGCTTCTTGCCAGCATGGCCCCCATTTTTGCAGAAACAATCCCCCTCAAACCCGCTTTGCCGTCTTCATCCACGATGTAACCTTTAACAGGCTGATCAATGACGGATTGGCCTTTTTTGGAAACACACGAAAGGGTGACAAGCCGCACCTCCACCCGCTCGGAGGCGAGATTTCCTTTTCCTTCGGCCAGCACAAAACATCCTTTAAGATCACCCCTGACCTTGTTGGGAAGGATCGCCAGTTCCTTGATGCGAAGCAATACCGGCACCGGATCACTTTTTCCTGCCGTCGTGGTCGGGGCGTCCAGCCCGGACAGCAAAGTCGCCTCCATGAAAGAAGGGGCCAGATAAATCTGGAATTTTTTTTTATCCTCAGCCCCATTTTTTTCTTCAGGTGCTGCGGTAGCCGAGATAAATGCGATCCCGCCGATGACATTGCTTTCGTTTCCGGCCTTATTATCGTGAGACAAAGGCGGAGGAGGGACCATTGCATAATTTTGCGGAGCCAAAGGCTCGGGCATGGATTTTTCGACCTGATCGGGTAATGTGTCCGGAGGCGGAGGAGGGGGGAGATTTTTTATCTGATTTAACTCACGCTGACCGGCTATCTGGGCATTCTTTTCCGTCGCGGCTTTTACATCCGTGATTTCTTTTCGCATATCGGCAATGACTTTTCCCTGCTGATTGATCGTATCCTGGGCCTGCCGAAAAAGGCTTTTTTCAATCAAATCCGTATTCAGCGATATTTCTTTTGTATTTTTACCTGCGGCGACCGGCTTTTGATCGGCATTACGCATCCTTCGGCTGTGGTATCCGGAAGCCGCAAACGCAAGGATCAGCAATGCAAATACCGCAATGGTGACGGCCTTTTGCTTTTTGGGCGGTAGTTTTGCCCATTTTTTCTTTACGTTGGCAAAAGGGCCTTTGGGTTCTTTATTCTCAGTTTCGCCTAATATCATCGTCAAAATCCTTTTAATCTGTGTGCTTTTCCACGACAAACAGCCGGGACGTCTGCCCCATCGTCAGCGTCATATGTTCAAGGGCAATGCCCACGGGTTTTTGGGCTATTTCCGGGACAAGGAAAAATTTTTCGTCGAGCGGCATGCTGGTGTTTTTGGCAGTGGGTTTCATCGACAGGATGTATTCTTTTAATGTCAGACCTTCGCCATCTGCCACGATCTGTCGGCCTAAAAACACATCCATCCCCCTGAAAACATTTAAGGGCTGATTGAGGACTTTGACAGTGAAGCTGTCTGCGACTTCATCCCTGTAAGCCGATTGAATCAGCAGGATGACCTTTTTCTCAAAGGCGAGTCCTTCAAAAACCGAGAGAGTTTTCTGAATATTTTTTTTATTGGATACCAGTTCAATTGTTTGCGCGGGGATGTCCTTGGGCATGGCGATCAATGTATAGACCGTATTGCCGTCCCCGCAGACCACGTAAATTTCTGAGGGGGTTTCTGTATAGGGCATGCTCCCAGGCAAAGGGTTGCCTGTGATCAGAAACTTCACGAAAGCGTTGTTGTTACTCGTTTTGACCGATATCCCTTTTTCCTGGGAATAAACGATGTCCTTGATCGGACCGTTCTGGCAGATGATCCGGTTGACGTCCCGGTTGCTGAGCAAAATCTTTGTAGTCACCTCGGGCAGTACCGTCTTTGACCCGTTATCAAGACTGCTGATGACTTCAGGATCATTTAAGTCATCATAAGCCTTTTGTTTGATGGCAGCCGGAGGTGGCGGAATAGGGGGTTGGCCTGCGGATTTAAAAAAGGCTTCTGCCGGAGAGCAACCGGCCGATTCCATTTTATCGGGCTGTTTGACAATTTGGGGGTTGAGACCCAGTTCTTTGAGCTGGGCAAAAAGCGGCTGGATATCTTTTTCCTGAGCAAACACCCCGCAGTTCAAAATATAATTGGTCCCTGACTGGCATACCATGGTTTTTGAATGGTATTTTTCCGGGACCAGATGATAAAATTCGGTGATCGCCGGGATGGTTTTAAATTCCCCGAGGCGAACCGTATAGGCGGGGGTGTCAACGGCAAACCCGGAATCACACAGGAACAGGACAAGAAAAGCGGAAACGCTTAACTTAATTTTTAAGTTCTTGGATATCATCAATATAAAACCTCCCGTTAACGATCACGTATTTGATGCTGTATTGTTTCTTCCCGTCTTCCACCAGGGTGGTATTGGTAAATTCCTTTTTGATGCCGGCGACGGTGATCGTCTTATTCTCAGTATCGACGTTGATTTTTTGGGGATAAAATGCGCTGGTGATGTTGAGTTTTTTAATGGTATCCACAAGCCCAAAGAGGGTATTCCGGATATCCGGATAGAATTCCGGGGTCACGAGATTCTCGACAAACTCCTCAAACTGCCCCTGGGCTGAACCGGTGGTATAATTGTTTAAAAGCGTCATGGCATACCGGGTAAAGAGCCGGACATAATCATCATTGACCTCGTTTCCGCTGATCATGATCCGTTTGTCCACCACCGGCGGTAAAATGACGACTTTCTGGTATTGCAGGGCCGCATAAGAAAAAAAGCTGTTGATGAACACCGCGATCCCGATGCAGACCACGACAAATTTAAGAA
>JBAQUK010000315.1:0-16441 GCA_049297455.1 Desulfosalsimonadaceae bacterium | reverse complement strand
AATATTTCAAATTAAATCAGATAGTTATAAGTTTCGAAAATTTTATTTAACTGACTGTTTTTATTAAAAATTTAACCACACCCGCAATTTGCGGGCCATCGCTGAAAACCGGGAAACTTCAGTTTATTATATGAAAATGGAATATTCCCGTTCCAACCGGTTGAACTTCGGCGATGATTTGAATCCATGGTTGTGGCCGAAGCTGATTGGCGACTGTCTCAGGGAAGATGATAACATCATCTTTTTCGGCATAGGAACGATACTCTCCCGGGATACATACAATAAATGCTTGTCAGCCGCGGAGAAAATCGTGGTCTTCAGCTCCGGTGCAGGCGATAAGCCGGTTCCCTTTATTGATAAAAAATGGAAGGTGTATTGTGTCCGGGGGCCGAGAACCGCCAAAAAAATGGGGCTTTCTCCCGATTGTACCATCGCTGACGGGGCGTATCTGATCCGCGCTTTAAATATCCCGAAACCCGAAAAGAAACATCGGGTTGCGTTTATTCCCCATCACCGCAGCGAAAATTACGTTGACTGGGAGAATATCTGCGGAAAAGCCGGGATTCATTTTGTTTCCCCCATGCAGCCGGTGGACTGTTTTTTATCGGACATCCAGAGCTGCGAAAAGGTCATTACCGAGGCCATGCATGGCGCGATTACCGCTGATGCCCTCAGAATCCCATGGACTCCAGCGAGGTTTGCGCCGGATTTTTGTGAAGAAAAATGGCTGGATTTTTTTGAATCAGTGAACTTATCCCCGGCCATCGTCCAATTGCCGATGCTGTATCAGAAAAGGCAGCCTGCCTGGCGCTTGATCAGGCATTCATTTAAACGTTCGATGGCTAAAATCTTTCCCAGCTCTGAAAAATGGTCGAGGCTACCGGTCAGCATCAAACTGACGTCGGACAGGGAACTGGAAAACCTGGCGGACGCATTGCGCCGCACCGCAAATATCGATCAGGGTATTCTCAGCGAGGATTCCGTGGTCGCGGATGTAACCCGAAACCTCACAGCAAAACTTGAACAGGTTAAGGAAGATTACCGCTCGGGCTCACTCTTCTGAAAAAACGGGCAGCCTTTTCCGGCTGCCCGTTCACCATTGAGGTTTTTGACAACTTGCAAAAAGTTGTCAAACCTTCATACCCTCATCATTCATACACGCATTCCCCGTCATTCCCGCTCATGCCGATGTCCCCCGCCGCCCCGATTTTGCCATCGGACGCGGCATTGGCGTTGCCGTTCATATTGCCGGTTTCCCATGGAGCCGTGATAATATCCGCCAGTTCTTCGGGAGTGATATACTGGGCTTCATAGGTGACGCCGAGCAAGGATAACCGGTAGATGAAGGCCCGCAGATGGTTCCGGGAGCCCCGGAGCAGGTTCGCATAAACGAGCGCGATGTCGGCATTGTCGGTCTGGACGATCAGATCCTGCAAATCCTTGATGTCCATGTCTTCGATGGTAGCCCCGACGGTCAGGGCGTCGATCAGGGACAGATCTCCCTGGGCGGTGAGTGTCGTGTAAAGCCCCTGAAGTTCAGGGTCCGTAAACACCCCGGCGGTGGGGTCCACCACCGGATTGACCAGACCATACTTGTCAATCAACAGTTTAACCGCGTTCATGTGGCGCTGTTCGCTCATGGCGATGTGGTTGAAAATGGGCGACTGCCACTTCTCATACAGGGCGACGTAAACGTCCCTGGCCAGTTTCTCTTCTTCCCGCATTCGGATGAGGCCCGCTTCTTCCTCGGCGGTCAGTTCTTCAGCCGGGAGCACGGAAACGGCACAATGCATTCCGGCCACCCCCTGGCCTTTGTTACCGTTCGGATTGTTTTTGGCAAAGCTCCGGGTCGGGGCGAGCACCAGGGTAAGGGCGAGAATGGCGGCAGCAAGGGTAAAAAGATGTTTTGCTGTTTTCATGGTGTTTTCCTTTCTTTTTGTTAACGGTTGACTGGTTTAGGGCAAAAAAATCGGCCGGTCGCGGTTATGATTTTGGCGCCGTGCCTTTTGGCGTCTTGGTTAAACCGTTAAACCCGGAGGCAAGGGAAAAGTTTCAAAAAAATATCCATGAATGTTTTATTTTGAATAACTACTTGTTTTTATTTTTATTTAAAATATTGCCGGCAGCACTTAAAACCGGTATATAGTTCTTATCATTATTTATGGGTTACCGCGAAAAAGTTGCTACCCATTGTTGGGATACGGATAAAACGCTATTCGGCAGGGAGGTTTTTGAATAATTATGAGGGATTCAATCTGGCAGATTCTGATGATCGTTGTGATAGCCAACTGGCTGATATATGTTGCTGTAATTTTGCCGAAAGTCAGGGAAAAGAGAACCACGAATTTTCGTGACAGGGGGGCCGGACCGGGAAACCCTCTAAAGATATTGATGGTGTACAAAGAACTCTGTGAAAAAGGCAATGCATCAACGATATGGTTTCAGGTCCAGATTTGCCTGATATTTGTTTTTTTCCTCTTTTGTGCTTTGGGCATCCTGGGTAAATAGGGAAATCCGGCATAACATCTACAACCATCTTTAAATCTTGCCAGCGGCATCCAAAGCCGATATAATCACCATAATTTTTCGGGGTTTACCGCGAAAGAAAACAAGCGGTTTGCATTCAACATCATTTTATTCATCATTCTATTGATGGAACCCCGGCCATTGAGGAACCATGGACACCAGAACCACCGTCAGGCAAATCAATCAACTCAGCTCGTTGTCGGGATTACGGATAAAACGCCAATATGTTCGGCTGGAGGAAATCCTAATATGAGAATTTTAATAGCAGAAGATGACGCCCCTCTCCAATTGATGGCTGGAAGGCTAATGAAACATTGGGGGTTTGAATTTGATATGGCTTCGAATGGACGGGAAGCTGTTGATCAAGCCGGAGCAAATCAAGGTAAATATGATCTTTGTCTCATGGATATTGACATGCCCATAATGAATGGCTTGGAAGCCGCAAAAATCATCCGCCGCCGACTGAAATACTTCCCTATTATGGCATTGACGGGTAATTTAAGAGCCGAAGAAGAATATTTGGCAGCAGGAATGGATGATTTTTTGGAAAAACCTTATTCAATTAACAGGCTTTACCAGAAAATTAGTGAATTAACTGTGAAATTTTATAATGTTACAATTAACAATAAGGACATTTTTATCAAAGAGGAGATGCCGATGGATCAGCAACACGCACAGGAATTAAGGGAACTTGCAAAAAAGAACTTACGAAAAGTCAAATTTTTTGACGGACCAGGCAATTTCTTAATTATCCATAAAAATGTCACAAATAAGATATCACATGACTTTAATGTTAAAAGACAATTGATGACTACATTCATCAATCGAGATTCAGACAAGCCGACTCGTTGTGAATTGTACAAAGAGAGCAATTATCTTATGCCTCAGATATATCTTACAGAGGAGGAAAGTGATAATTTAATACAGTTAGAAGATGCCGAATTAGAAAAATACCCTGAACCAGCTTTTAAACGTATTCAGGATGAGTGATTTCTGGAAAGGTTGTCAGCTCCTTGTTTAACTTTTAAGAAATTCCGTGATCATCCGGTTGACCGTCTCCGGACATTCATTGTGGGCGGAATGTCCGCAACGCTCAAGAATCTCAAGCCGGGCATCGGGCATTAACCGTGCCATCTGTTTTCCGAATTTTACAGGTATATACCGATCCTGTTTCCCCCAGATAATCAGTGCCGGTGTTTGGATATCCGGCAAAACGGCTTTGGTCGTTTCCCAGTCAATATTTCGGGAATACCGCAATTGTGCTTTCCGGTTGTCTTTATTGCGCAAGGGCGCAACCATCAGGTCGACCAGTTCATCGGTGACAAGGGACTGGTTATAAAAGGAAAGAGTCAATCCTCTTTTTACGGAATGCCGGGTTAAAAAATGCGTCATGATCTCCCCGATAACCGGGTATTTCAATAATTCCCACGCCAACCTTTCATGCCGGTTGATGCCGCTGGCATCGATCAATACCAGTTTCAGCATCCGTTCGGGGTATCTGCCCGCAAAACGGATCGCCCACCCCCCTCCCCAGGAATGCCCGGCGATATGGGCTTTTTCAATCTTCATCACATCCATGAACTGACGAATCGCATCGCAAACCGTGTCAAAGTCGTAGGTCACGTCACCGTTCAGGGCGCGGGTGAATCCATGGCCGGGTACATCGATTGCATATACGGAAAAATGCTTTGAAAGAACCGGTATGTTTTTATGAAAGCAATGCAGCCAGGTGCCGCCGCCGTGGAGGAGGATCAGCGGGGGGCCGGAACCCTCATGGACATAATGCAGCCGGAAGTTTTTGATATTGATAAACCGGAACCGAAACGGAAAACCCGGCGGCATCGATGGATCGGGTAAGAAATCCGGCGCAGAGCCTTGATGAAGGTCCGGAACCGGCAATTCCTGAGTCCTGATGATTTTTTCCACTTCCTGTTTATCTTTCCGACCGGTTCATCAGAAACGGCGGCAGGGGGAGTTCCAGGGCGTAAGCCACCGCCCGGAGCATTTCCGTTTCCTCGATTGAAACCGTCCGGTCGAACAGAACGCAGTGGGCGCAGGCGTCCAGGATGGTTTTCTTGACACCCGGCGTTGCGGCGGCGAGGCGTGAAATCGCAATCTCCACGGTTGAAAAGGATGGATCGGACATGGGCGGCGTTTCCGCCCGATTGCCCGGAATCTGTCCCATGGCGGCTGCAAATGCCTTTTGCGCATGGGCCGGATCATGATGCCCTTCCAATGCCAGTTTGCTGATCAGGGCGGCAGCGTCATTCATCAGAGGTTCAATGCTTTTAAACCCATAACGCCCGCTCAATTTTCGGGGTTGCCTTTCCAGCCGGACGGCGATAATCAGCCCGATGGCGAATTCAAAAAAGTTCAGCCTGCCGTCGGTTTCCGCAAGCGTTTTCATGGCCTGCCGGAAGGTTTCTATCTGTTGGGACGACATCCCGCGCAGCATGGGCATGGCCAGATCCACCAGAGGCAGCCGCAATCCGGGGTCAAGTCCTTTCAGCGTCGTGTCAAGACCCAGGATGTGGGAAGTTCGTTCTTCGGGAAAAAGCTGCCGGATGCCTTCCATCTGAAGGCTTTTTTCATGGTCGTCGTGGGAAAACAGCAAGGCGAGAACCAGGCTTGATGCCCCCATGGGATCGGTCAGTTCCCGGCGGATGGCGGCGGGAATGGCTTGAAGCAGCATGGCGCCGTATCGCACCTGTTCCGGATCAATGGTCCCCACGGATTCCGACACCTGACCGGGATCCATCCGCATGGCCGGGGTTGCATCGGAAAACCCCGCAGCCATCGGCGTTTCGTCCGCAAAAGGTGCGGCGGTTTCCGGGATGGCGGCGAATTCGCCGGAAAAGCCCGGATCAATGCGGCGGATGCGTTCCGGGAGCGGCGGATGGGTGGCGAACAGGCTGACAATGGCGCTGCTGAAGAACAGGTGGCTGGCTTCCCCTGCCAGCGGGGCATGAACCAGGGAGCCTTTCGCATACCCTCCGATTTTTTTCAAGGCCCCCGCAATACCTGAAGGATTGCGGGTAAACTGGACCGCCGAGGCGTCCGCAAGAAATTCCCGCTGCCTTGAAACCGCGCTTTGAATGATTCTTGAAACAAAAACACCGGCATAGCCGATGATAAGAAGAAGAAGGCCCAGCATCAGGATCGGCCCGTTGTTCTTGCGGTTTCGGCCGGTGCTATTGCCGGTGCTGCGAAGCACAATTCTTCCTGCGGAAGCAAGCACCATAATGCCGCTGATCATGCCGATGAGGCGGAGGTTGAGGCGCATGTCGCCGTTTAAGATATGGCTGAATTCATGGGCCACCACCCCCTGAAGTTCATCTCTGGAGAGCTGGTTCAGGCAGCCCCTGGTGACCGCCACCACGGCGTTGGTGGGATTGTCGCCCGCCGCAAAAGCATTCATCCCCTGTTCCTGGTCCAGCACGTAAGCTGTGGGCACGGCGATGCCCGAGGCCAGGGCCATTTCATCCACCACATTCATCAGTTGCTTTTCTTTTGGATCCAGTGTTTCGGGATGGATCGGCCGGCCCCCCAGGCTTTCGGCCACATAATCCCCCCCGCGGCGCAGGGCGATGAGTTTGACGGTGCTGCCGCCGATAACCAGTGTCAGGACGGCAAGGGCCACGGCCGAAAATATCGAAGGATCGAACCAGTCGGCCGTTTTGATATCCTGAGTGTAAAATACGGCCATCACGGCAGCATAAACGGAAACAATGATGGCAAAAACAGCTATAATCATTAAAAAAACAAGCTGAACGGTTTTGTTTCTGGACTGTTCCTGATGTTCAAAAAAATTCATGGCCGCCTCTTTTTAAACAGTCTTTTAAAATGTCACTTTCGGCGCTTTTTTCTCTTCCGGGGATTCCGTGGATTCCAGAAGCTGGGCTTCACTGAAATTGAACATGCCTGCGATCATGGAGTTGGGAAATTTTTCCCTGGCGATATTGTAACTCATAACCGCATCATTGAATGCCTGGCGGGCGAAGGCGACCCGGTTTTCCGTTGAGGACAGCTCTTCCTGGAGCTGGGCCATGGTCTGGTTGGCCTTTAAATCCGGATAGCTTTCCGACAGCGCAAAAAGTCTGCCCAAAGCGCCGGAGAGCATGCCTTCGGCTGAGGAGAGGCCTTTCATGGCCGCGGGATCGCCCGGATTTCCGGAGGCGGTATTGCTGGCAGTGACCGCGGCGTTCCGGGCGCGAATCACCGCTTCCAGGGTTTCCCGTTCATGCTGAATGTATTTTTTCACCGTCTCCACCAGGTTGGGAATCAGGTCGTAGCGCCGCTTGAGCTGGACATCGATCTGGGCGAAGGCGTTTTTATAGCGGTTTCTGAACGTAACCAGGCTGTTGTAGATGGCGATCAGTCCGAACACAACAACGGCGATAATGCCAAGGAAAATTATAAATGCCACACGTCACCTCCTGTTAATGGTTTAAGTTTTTGAAATTTAATGTATTTTGTAACTATTCAGGTGTTCAGAATTCAGGAGTCAGCATTCAGAATGACCCGCAAGTAAAATTCCAGTAACCCCCATGCCCGGATGGGCGCAACGTAATAAAGACTTAACTGATTTTTCTCTGCGTCTCAGCGTCTCTGCGCGAGACATGTTTTTTTTCCCGCAGAGACGCAGGGACGCAGAGGGTTTTTTATATTTTCATATAAAGTTAAAGGATTGCGTCAAGCAATCAATAACAACAATCACCTGCTGAATGGGCTTTCCGCCACGCCATCAAGTCTTCAAACCGCCTTCCGGTGCCCTTATTCCGGCTTCTGAATTCTGTCTCCTGAATACCTGAATAGTTACAATTATTCCTCATCAGGCAGCCTCACCCGGCCCCTTTGTTTTTTCTTGATGCCCTGCTGCTTTTTTTCATCCATCCGCCGTGCTTTCGCCTGCCGGGATGCTTTTGTTTTTTTCCGGGGAGGGAGATCGGTCAGAACATCCTGCAATAATGAAATAAACCGTTCAATCGCCGCTTCCCTGTTGGCCAGTTGGCTTCTGCTGCCCTGGGACACGACCCGGAGTATGCCGTCCTTGCTGACGCGGGTGGGCAGGCGCGCCAGAATCCGTTCTTTTTGTTCCGGGGAAAGGCCTGGGCACGCAATCACATCGAACCACAGGGTGATGCGGGTGTTGACCTTGTTGACATTCTGGCCGCCGGGCCCCGCGCTCCGGGACGCCGTGAACGTCAGTTCGTCTTCATCGATAATTATTGTTTCCGTGATCTGTATCATGGATTTGACGGGATTATTCATTCAAGGTTTTTAAAGATACGGAATCATAGCACCAATGGTCTTGAAATTAAACCTCAAATTAAGGCGGACGGATGGCCCGGATTTCGATATTGTAAAGCATTTAAATATTCTTTATACATAGTTGCGATGCGTTCGTGGTGTTTTGTGCCCCATGGGCGGTTTTTTTACATATTATCAAAATATTATGCCGTTAATCACCGTGTGTGACCCCTAAAGGCAGGGCTGATGTACAATCATTTTTTCGGTTTTCAGGAACGTCCGTTCAAGCTGGTCCCCAATCCGGCCTATCTGTATTTGAGCCGGAGCCATGAAGAGGCCCTGGCCCATCTGAATTATGCGGTGACGGACGGGGAGGGGTTTGTTGAAATCACCGGCGATGTGGGCACGGGCAAGACATTGTTGTGCCGGACGTTTCTGGAAAATTTAGGCCCCGACATCGAATCCGCCTATATTTTCATTCCCCGGATGGACGCCCTGGATCTGCTCAAAGCCATTAATGATGAAGTCGGCGTGCCCTCGAATCATGATTCCAAAAAAGCCCTGGTGGATGCGCTGAACGGTTTTTTAATGGAAAAAAAAGCCCAAGGCCGACGCGTGATCCTGCTGATTGATGAGGCCCAGAACTTAAGCAAGGACGTGCTGGAGCAGATCCGGCTCCTGTCCAACCTGGAGACCACCAAAGACAAACTCCTTCAGATCATCCTGGTGGGACAGCCGGAACTGGGGGAAATTCTGGATTCCTACGAACTGCGTCAGCTCGGGCAGCGGATTTCATTGAGCTGCCGGCTTCAGGCCCTCAGTTTAGAGGAAACCCGGCAATACATCTCCCACCGGATAGCGGTGGCGGCCCAAAAACCCGCGGACATTTTTTCATCCGCCGCCATCCGCCGCATTTACAGATTTTCCAGAGGGGTTCCCCGGCTGATCAATATTGCCTGCGACCGCGCCCTGCTGACTGCCTACGGGCTTAACCGGCACAGCGTTTCAGGGCAAATCGCACGAACAGCCCTGCTGGAACTGGCCACCCGCGGTGAAATCAACCGCGAAACCATGGGGGCGGGCAGAAAGAACGTTTTTGCCCTGGCGGCCCTGTGTGCGGTGCTGGTCATGGCTCTTTTATATCAGTCCCATGTCGGGGGATATTTCGGGCAAATGGGGGTGAAGTACAGGGCAGGGGCATCATCGCCTGAGGTCCGGAAATCACCTCGGCCTTTGCCGGAGAAACCGGCCGCAGGGCACCAACTGCCGCTGCCCGTAACTCCGTCACCCCCGACCGCGGCCGTGCCTGCGACTCCTGAAGCCGAACCTTCCGCTTCTTCCGTTTCTGTTTCCCCTCTGAAACCGGCGGCGAATTTGCAGGAACTCCTGGTGTCAACACGGTCCCTTTCTCCAAAAACAGCATTTGTCGCTTTGCTGAAATGCTGGGGCGTCACCCCGAACCAGCCCACCGGTTTAAACGACATTCCCTTCGAAATTCAAAATGAGATGACGTTTTTTTCTCTGGCGGCCCGGCAATACGGATTGACCGTAACTGTCGTCGACCAGGACCTCAGCCGGCTGGTGGCCCTGAATCTCCCGGCGATACTCAAACTCAATCATCCCGTGGACCGGCGTCCGGTATATGTCATTTTGGTCAGGGCGTCTTCGGACACCATGACCCTTATCTTTGATGAAACCGGGCAAACGGCGGAGGCGTCCATCTCTGAAATCATGAGCATCTGGAGCGGAAGCGCCTTTGTTTTCTGGAAAAATTTTTATAATTACAAGGGAATCATTGCGTTCAGCGCTCCGGAAGAAGCGGTTATCGCCTTAAAGCTCCATTTGCGGGCCATGGGGTACAATGGTATCGGCATGAGCGGCATATTTGATATGGAAACGCAGATGACCATCAAAGACATTCAGGCCCGGCACGGCATCCCGGTGGACGGGTTTGCCGGAGCCCTGACCCAGATCGTGCTGTATAATGAAACGCCCTCCCTTGAGATACCGCATCTTTGGGAACCCGGCCCCTTGCCGGTGGATGGCGCGGCGGATCTGCCGGATAAGGAAAATAAGAAGGATAAGCCGGACGGCAAAGGTACGGCAGGGAGAAATTCGTGAGCGCTATCCTTGAAGCACTGAAAAAACTCGAACAGGAGGCGTCCGAACCTTCAGGCCACCCCTTGCGGCGGGAAATAAAACGTCATGGGGAATGGCGCAGAATTCCCCTGGCCGGAATGCTGGCCGTGGGTGTCGTTCTTTGCGGACTGGCAGGTTACGGCGTGGTGGTTCTGACGCGGAAAACCCCTGTGGCCCCCGTATCCATAACCGACCGGCAGGCAGTCAAGTCCTCCCCGGCCGCAGCGGTTTCGCCTGCCCCCGGACCCTCTCCGGCCAACCGGCCGGGCACTGCCTCACAACCCTATCAGGTAACGGCTTCGGCCAAACCCCTGGGATTCATGATTGAGCAGGAAACCCCGGCACCGGCCGAAAAAATTGTCGCTGTCGCCCTGGAGCCGGAAGAAATGTCCGGGGAAACCTCCGAAGAAGCGGTCCCTCCCGATGCGGCCCTGCCTGGTGAGGCGTATCCGGAAGAGGGGCTTTCATCGGCAGATCCGCCGGAAGCCAATCTCGTTTCGAATGTCCCCATAGGTATTTTTAATGATCCGGAGGTGGTGCTTCAGGCCATTTCCTGGTCCCCGGATGTGTCCCGGCGGATGGCGGTCATTAACGGCAAGATTTGCAGGGAAAGTGAGCAGATCAACGGGTATGTGATCAAGCAGGTCAACCCGGAGGATGTGGTGGTGTCGAAAGGATCGGTTACCGGACGGCTGGTGTTTAAAATCCGCTGATGGCCGTTTTGTCAGGGACGCAGATACGCTTCAATAACCCGGCATGCCTGCATTGTTCCGCCTTTTCGGTCTTCAATATACCGGACGGCGGCGGCCCGGCGGGACGGGCCGGATGCGGGACGGCTTAACTGGCGCACCAGTTCGGCGGCCACCGCGGGTCCGTCAGGGACTTTGACGGCCAACCCCTGCTCAAAAATTTCCAATCCCACCCAGGCGAAATTGTCCCAGAACGGCCCGATCACCGGAATAATGCCGTGTATCATGGGCTCCAGAAAATTCTGGCCCCCCAGGGGTGCAAGGCTTCCCCCGACAAAAACGGCGGATGCCAGCGCATAGGCGTGGTTCAGTTCTCCGAATGTATTCCATAAAATAACGCTCCCTGCCCGGGCCGGGTCATTTTTTAAGGATGACCTAAGCTGCCAGGGGATATTCAACCGGGTCAGCCGTTGCTCCCAGGCGTGCAGGCGGTGCATGTGGCGCGGGAAAAGGCCGATGACGGTTTCGGGCACAAGTAATCGAATTTTATTAATAATCAGACAGATGTCTTCTTCTTCCGGTTCCCGCACGGAACCCAGCACCAGAAAGGGCGCCGCGTCCGGCAGCCATTTTTTAAGGGGGTTATCGGAAGGCTCAGCCTTTGTTTGCAGCCGGTCAAACTTGATGTTGGACATGGTTTGAACCGCATCCGATCCGAAAAGCGCGGCAAACCGGCGGGCATCATCATCAGAAATGGCCAGAATCCGGTCCGGGCCTAAAGTTTTCCAGAATGACGGCCACCATAAATAATGCTTGAGACTTTTGGGGGTCAGCCGGCCGTTGACCAGGATGATTTTCCGCCTGTGCTTTTTCAGCGCTGCCAGCAGGCCCGGCCAGATTTCCGTTTCCAGAAGAACCATCAGCCGGGGGTTAACCCGGGCCGCCGCCTGCTCCATAATGGAGGGCCGGTCAAAGGGGAAATACGCGCAGGTCGCCGTAATGAGGGGATTGGCTTTGGAGACCGCATCAATGGCACTACGGAGAATATCCAGGCCCTGCCGAGTATTGGTGGTGATCAGGACGTGCACGGGCCGGTGGGGGGTAAGAGCCTCCAGCAACGACCAGGCAAGATACGATTCTCCGGCGGAAGCCGCCTGTATCCACAAGTCTGCGGGCGTCAGGCGGTTTCCGGTGCGGCGGTCGTCAAACCCTTCCTTCATCCGGGAATTCAGCCGCAAGAGCGGCATGCACCATCGCCAGACGCATTCATAAACCCTCAGGGCCGCTGATATTTTTTGGGGGATCACCGTCAATTCTTCACCGGATTTCTAAAAAAACTGTGACATTCAATTCAGACCTTGGATTGGCTTGCATCCAGATATCACCGATCAATTTTTACATGCAATAAAAAACTGTAACAACTCATGCAGGCAGGCTTAAGGCAGCCAGCCTAACGGAATGGGCTGTTTTTAAAAAATGAAGATAAAAAGGTTTTGCGCATATGCTGTTTAATGTATAAAAATAAGAATATCGATAGCCCACGTTTTTCAAATCATCTGGAGTGGAGCAATGAATCCTGCGGAATGGGACTGGGATCCCGGAAAAAAGACCATTGCGGATACCGGGCAGTGGGGCGACCTGTTTGAAAGTGTTGACGGGCTTTGCGTCAGCCCGAATGGTGAAACGCTGGCGGCGGTCGTCCAAACCGATGACATGGCGTTTTCCGTGTGTGAAAATGGCCGGCTGTGGGAATCCCGGTTTGATAAAATATGGTGTCTGCGGTTTGGCCCGGACAATCGGGCCGCGGCCTTTGTTTCGAATCAGGGCCTATGGACCGTAGCGGTCGGCGGCCGGCCCTGGACGAACAAGTATGAATTCGTATGGGATCTTCATTTTGGTGCGAATGGGGGACCGGTGATTGTGGCGGCCCTCAGCAAAGGCCGCTATGTCGCCGTATCCGACGGAACTCCCTGGCCTGCCGGTTTTTTCTGGCTCAGTGATCTGACCGTCAGCCGGGATGGCGCAAATATCGCAGCAGTCGTGCAGAAGGCTCCGCTGAATGCCGGCGATATCGGTGCGTTTCAGAAAGGCTGCTACACGGCGGCGGTGAATGGACAAGCCTGGGACGCCGATTTTCTGAATGTCTGGGAACCATGTTTCAGCCCGGACGGCAGCCGCCTGGCCGTCCAGGTGCGCAGCACATTGTATGACTATACCATTGCCGTGGACGGCCGGCCCTGGGACAAGCTTTTTGCATCCGTCTGGGTGCCCCGGTTTCATCCAACGGATGGTTCCGTCACGGCCCCGGTTCGTGTCGCGGGCTTATGGACCCTGGCCCGGAACGGGGAAATTCTCTGGGATAAGCGGTTTGTGCAGTGTTGGCACCATCAATACACGGCGGACGGCCGTCATATCGCCGCGATTGTCGCACCGAAATTCGGGGTCTGGACGGTTGCGGTGAACGGTCTACCATGGGCGTTGACGTTTAATGAGCTGGTCACGGATCTTTTCACCAGCCCGGACGGAAACCGTGCGGCCTGTGTGGGCAAGACGGACGGGCGCTGGCATGTGGCGGTGGATGGCAAGTGCTGGGCGGGGGACTATGATATGGTCTGGCCCCCGGTATTCAGCCCCGACAGCCGGCATGTGGCGGCAAAAGTGGAAAAAAACGGACGATTCACCATTGCTGTGGATGGTCATCCTTTGAAATTTGAGTTTAAAATAGCGTGGGAACCGGTATTTTCCCCGGACAGCGACAAAATCCTGATAAAAGGCATGGCTGAGGCAAACGGCGCGTATTGCCGCCATGTGGTGGCGTTGCCGGAATTTTCGGTTTGAGAGATTCTCGAAGCAGGCATTAAAGGAGCATTGGATGACCCACGACCTATACAGTCTCCTCCGGGGCCCCCTGGTATGGATCGCGTTCGGCGTATTTGCTGCGGGCATGGCCTTTCGCCTGATCAGCATGGCCCGGCTTGCCCGGCAAAAAGACCGGGTGGTGTTTGACTATATGAGCGCCCGGTACGCCCTTCGTTCGATCCTTCACTGGATGGTCCCCTTCGCCGGAGTGAACATGCGGCGGCATCCGGTCATGACGGCGATTGCGTTTGTTTTTCACGCATTGCTGCTGGCGGCCCCGATTTTTTTGTGCGCCCATGTTCTTCTCATCAACGAATCCTGGAGCCTTTCCTGGTGGTTTCTGCCGGACGGGCTGGCGGATCTTTTTACCCTGGGGGTGATTGCCGCCTGCCTGTTTTTTTTAAGCCGCCGGATCTTCCGCCCGGAAGTCCGGTATCTCACCACTCTTTCCGATTTTGTCATCCTTTTCCTGGTGGCGGCGCCGTTTATTTCCGGTTTCTGGGCGTATCACCAGTGGCCGAATTACCCCCTCGCCATGATGCTCCACATACTTTCCGGCGAAATCCTGCTGGCTGTGATTCCCTTCACCCGCTTGAGCCACATGTTTTTCTTCCCGTTCACCCGGGGGTATATGGGGTCTGAATTCGGCGGGGTGCGGCACGCAAAAGACTGGTAACATCGATCTAATCTATTTTCAAATGGTTAAGGATCTGGCTGTAATGGCGAAATCTCCTGTAAATGACCGGCCCCCCATTGTGGATGAAGGCATTGAATCCGGTATCCGCAAGCTGACCGAAGAACGAATCCGGCTGGTTATCCGGGATCTGTTACAGGCCGAAGGCGGGGCCCGGCTCAAAGTTTATATGGAAACCTGCGCCCATTGCGGACTTTGCAGTGAAGCCTGCCACCATTACCTGTCCAATGACCGTGATCCCAAATATTCTCCTGCGGGAAAAGTCAAGCAAACCATCGGGGAAATCTTCCGAAAAAAGGGGGATGTCTCACCTCTGTTCATCAAAACCGCCTGCGAAATCGCGTTTACCGAATGCAACCTGTGCCGGCGATGTGTGATGTATTGCCCGTTCGGCATTGATGTGGCCTATCTGATGCTGTTCATGCGGCGGATTTGTCACCGGCTCGGTGTGGTTCCCCAGTATATTCAGGACACGGCCCACAGCCATTCGGCCACCATGAACCAGATGTGGGTCAAGGAAGATGAATGGATCGATACCCTCCAATGGCAGGAGGACGAAGCCCGTGAGGAAATTCCGGATTTGCGCATCCCCCTTGAAAAAGAGGGGGCGGATATTTTTTATTCCGTGATCGGACCGGAGCCGAAATTCCGCGCCCAGTTGATTTACCAGGCCGCCGTGATCATGCATGTCGCGGGAATGGACTGGACCATGCCCGCCACCCCCGGCTGGGACAACAGCGACATGTGCATGTATACCGGTGATTTTGAAATGACGGCCCGGCTTAAAAAAGTTCATTTTGAAGCGGCCATGCGGCTCAAAACCAAACGGATCGTGATGGGGGAATGCGGCCACGCCTTCCGTTCCGTGCATGACGTGGGCAACCGGTTCCTGGGCTGGAAAACGGAGCCTTTGCCCGTGGTTCACGCCATTCAGTTTTACAGCGAGTTGTTCAGGGATCGCAAACTCACCGTCAGGAAGAAGTTTGATCAGCCGGTCACGCTCCATGATCCCTGCAATGTGGTGAGGGGCGCGGGTCTTCACGAAATGGCCCGGTATGTGATTGGCGAAACGTGCGATGCGTTTATTGAAATGCACCCCAACCGGGAGCATAATTATTGCTGCAACGCCGGCGGCGGCGTCATCAACTGCGGTCCGCCCTTCACCAAAAAGCGGGTGGCCGGCAACAGCGTCAAGGCTGAACAACTGGCCGCAGCCAAGGCCAAAGGCGCGAAAATCATCATTGCGCCCTGCCATAACTGCCACGGCGGGCTGGAGGATATCATCAAGCATTATGGTCTGGGCATGGAGATCAAGTTTCTGGGGGATATTATTTATGAATGCATCGAAAAGGGTTGAGAGGATGCCCCGCCATGTCTGAAAAAATCCGTTTAACGGGCGGTCTGATTCTGTTGATGCTTTTGGCGGTTTCCATTTGTCCGGCCCATGCCCAGGAGGACATCACCCAGGTGGCCGACAGCGCGTTTGAAGCACCTATGCGGCCGCCGGTCGCCTTTCACCATGACGCGCATAATGAAAAAGCCGGGATTGATGATTGCAGCATCTGCCACCACGCCTATGAGAACGGCGAAAAACAGGAAGATGACGATTCCGTGGGCATGGAATGCTCGGAATGCCATCTCAAAAAAGACCAGAACAATCCCATCGGCCTGATCCAAGCCTATCACCGGCAATGCACCGGCTGCCATGCCGATCGAAAAGCCGGGCCCGTCATGTGCGGCGAATGCCACCGAAAGCGATAAACGCTCCGCTTTGTATTAAAATCAATTTTAATTTTCTGTCAGCGCCTTCAGTGTGTCCATCAACATGTCCGCCTGTCCGGCATCCGGCTTGGGCGGCAACTGGGCCATGATGCCCAGGCCTTCCGACGTGTCGTGAAATTTTTCCGGCGACAGTCGGCTGACCACCGTCTGATTTATCATGGCGTTTTTCATGAGAAGGTTTCTGGCGATTTTCAAACCCGGTTGATCTCCCACTGTTTCATCGATGGTCACCAGATGAACGGCCTTGCCGGATACGGCGGTCAGAGCCGCATCCGGTGAATCCGCCCAGGCGATGGATACGGGTTCATGGTTTGAGAATCCGGCAGCCAGTTCCGAAAAATTATCGGGGCAGGACGTTACGATCAGCACCTGTTTTAACTTGGATTTCGCTCTTTGATTTTAAGATATTTTTATTTCAAACACCCTGAGTCAGGTTGTCAACTATTGCCAGTTTTAGTTTGTCATCAAGTCGAATTACACAGAAAGGCGTAGTTGAAATAAT
>JBAQUK010000314.1:0-15779 GCA_049297455.1 Desulfosalsimonadaceae bacterium | reverse complement strand
GACTTGATCCGGCATCCAGAACATACTGAGTATACTGGATTCCGGCCTTCGCCGGAATGACGAAAAAAGGAGAAGATCGACTTTTTACAAAACCATCAATCGTGAAATTTTATAAATCCTCAACCGATTTTGCATCTTCCATTCCGACGGCTTTATCATTTTAAACCGGGATTAAAGTTGAATGTTTCGGCCGGATGGATTAATTGAAAAGGCTTATGGAGGATTTCACTTACATCGACGTGGCGGTTTCCCTGCCGCTGTTTCAAACCTATACCTACAGCGTTCCGGAACCCCTGCGCCCAATGATCGCCGCAGGGAAACGGGTTCTGGTCCCCTTCGGCAACCGCCGGATCACCGGCTATGCACTGGGTCCCGCGATGGTTGACGGGGTCGCCGGCATCAAGACCATTATCGAGATTCTGGATGAAATCCCGCTGTTTCCGGAATCCATGATCCCCCTGTTCCGATGGATGGCGGATTATTATATCCATCCCCTGGGTGAAATCATCAAGGAAGCCCTGCCCGGCGGCATCAACATCAACGATTGTGTTGCCCTGGAAATCACAACCCAGGGGCTGGGCCGGTTACGGTCAGAAACAGCCGATGGCCCGGAAAACAATATCCTGAATTTACTGGAAAACGGCCCTTGCCGGCTTTCCGATGTGGGGGGGAAACTTAACCGGGAAATTCCGGCTTCCGTCATCTCCAAACTGGTGCGGGACGGCCTGGTGACCCGCAAGCGGGAGATATCGGACCCTTCGACCCGGCAAAAAACCGAACGCTGCGTTTGTCTGGCACCGGATTGCGGACTGCCACCGGAAACCCTGTCCGATGTCAAGCAGCGGGTGTTGAACATGGTGGCGGAACACGGGGAAATCGCCGTTTCAGATATTAAAAAGGTCATTCCCACCGGGCCCAGTCATCTCCGTGCCCTGGAACAAAAAGGATACGTCACCTTCTTCACCCAGGCGGTGTACCGGGACCCGTTCGGCGAATCCGTGCCACGGGACACGCCGCCAAAACTCACCCTGGACCAGCAGCATGTGGTTTCCGGCATCAACAAGTCTCTGGGTAACGGGTTTGAGGCGTTTTTGCTGGCAGGTGTCACGGGAAGCGGCAAAACCGAAGTGTATATGCATGCGGCGGCGGAAGCGCTTAAAAAAGGATTGTCCGTGCTGGTGCTGGTTCCGGAAATCGCCTTGATCTCCGGGATTGAGCGGCGGTTCCGGGCCCGGTTCGGCGAATGCGTGGCCGTGTTGCACAGCGGCCTGTCCGCAGGAGAGCGGTTTGATCAATGGATCCGGGTCAGCAACCGGGAATGCCCCATCGTCATCGGGGCCCGGTCCGCTATTTTCGCGCCCCTCACCGGCATCGGCCTGATCATTGTGGATGAGGAGCATGACACATCATACAAACAGGAAAGCCGGTTCCGCTATAATGCCAGGGACATGGCCGTCATCCGGGCCCGGATGGCGGAAGCCGTGGTGGTCCTGGGCTCCGCCACGCCGTCCATCCAGTCGGTGTATAACGTGGGCGCTAAAAAATTTTCCGAGCTGAACCTGCAAAAACGGGTGTTTTCCCAAGCCCTGCCGGATATCCAGGTGGTGGATTTAAAACAGCGCAAAGATGATCGGGGAGTCCGGCGCTTTATCACGGTCGACCTCCAGCAGGCCATGAAAGAAACCCTGGATCGCGGGGAACAGGTGCTGCTGTTTTTAAACCGCCGGGGATTTGCCTCCTACCCGGTATGCGCCCAGTGCGGGGAGCCCTTAAAATGTAAACACTGCGACATCACCCTCACCCTTCACCAGGCCGCCAATGTTTACAAATGCCATCTGTGCGGTTTTTCCCTGCCTGCACGGACCGCCTGCACGGCCTGCGGGTCCGCGAGCATCAAACTGATGGGCATGGGCACGGAAAAAATCGAGACCGCGGTCAAAAGCCTTTTTCCGGAGGCCCGGGTGGCGCGCATGGACCGGGACACCACGGTCCGGAAAGGGGCTTTGCTCAAGATACTCAAAGGCCTGCGAAAACGCGAGATCGACATTCTCATCGGCACCCAGATGGTGGCCAAGGGCCATGATTTTCCGGACATCACCCTGGTGGGCATCATCTGCGCGGACCTGTCTTTGAGTTTTCCGGATTTCCGGGCCGGGGAACTCACGTTTCAGGTGCTGGCCCAGGTGGCGGGCCGGGCAGGCAGGGGGGAAAGGCCGGGCCGGGTGATTCTGCAAACCTACAGCCCCGACCATTTCAGCATCACGGCGGCCACCGAACATGATTTTATGGCGTTTTACAACCATGAAATCGCGTTCCGGAAAGCATTCAACTACCCGCCCTTCTCCCGCATGATCCAGCTCAAAATTTCCGGCCCGGACATGGGAAAAACCCGGAGCACAGCCGAGGCCATGGGCGGCATGTGCGACGGTCTCAAAGCCGAAAATTCCGAATTTAACCAGTGGATTGAAGTCCTGGGGCCTATCGAGGCCCCCCTGTCCCGGATCGCGGGCCGCTTTCGCTGGCAGGTCATTCTCAAATCCGCCAACGTCACCCTGCTTCACCAGTTCGCCCGCCGCCTGGTCTTTGAAAACAACCTGCATTTGTCCGCAGGCGGCGTCAAGGTGGGGATTGATGTGGACCCGTTTTTCATGATGTGAGCCTTTATTACGGGCAGGAGCGCAAGGGGCAACAAAAATCAGGTAATATATAACTCTTTGAATTAAATTATAATTTTCATATAACATAAAACACGGAAGATTAGGGTGGATTAGCAAAGCGTAATCCACCCAAAAAACAGCCATTCTTTTCCGGCCCAGACTATGGAGCCATGAAGCCTGCTTGACAAAACAAGCTACCTGATTTAAAAATAGATATATAAAAAATTAATATGAAATAGGGAGATTTACCCATGCTCAAAACGATTGAACTGCCCAAGGTTGAATACATCACCACGCCGGAAGGAAAACCAAAATCCGTTGTGATCAGCATCAGGGACTGGAAGCGGATCAGTGAAACCCTGAAAATAGTGTCGAACAAAGAACTGATGCCGTCTATTAAACGGGCAAAGCAACAACTGCGTGTCGGAGCAAAATTGCTGACGATGGAAGAGGTATTGGAAAATTTATAAGGCATATTTTACCCCTGAGTTTCTGAAACAGGCGAAGAAATACCGGCATCTCAAGAAAGCTCTTGCCCAAAAGGTGCAACTTCTCTCACAAAATCCATATAAAAACTGCAAGAGCGAACTTCTTGTGGGGGAGCTTAAAGGACTCCGCTCTGCACGATTTTCAAAATCTTTTAGACTTATTTTTTCAGTTTGCGAAGAGTGTCGCACAAGAAATTTCCAGCATCTTGTCGGTTGCGCCCATGAAACCTGTATATCAATGAATTTAATGACAATCGTCTTTCTCACCCTCGGCCCCCACGATGAGGCATATTCATAAATAAATGATGCCATTTCTGTTTCCCGGCGGTGAATCGCATAACAATTTGTTTTATTTCATTTATTGTGAGATCGCCGCACCGCCAGCACCACATTGGCCGTCAATATCAACCCCGCCCCGATCCAGCCAGCGACGGTCAGGAGCGGGTCCAGGGCAATCCAGGGACCCAACACCGCAGCCATGAGAATCCGGGAAGACGACAGGATGCTGCCTTCCACGGCCGTGACATACCGGTATCCCAGGGTCAGCAGGTACTGGCCCCCGACCCCGAAGGCCGCGCACCAGAACAAATAATAAAATTCCTTGGGGTCCGGCCAGAAAATCCGGTCATGGAACACGCCGAACATAATTACGCTTCCCAGTCCGAACATATAAAATAAAATGGTTTCCGTGTCATGATGGCGGCGGCTCATGTTTAAATACAAAACCGCCAGGGACGCCGTCATGCCGGACGCCAGCCCCCAAAAATTGTGGATATTCGGGGTCATCTGTTCCGGCGCCAGAATCATCCATATCCCGGCGATGGCCACCGCCACCATGGCGATGGCCACCCCATCCCGCTGTTCTTTGAGCACAAACCAGGAGATCATGGCGAGAAAAACAGGATAGGTCATGTTCAGGATATTTCCCTCCGCAAGAGAGGTGACAGACACGGCCTTAAAAAAACAGAATACCGAAATGCTGTTACATACGGCCCTGCCCACCAGCAGATCATACCGGCGGGGCCGGAGATCCCGGCGCTCCATCAGGAGCAGGCTGCACACCACGAAAAATCCCAGCAAAAACCGGGCAAACACAAAAAAACCGGGGTCAACCGTCACTTCCACCTTGGCCCAACGGATATAAATGGTTGAAATATAAAAACATACTTCAGCAAGAACAATGGCCAGCCACCCCAGCGCCGTCACGGCTTTCCGGGACAGCCGGCCAAATGGAAAGCCCGGCTTCGCCGGCCCTCCGGTGGTACTCTGGATATTTCGCCTGTCGGTTTGCTTCACAAGAAATCGAACCGGTTTCGTATATGATGGATTCGTATCGGCATTGCCGCGACCATGCGGAATTGCGATGCGCTGCGTCTGTTTGAAAAATACGTTTATTTTTCAAACAATGGCGGGTATCATAAGCGTATCGTCTTAAAAAAACAACCCAAACCGGCCATTTTTGACGACTTCGTTAAACGTTATATTATGAATTAAAAAAATGAAAAAATTTAAGTCGGTTCATTCCTTCCAGATTTTTGCAAGAAAAGTATTGAGAGATGGCAGATATTTTTTTGACAATGAGTCAAAGGAATTTCTTGATACAATTTTAGCCAACGCAAACACAAGAGTCGAAAAAATCCCTGCTGGCTCAAATTTTTGGAGAGCGCAACTTGGGCATTCGTGGGAAAAGCTTTTTCACGAAGATGAATATATTGATGATATCCCATGCCCCTTTCCCCCTGAGAGAATGAAGCCTCTTCCTAATCGCGCTTTTGAAGGGCGAGCAAATCCCAAAGGAATTCCTTATCTCTATGGAGCGAATAAAAAGGATACAGCACTTGCTGAGATTCGCCCTTGGATTGGCTCAATCATATCTTTGGCTCAATTTAAAATAAAAAGAGAAATAATATTGGTTAATTTCACCCAAGATGATGGATGCCGAAAAATTTACCTTCAAGAGCCTGATTTAAAAGAAAAAGAAAAGGCTATTTGGACTGCGATTGACTGTGCATTTTCTAAGCCTATCAATCGTAATGGCGATTTGGCAGAATATGCACCAACTCAAATAATAGCCGAACTTCTCAAGAAGAATGGCTTTGATGGCATCGGTTACCGTAGCGTTTTCGGTGGCGGCGTTAATATAGTTCTTTTTGACTTAGAATGTGCTGAATTAAGAAATTGCACCCTGTATGTTGCTAAAGATATAGATTTTAACTTTCAACAAGACTCTAATCCGTATTTTATTGTTGATAAGAAGCAAGGGGTTCATAACCACGCTCATCCCAATTCCGGGAGGAAATGAATTCACACCATGCTTCAGATACTGGTCATCGACGATGAAACCAACATCCGCAAAACGCTCTCCTACTGCCTGACGGCCGAGGGGCACGCCGTTATTGCGGTGAGTAATCCCGCCGACGCCATTCGGGAAGCCCGGAGACGATCCTTTGATCTGGCCTTTTTGGACCTCCGGCTGGGCGGGGAGGACGGCATGGAACTCATCCCCGTCCTGCTGTCGGAATCCCCCTGGACCAAAATCGTGGTGATCACGGCCCACGCATCAATTGAGAGCGCCGTGAACGCCATGAAAAGGGGCGCTGTCGATTATATCGCCAAACCCTTCTCCCCGGATCAGGTCAGGCTCCTCACCCGGCGGATCGTCAGGATTCGGGAACTGGAAACCGAGGTCGCCGCCCTCCGGGAAGACATGCAGCGGCTTGGTCCGGAAAACCGGATGGAGAGCAAAAATCCCGCCATGCAGCGGGTCGTTGAAATGGCGAAAAAGGTCGCGCCATCGGAGGCGACGGTGTTGCTCTGCGGGGAAAGCGGCACGGGAAAATCGGTATTTGCAAGGGCCGTCCATCACTGGAGCCCGAGGGCCGCAAAACCCATGGCGGTGGTGTCGTGTCCGGCGGTTCCGGCGGACCTTTTTGAAAGTGAATTGTTCGGGCATGTCAAGGGTGCGTTCACGGGGGCGGTGCGGGATAATCCGGGGCGCATCACGGCCTGCGAGGGCGGCACACTGTTTCTGGATGAAATCGGCGATATGGCCCCTTCGGCCCAGGCCAAAGTATTGCGTTTTATCCAGGACAGGGAATATGAGCGCGTCGGGGAATCCACCCCCAGGAAGGCGGATGTGCGCTTTATTGCGGCCACCAACGCCGACCTTGAAAAGCGGGTCGCGGAAGGCCGGTTCCGGGAAGACCTGTTCCACCGGCTCAACGTGATCAGCCTGACCATCCCCCCGCTCCGGAACCGGAAGGAAGACATCATGCCCCTGGCCGTCAATTTCCTCGCCCATTTCTGCCGCACCAACCACAAAACAATCCTTGGCTTCACCACGGAGGCCGAAACATCCATGATGAACCATGAGTGGCCCGGAAATGTCCGGGAGCTTTGCAATACCATCGAACGCGCCGTGATCTTGGGAAATGGTGAGTGGATCGGAAAAACCGACCTTCCCGACCATATCGCTCCGGCTTCCGGAGCCCCGGCCATCGGCGACAGGGTGCCCTTATCCGCCATTGAGGAACTGCATATCCGAAAAATCATGGCCAATACCGCCTCCCTCCAGGAAGCGGCGGATGTTTTGGGTATCGACCAGGCAACACTCTGGCGCAGGAGGAAAGCCTACGGAATCTGATGCTGCACCTCATCCTCATTCTCCTTGCATAATGCAAGGCAGGATTCGCCGTTTCCTTTCAATTTTCAAGGCCGATTCGCCCTGCAATCGCATAACAATTTGAATTTACATATATTATAAAATGGCACGGCTATTGCTATGTGTATTTTGCGGTAAATCAACAGAGGACCGGGTCCCATGACGTTAAAAAAGAAAATACTGATCGGGTATGGCGTGTCCTTTGCCCTGATGGGCCTTGTGATCGTGTGGGCGGTTACGAATCTGGTGTCCCTGGGCAAGGCGACCGACGCCATCTTGAGCGAAAACTACCGGAGCATCATTGCGGCCGAAAATATGGTGGATGCACTGGAGCGTCAGGACAGCGGCATCCTGCTCATGTTCCTGGGCGACGCGGGAAAAGGCATTGCACAGTTCCGGGAAAACGAGGGGGTGTTTCTTGGGTGGCTGTCCCGGGCCAGGGACAACATCACGATTTCCGGAGAAGTGAAACTGCTTGAGTCCATTGACGCCGGGTACACGACATACCGGCATCGGTTTTCCGGGCTGACCGATTGGCGCGACAGCGCCGAACCGCCTTTGCGGCTTGCGCTTTATCAGGAAACGATCTACCCCCTTTTTGCCAAGGTACGCGAAGAATGCATCAATCTTCGGAATCTCAACGAGGAAACCATGTACGCCGCCAGCGTGAGGGCCGGAAATGTGGCCCGGCGCGCCTTCTGGTCCACAACCCTCGTGGCAGGGGCGGCATTGATGGCGGCCCTGATATTCAGCCTGTTTCTCGCCGAGCGGATCGTCCGGCCCATCCGGCGCTTCATGGAGGCATCCAAAAAGATTTCCTCAGGGGATTATGCCGTCCAGGTTCCTGTGGAAACCAATGACGAGCTGGGCCGACTGGCCGATGAGTTCAACCGGATGGCCACCCAGCTTTGCCGCTACAATGAAATGAATATTGAAGAGATCATCTCGGAAAAAAACAAGGGGGAGGCGATTCTTTCAAGCATTGAGGATGGCCTGGTGGTTTTCGATACGAAACTTCAGGTGACGGGCATCAACCCCGCGGCCCGGCGGATGATGGGCATGGAATTGAGGGAAATCGCATCATTGCAGTGCGCCGACTTTTTCGCGGACCCCAATGTGTGCGATCTGATTCGCAGAACCGTCGAGACGGGAGCGCAGCCCACTCTCCCCGATGAACAGCGGATCATCACGATTCCGGCGGGGGAAGAGTCCCGTCACTATCTGTTTTCCGTAACGGCCATTCGCGGAAGGGACAAAAATCTGTCCGGCATCGTGCTGTTGCTCAGGGACGTGACCCGCCTGAAAGAAGTGGAGCGGCTCAAGAATGAATTCGTGATGGCGGCCTCTCACGAATTGCGGACCCCGCTCACCAGTCTGGGAATGAGTGTTGATCTGCTTCTGGAACATGCGGCACAGGGGCTTGCCGAAAAGGACCGGGAGCTTTTGCAGGCCGCTCACGAGGAAGTTCACCGGATGAAGGCACTGGTCAATGACTTGCTGGACTTGTCTAAGATCGAGTCGGGCAGAATCGAAATGGAGTTTGAGAAGGTGCCCGTAGCGACCTTTTTTAACCACGTGCAGGCGGTTTTCAAAAACCAGATGGACATGAAGGAAGCCAGTCTCATAACAGAGCTTGCCGGAGATCTGCCAAGGGTCCGCGCGGACGCCAACAAGATCACCTGGGTGCTCACCAACCTGATCTCCAATGCCCTCCGGTATGCGGGCAGGGACTGCCATATCGCACTCATGGCGCAACGGGTCGGGCCCCACGTGCACTTGTCCGTGCGTGACAATGGACCGGGAATTCCCCCGGAATACCAATCCAGGATTTTTCAGAAATTTGTCCAGGTGAAGGGGCAGGAGGCGGGCGGCACGGGTCTGGGGCTCGCCATCTGCAAGGAGATCGTGCGCGCTCACGGCGGCGCGATCTGGGTGGAATCATCCCCCGGCCAGGGCAGCACCTTTACCTTCACCCTGCCGGTGGCCCGATAGGAGGAACCATGGAAAAACAACCGATTCTGATCGTGGACGATGAAAAGAATATCCGTCTGACCATGTCCCAATCTTTGGAACCGATGGGAATACCGGTCCGGACGGCCATAAACGGCGAAGAAGCGCTGCAGAAACTTCAAGAGGAAACCTTCGGGCTGGTGTTTCTGGATCTGAAAATGCCGGGAATGGATGGAATGGATGTTTTACGGGAAATCAAGAACAACTGGCCGAAAACAAGGGTAATCATCATCACCGCCCATGGGACGATTGGGTCCGCCGTGGAAGCCATGAAAATCGGTTCGGTGGATTTTATTCAGAAGCCCTTCAGCCCCGGTGAAATCCGGGAACTGGCGGCACAGGTGCTGGAGCGGGAGACTCTGGACGAAGAGCGCGCGGTTGATTACCCTTCACTCATCGAGCTGTGCAAGCGTCATATTTCGGACCGCCTCTTCGCCGCCGCGCGCGAAACGGCCCACAAGGCCATTGCTGCGGACCCGGCCCAGCCGGAGGCATATAACCTTCTCGGCGCGCTCTTTGAAATCAAGGGCGACGAACCCGCGTCCCAGAAGTTCTATCGTGCGGCCCTGGACATCGATCCTTCATTTAAACCGGCCCAGGCGAACCTGGACCGCGCCACGTCCTGGAACAAGATGGGCAGGATTGATTTCGGACCGGATAAAAAGGATGCGGACAGTGATCATCAAGGCCGCAAAGGGGATGATCATGAGGAATAGCCTTTACATCGTCATCGTCGGCTGCGGGCGTCTGGGGTCCCACCTGGCCAACCAGCTCAGCCGTGTGGGGCATTCGATTGTCGTGATCGATTCGAATGAGGAAACGTTCAATGACCTGTCGCCGGATTTCAGCGGGTTCCGCATCGTCGGGGACGCCACCCAGATCGCCGTGCTGAAACAGGCCAAGTTGAAACGGGCCGATGTTTTTTTCGCCACCACCCACGGGGACAACGTCAACCTGATGGTGGCCCAGGTGGCCCGCAAAGTATTCAACGTTCCCCATGTGCTGGCCAGGGTCTTTGACCCGAGGAGGGAGCAGGTTTATGACCAGCTCGGCATCGAAACCATTTGCCCGACGGCGGTGGCCGCCGAGATGTTCCTCATGGCGGTTGCAAGCCACCGGGCTGCCGCAGGAGATGCAAAATCATGAAGGTGCTGATCGCAGGCGCAGGCAAAACCCTCTATTTTCTTTGCCGTAACTTTACCGCCAAAGGGTACAAAGTCGTTATCATCGACCGGGACCGGGAAGAATGCGTCCATCTGGCCCGGCAGCTTTCGGCCCTGGTGGTCTGCGGAGACGCCAGCGACGCCACGATTCTCAAGGAAGCCGGAGCAATGGACGCGGACGTGGTGCTCGCCATCACCCCCAATGACCAGGACAATCTGGTCATCTGCCAGTTGGCGTCCATTCAGTTTAATGTGCCCCGGGTGCTGGCGCTCGCCAATGATCCGGATAACGCCGAAATATTTGAAAAACTGGGAGTTTCCGCCTTTTCCACAATCCATATCGTGGGCTCCCTGATCGAACAAAGGGCGTCTCTGGAGCAGATCATCAACCTGATGCCGGTGGGTGAAGGCCGGGTCAACGTGACGGAGATCATTCTCGATGCCGATTCCCCGGTCTCGGGCAAACTGTTGAAGGATGTCATTCTGCCAAAAAACGCCCTGGTTGCCGTGGTTATCCGCGGCAACCAGCCCATCGTTCCCCGGGGCGCCGATGACCTGCTGGCCGGCGACCGGGTGGTGCTGATCACCCTGCCGGAGAACCATGGCGCCGTGCTGAAGGCCTTTACGGGTGAGCGGAAATAGAGGAGTAAGGGTTTTGCGCAGAAAAGAATATCTTAAGGAGCGTTACGCGGCCATCCTTTCATCCGTCGGGATGGTTCTTCTTATTTCCAGCGGATTGCTGGTGACGCCGCTGTTCCTGCTCGTCGCGTTTCCGGAAGAAGCGGTGCATGCCCCGGCGTTTATCGCACCTGCATGCGTCCTTTGTCTGGCCGGTTTTTTTTTGCGGAAGCTGTGTTATCATGCTTCAAGAATCACCCTGTCCGTGGGAGAGGGCGGCGTCATCGTCCTTATCAGTTGGGTTGCGGCCATTGTTTTTTCAGCATTGCCCTTTATGTCTGTGCTGGGACTATCGTTTTCCCAGGCTGTTTTTGAATCCGTGAGTGGATGGACCACCACCGGGCTGACGGTTGTGGACATCCCCCACGCCGCTCCGATGATCCTGCTCTGGCGAAGCATTCTGTCCCTGGCGGGCGGGGCGGGCCTTGCCATCATCATGATGTCGGCCATTGTCGGGCCGACGGGCATGGGGATATCCAGCGCCGAGGGCAGGGGCGACCAATTGGTCCCCCATGTGCGGCAATCGGCCCGGCTGGTGATGATCATTTATACCGGCTACGCCGCTGCCGGTTCCCTGGCCTATTGGATGGCCGGGATGTCTCTTTTTGACGCCATCAACCATTCCTTTGCCGCCGTGTCCACGGGCGGGTTTTCAACCCATGCGGAGAGTCTCGGATACTGGAATTCCCCGGCCATCGAAAGCGTGTCCATCCCGCTGATGCTTTTGGGAAATCTCAGTTTCGTCACTGCTTGGTCCCTGTTGCGGGGCAGGTTCCTCCTCGTTATGCGCAACAGCGAAATTCGTGTCATGACCGTGCTGATCCCCCTGTCCGCGGTTCTGGTCCTGTTTTTTACCAGTCTGTCCATTTACCCCAGGCTTTCCAAGGCCATCCGGGTATCCGTATTCGAGACCATATCCGCCTTGACCACCACCGGGTTTCAAACCGTGGGATACGGCAACTGGAACGATTTCGGCCTGCTGGTTCTGATCCTGCTTATGCTCATCGGCGGCGGCACCTGTTCCACGGCCGGCGGCATCAAGCAATTTCGCCTTTATCTTTTGTGGAAATCCATGGTATGGGAAATCATGCGCCCGTTTCTGCCCCGCACCGCGGTGGTGGAATATCCCATCTGGGAGGGCAACGGAAAGGTTTTTGTGGATGATGCCCGCATACGCCAGGTATGCGTGTTTGTGTTTCTTTATGCAATGATCTATCTGGTGGGCGTCATGGCCCTGTGCGTCTGCGGATTTGGTCTCAAGGAATCCCTGTTTGAGTTTGCATCCGCCATCGGCAACGCCGGTTTATCCGTTGGCGTCACCTCGGCCCGGATGCCCCTTGGGGCCATGTGGTCCCTGACGCTTGCCATGTTTCTGGGACGGCTGGAATTTATCGTGGTGATCGTCGGCCTGCTCAAGCTCGGCAGGGATGGCCGGCGGATGGCGGCGCATTCTTTTAAGAAAACTTAATAAGGACAACCATTCATGAACATCGCCGTGATGAGCGACAGCCATGACAATATCTGGAATTTACGAAAAGCCCTTGAAATAATCCGGACCGAAAACTGCGGCCGGATCATCCACTGCGGGGATTTTGTTGCGCCCTTCATGTTCAAGGAGCTGGAAAAGGCCGGCATCCCGGTCCACTGCGTGTTCGGCAACAATGACGGCGACAAGGCCCTCCTCACCCGGTTCGCCCTGCAAAGCAACGGCCTGATTACCCTGGACAGCCTGGTCGGAGAAATGGACGTTGACGGGTTCAGGATTGCATTCACCCACGAATGGATCGTTGCCGAGGGGCTTGCGGCAGGCGGGAAATACCATCTGGTCTGTTTCGGCCATTCCCATCAGTATGTTGAAAAACGCATCGGCGACACACTGGTGTTAAACCCCGGAGAAATCATGGGCAAAGACGGTGATCCGGGATTTTGTATTGTGGATATTTTAACTCAAAATGTCCGGCGGATTTCCCTCACATCAGTCCTCGGAACCAGCCAAAAGGAGAAAATGAAATGAAGCGCATATCGAAGCCCCAAAAAGGAGAGGCCGGAATTAATATGTGGCTAATCCTGAATGTTGGAATTATAGCACTGATTGTCTCGAGTTGCGCAACTCCACCTCCTATTCGGCAGACTGCTGCTCCAAGGGCGCTGGCTGCATTGTCATGCGGCGAGGGACAGCGGATCGTGATTGCGGTGTCTCCGGTGGAAAGCCCCGACGTGGCCGGCATCTTCAAGCGCAGTTGGTCGAGCTATCTTTCCGACTTCGGTCTAGTCGGCAAGGTGATATCCACCGCCCATTCACCGATCGACGATTTGACGCCCGAGTTCAAGAAGGCCATCGGGGCGGTGCTCGGCCCGGTCGATTTGCAGCAGCAACTGCTGGCGCAAGCGGAGCAGGTCATCAAACCTCGGACCTCGTGCGAAACGGTCTTCCTTCCGACGACGTGGGAGAAGCCTGCGGTGTTTCGTCCGTCGGACAGAGTCGTTGTCATGAGCTTCTACTTTATCTTCACCCGTGGCCGTCCCACCATCATGGGGTATTTGAACGCGACAGTTATGACCGGGAAGAATGCCGCAGAGCTCGCGAAGCGCGCCGATGAGTTGGGGAAGATTATGGAGGAAATGAAGAAACTGGAACCTTACGTCCGGGTCACCGACAAGCAGCGACCCGACCTCGGCAAGCTCAAGCAGTATGCGGCGCTTTCCCAGAAGCTGGGAGATGGCCTGACGCCATACATCGATGGGGTCGGGACCGTGAATTACACGTCGCCCGGTCACTCGACTGACGAATGGCTCGCAAACGGCGGAGCGGTGATGACACAAGAACTCGCCGCTATAATGGATCGGCTGATTGGCGACGTAGCCGGAATCCTGTTCAATTAGGGCAGGGCGTGGCTAAGCGCCATGGGCCTCATCACGAGTGAGGTATGGGCCACGGAAGATTTAAAGGTGGACAAAAAAGTCTATGAACAGCTCGCGTCCCGCATGCTTTCCTCCATGCCCGGCCTGCAATCCTCCGTGGAAGGGATGAAAAAGGAAGTGGAGAAAATCAAAGGGGTTCAGGTGATGACGGTGTCCTCCTTCACCATGATGAACCAGGTCCATAAAGCAACCACCGAGCTGCTTGAATTTAAGGAAGGCACGGCGCCTTCCGGAATCTTCGCCATTCCCGCGGGATATAAAAAACAGACCATGCAACACTAATTCCCAACTGTCCAGGCTTGCCATGAAACTCAAGCGTATCCGCTGCAAAGACTCCCTTTCCCCGCTGGTGGCCATCCAGAGTGGGGAAAGGTGGATTCCCCTGGAACCGGCGTTGTCGCGAACAGCCGCGCCACTGAACGACATTGACCGCCGGGCCGCCTCAAATCTCATTTGCGCCCTCCAGGCCGGGCCGGATCAGCGGCAGAAATGGCAAAACGCCGTTGATGCATTCAGTGACCCGGTCCCGCTGGTGGACGAAACCCCGATCCTGCCATTCCAGCCTTCGTCCTACCGGGACTTCATGCTCTTTGAGGCACACGCCGTAAACGCCGCCAGAGGATATGCCCGGCGCTTCATGCCCATGGCTTTTAAAGTCGCCGCCGCCTATGAGCGGGTGTTCAACCGGACATTTCCGGCTTTCCGGCCCCATCCCCTCTGGTACCGGCAGCCCATTTATTATATGGGAAATCATCTGAGCTTTGTCACCGAGGGGCATCCGGCGGCGTTTCCCGTCTACAGCAAGGCCCTGGATTATGAGCTGGAATTGGGGGCGGTCATCGTCCATTCCCTCAAAAACGCCACCCCGGAGCAGGCGGAAGCGGCCATCGGCGGGTTTGTGGTGTTTAATGATTTCAGCGCCAGAGACGTGCAACTACCGGAAATGAAAAGCGGATTCGGGCCGGTCAAGGCCAAGCATTTTTTAAACGCCATCTCAAGTGTGGTGGTGACGGCCGATGAAATCCTGCCGCGCATTCATGAACTTTCAGGGGAAGTGCGGATCAATGGCGAGGTGGTGGTGAAGACGTCCACCCAGGGGATGCGTTTTGGTTTGGGCCGGGCCATCGCCCATGCATCGCTGGATGAACAGATTTTTCCCGGCGAATTTGTGGGCACCGGAACCCTGCCCGGCGGATGCGCCATGGAAAACGGCCGGTGGGTGAAACCGGGAGATGTTCTGGAATTGAAAATCAACGGCATCGGTTCCCTGACCAATCCCATTGTATAAGTATAAGCATTGACAACAGTACGGTAAATCAGTACTGTTAAGAAAAACAATTTAATATGGGAATCGCCACATGCACGAAACCACCGCAAATGAATTTCGCAAAAAATTAAAATATTATGCAGACAAGTCCATTCTCAGTCATGAAGTCTTACGGATAAAACGAAAAAACGGGGAAAATTTTGTCGTACTGGGTGAAAAGGACTGGAAAGCCATTGAAGAGACACTGTACCTCAATCAATTCCCCGGACTTGCCCAAAGCATTCGGGACGCCGCAAGGGAGCCGCTGGACCAGGGAACGGTAGTTGAGGATTTGGACTGGTGAACTGGCGGGAAATCTTATCCGAACCGGATCTTGAAACATTTCCATCGGCCCTGTTTTCTTCTACTTTTCTTGATGGTCAAGAAAAGTAGCAAAAGAACCCAGCCCCGCGCCGCTTCTTACCCTGCCAGCCGGTTTGCCGTGGCGGGGGAAAAACTCGCTTT
Organism: Desulfosalsimonadaceae bacterium; assembly: GCA_049297455.1. Lineage (GTDB taxonomy): Bacteria > Desulfobacterota > Desulfobacteria > Desulfobacterales > Desulfosalsimonadaceae > SURF-3. Next base: position 429 of record JBAQUK010000314.1, on the reverse strand, counting down.
GTGATCGGAGCTTCCTGATTGATGCATGAATTCAAAATGTTGAAGTGTCAGATGCTTTTCAATCTGGCCGCTCAGACAGTTTCCCCCTTTTTCCACGGAAAACCGCCCGTCAGGGACGCAGCGCGATGGGCAAAAACCCCACGACATAAATATCGACGCGCCGGTTTTGAAAGTGGTTTGACGTATGCCGAACTGGCCGCGCGCGCGGCCAGTTGAATGCATCCTCACCGGATTGCCGGAATTTCAATATTTATCTGATTTAAATACTTGTTTTAATTTTATTTTTTCTTGTAGGTCGGGTTTCTTACCCGACATTGACCCATTCCGTAAATGACCAGACTTGGAAGAAAAGGCAACACTCTTCCGGCGGGGGGAGCCCATCGCGATGCGGCCCTGACCCGGTGGTTTCCGTGGATCACGGGGGCAAAC
>JBAQUK010000313.1:0-4233 GCA_049297455.1 Desulfosalsimonadaceae bacterium | reverse complement strand
GAATATTTCAAATTAAATCAGATAGTTATAAGTTTCGAAAATTTTATTTAACTGACTGTTTTTATTAAAAATTTGACCATGTCCGCAATTTGCGGGCCATCGCTGAAAACCGGGAAACTTCAGTTATCATTATTGGAAATCGAAAAAAGCCAATGAAGTTGCTGCAATCTTTTATAATGCTATAAGATCAGAGAGTGAGTCGGTATTAAATGAATTAAACCGAATTAAAAATGATGAGAATCTCGACCTTAGCGCGATTAAAGGGAAAATAGAGACTACATGTTATTTTATGGCAAGTGTAAATAACTGTGTACTTATTTGAAAAAACGTTTGAGTCACCTAAACAATGCTGCTTCTGTTTATTTCTTAAAAATTTTTTTTGCGCCAATAAATAAAAGGACGCTTTCACTTCATATCTTGAATGAAAATTCAACTATTTCAAGTAAATATAATCCTACGAATTGCTCTTGGCGCTACCTTTTGCTGAGTCCGCCAGGAATTCTGAGGGCACCAGACTGAATTAATCGGCTTTTCCCTTTTACTTTTCTTGGTGGGCAAGAAAAGAAACAAAAGAACCCAGCCCTGCAATGCGGAAAGATCCCCGGGCCTGACGGTTTCCGTGGCGTGGGCAAAAACTTGCTTTATATAATGGATTGCCGGGATCGGTTTCGCTGATCCTGTTTATTGTCACCGGCAGATTTGTTGACTCCTATCCGCTCAGACAGTTTGCCCCCGTGATCCACGGAAACCGTCAGGCCCGGGGCCGCATCGCAATGGGCTCCCCCCGTCGAAAAATTGTGGCATTTCTCCATAAACTGCTTGCTTGGGTAATTGATCATTGGCGGGTTGGAAAACCCGCCCCACAATAAAATCAAATGAAAACAAGTAGCTGAATCTGATGAATCCGGCATCGTCCAAACACTTTCAAAACCGGCGCTTCGATCTCTATGTCGAAGGGTTTTTGCCCATCGCGCTGCGTCCTTGGCGGGCTGTTTTTCGTGGAAGAAGGGGGGAGTCTGAGAGAAAGTAGAAGAGAAAAAAGCCGATGAGAGGAAAGAATCATATATCCCGATCTACCCTGTCCTTTTTATATTTCCCCGGAGTTGTCCCGGTCCACCGTTTAAACGCATGATTAAACGCGCTTTGCTCTGAAAATCCCAGGAGCAGGGCAATATCGCAGATGGAAACTTCCGGGTCATTTAAATACGCCAATGCGGTTTCTTTTTTGAGCCGGTCAAGGAGCTGCGTAAAGGTCGTTTCCTCTTTCCGCAGCTTAATCTGAAGGGTTCGGGAACCTGCCGCCAGATTGACGGCAACGGTTTCAATATCCGGGACTTCCCCTCTGGACAGCAATGCATACACCTCCTGCCTGACCTTATCCGACCAGGAGCCGGGAAAATACATCTGATGCAGGCGTTTTTCGGCCAGCGGCTTGAGCGTGTCAAACAGTTCGCGGCTGGCCAAAAGAATAGGGCGGTCAAAATTTTTCCGGGAAATTCTCAGGGCGTTTTCCGGCTGGTCAAACAGCAGCCGGGTTCTGAAAATCACCTGATGCTCGCGGATATCATCCGGAGGCGGGTGGGTGAAGGTGACGGCTTCAGGGTTCAGCCGGTTTTCGGAAACAGCCCGGAGAATCTCCGTTGACGCGCACAGCAGGGATTCCGCATGCTGTCTGGGGATTTTTACCCCAGGAATAAAAAGCTCCCACCAGAGAGTGACGACATTTTTATCGATTGCCATTTTCGGCAAAACCGCATCTTCCATCAGGAGATGGTATTTGCAGAATATTTTCATTGCATTGCCGATGGTGGCGGAGTTGGCCATCAAATTGATCAGAATATTGCCCCTGAGGTAGTTGCCCGCCAGTTCCTTTCCAAAATGCAGCCCGAAATGATCGTCTCCAGCTGCCTGCTCCACGAGGTTCCAGATCCTTAAAAACTGATGTGCACTGATCCGGTCATCGGTTTTTGAAAAAGCAGCCGCATCAATACCTGCCGCCTCGCAGATTCCTTTGAAATCCAAGCTATTATTTTCCGAAAACCGGGCCAGCACATGCAATAAGGCTTTCGAAACCGTGGGCTTCGCATAAGGGCCGTTTTTCTTATTTCGTATCATATCAAAAAGTTTTCACCTGTGATCAAGATTCATTTCTTTCCGTGGTGTATGATTTAAGAGAGTGCCGAAAAATTAATATACCTGAATAGCGGTCAAAAAATTATTCGCGCAGAGACGCAAAGGCGCAGAGGGTAATGCCCCAAAAGATACTTCCCTCTGCGTCCCGGTGTCTCTGCGGGAGAAATAGAGAAAGAAAGCCGTAAACAGGTATCTTTATTCTTCGGAAATCCCTAACCATATAACGAAAGGAGCATCATCATGACGGAAACAAACAGCAAAAACTTTTCGGCCGCCAGGGTTTCGACTCAGTTTACCATCCGGATTCAGGCCGCCCCGGATGCCTTGTTTGCGCTGGCCTGCCCGAAGGAAGAACTGAAATGGATTGACCAGTGGCAGTATGAAATGATTTATTCGGATAGCGGCAAGAATGAAAACAATTGTATTTTCAAGGAAAAACTCTCCGGTCTGTTTGTACTGAATGCGCCCGGCGTGGACACCTACTGGCACACCACCCTTTATGACAGGGAATCCCGCCGGTTTCACGCCCTGCTGATTTACGGCAATGCCGGGGCCGGAAAATTTGAGTTTGAAATTGCCGATTCCGATAACGGCGCTTCAAAGGCAGACTGGCGCCTGACATTTACCGCCTTGAATGATCAGGGGAATCGCCTGGCCGACGCCGCCTTAAAAGACAGGATGACCGGGATGCTCCAGTTTCTGGGAGAATCGGCAAAACATTATCTCGAAACCGGCAATATGCTGAAAACCGGTTAAACTGCTCAGGTTATTCCGGCTGAAGGGGTTTCGGGCCAAACCCCTTCAGCCGAAAGCCTGTCGGCTTGCCTGATTAAAGTTTCCCCCGTTCCTGGGCAATCCGGATATAGGTTTCCATGCCGGTTCTGGGCGGCAAATACAAATTTTCCTCGGATTTTTTCATCAAACGGACCGCATCCGTGGGGCAGGTGGAAACACACAGCCCGCAGCCGATGCATCGTTTCAGTTCAATAACCGCCTTTTCATCCTTCATGGTGATGGCTTCCATCTGGCAGCGGTCCACACAGGTTTCACACCCCACACATGTTTCCGCGTCAATTTGCGCAAAATAATTGCTCTGGACCGCGGCCGCCGGGTTGTCCTGTTTTTTAAGGGACCGGAGCATGCCGCAGCAATCCCCGCAGCAACTGCACATGCCGCCGACGTACTGGGAATTGAAGGGCTGCATCACCAGCCCGGCGGCCTCGTTCTTCCGGGCGATCTCCTTGGCTTCTTCCTTGTCGATATACCGGCCCATATGATTATCGACATAATAGCTCGCGTGGGAACCGAACAGAAAACAGGCTTCTATGGGTTTGTCGCATCCCTTTCCGGCTATTTTGGCGGTGGTCCGGCAAATGCAGGGGGCAACGGCGATTTTTTTCTGGTCGTCAAAAATTTTCATCACATCTTCATAGGGCGCAATCGGCCATTCGCCCACCAGTTCCCGGTTAATCGGGATACTTCGCATGACCGGCGTACTCCAGGACTGAAAGGATTTGCCCAGGGCTTCGTGGTAATATTCCTCCAGATCCCGGGCCAGGGTTTCATTCACCCGATTGAGCTGGAATTCAAACACCCCCACCACAAAGGGAACCGATCCGTACCGGGCGACCCCGTCCTTTTTCTGGCGGAATAAAAGCCCCCGGGTTGCCATGTCCTCCAGATGGGCGGCCGTGGTGTCCTTGGGCAGCTTCAGCCGTTCGGCCACATTGTCCGGCGTTTCAAGCATCGGCGTCATCATCAGAAACATTTCCGCATCGGATTCCGAAAACATCTGTTTGAGGACTTTTATTTCCACCTTGCTTTTTGTCGCCGGAAACCCGGTGCCCATATCATCCAGCCGCTGCCGGAGCTGTTCGTAAACGTTATCCATATTTATTCCTTTAAATTAAAAGATTGGATACCAAATAAAAAAACCGCAGACCGGGAAAGGCAATCCCGGCCTGCGGTATGGAATATAAGGGAAACAGCAATTACAAATTTACCGTTTTTGGATAGATTGTTATGTCCCACCAGCGTAGAACGGGTGACCGTTGCAATCGTTGCTCAAGGTCTGATTTTTCGTTGCCGCAAATTTTAACA
>JBAQUK010000312.1:0-111379 GCA_049297455.1 Desulfosalsimonadaceae bacterium | reverse complement strand
GCCAGAAAGGCAACGTGATTTTTCTCGGTCCTCCCGGTGTGGGCAAAACCCATCTGGCGGTATCTCTGGCGATCAAGGCGTGTCAGGCGGGGTTGAGTATTTATTTTACCAATATGGAAGATTTGATTACAAAGCTCAAAAAGGATCAGGAGTCGGGTCGAACGGGCAAGGGCCGGAGTTATTCGAAGTCTGCCCTGGTGATTGTGGATGAGGTGGGATATACGCCCATTGACCGCAGGGAGTGTAATCTGTTCTTTCGGTTCATTGCAAACCGGTATGAAAAGGCCAGCACGATCATCACGTCCAATAAGGCATTTTCAGACTGGACGGAATTGTTTCAAGATGCGGTTGTGGTGACGGCAATATTGGACCGGCTGCTGCATCACAGTGTCGTGATCAACATTCGGGGCAACAGTTATCGCCTTAAAGACAGAATCGGAAAGGATGGGACGGGCATCAAAGAAAATTAGCGGCAAAGGGGAACGTGGTAAACTTTTCGCGACCCAAAATGGTAAAATTTTTCAAGACCGTTGACAACCCCTTACAAACGCCAAATCTTTTAGGTAGAAAGGCCCTTAGCCAATCTCTGACCAATGCTTCAGCAACAATACCATGATCGGTTTTAACTTGATCTTCATTCGCTTGTTTTTTGGCCTGGTCATACGTATCTAATATTTTTGCCCTTTCTGCAAAAAATGAATCCACACCAATATGGTTTTTAAGTCTTAGTTTGGGCCTGTTTTTATCCACGGATTTTTTTCCTTAAGACTCTTAGCGGCAGAAATCAGGCGCGGGCCAATGAGCTTGCCGCGTCGGCGCCCCGCGCCACTTCCGTCGCCCGAATTGATTTGATATGCATTATCGCATTTTTTCTGGCCTGATATATTGTCCCTTATCATCAAAGACCTTATACAGCATCAAACCATAGCTGTTGGCAACTCGACGCAGAAACTCAAATAATAATGTTTCTTTGTCAAAGGACTTTGGTAGCACCTCTGTATATTTCAATATTTGTGAATTAACCGTGAAACCATGTAGCCCTTGCCGCCGATAGTCTTCGCGGGAATACAAACTGCTAGAAGTAGTGTTAATAATGGCACCAGAAAAAGTCATATAATTGAAAGGTAGAATGGTGCCCCAAGCATGGACTATCCAATCTAAACCGAAATGTGTTATTTCTGCTAAGTCCGTATATCTCAGCACACGTGAAGCCCCCTTTAAATCACCCCCCCGCTTATTAGAAGCACTGGTGACCTGTTTGACACTGTCACCGAGTTCACAAAAATATTCACAATGACCTGCACGAAAAATTTGTATTGAGTGTCCGCAAGTATTGTGCGGTTCTGGAAAATCTTGATTCGTTATTCCAAATTCAGTGGGCCGAGTTCTATATCGGTTTACCTGTTCACCAGACTGATATCCATTGGGCACTCGCGCTTGTTCAAGAACATCTATAACAGATTGGTCCAATGGATTTAGGGTGTCATTAGTCACTCGCAGAGGAGTTAAACTCAAGACCATTCCCACTTCTCCACGACCGTATTCAATCCATGACGCTTCCCGCTCTGCAAGAAAAGAGGTGTTATCTATAGGAAACACCTTGAATGCTCCGATGCCAAGTTGATCAGATATCCAGGCTTCGTGATCGGCCTTTATCCCCCGAAGGCGTTCAACAGGCCATGCAGTATTATTTTTATCAATTTCGACATGGTGTGTTGGACAAAGAAGAATGAGGTTATCATAAGAATCACGGTCAGTTAAATCATGATTCCCTCTTGGCCCATTTTGCGACTGACCTACAATATGCGCCATTTCCCCCAAGGTTTCCGTACTCCCATCCGCAGTGAGTTCGAGCTTGCATATCGCGCAGCGATTCCCAGAACGCCCCCACAATATTTTTATATCCTTGTCACGCATTGATTTTTATCCATTTGCATATCGATTGAATTGTGCTGACCGGGCCGACAAAGTGGAAGATGTAGACACGACTCATTTTCCACTCGCAAAGTCACTTTTTCAGGTCGCGCAGATATCCGACTAGCTGATGCATCTTGGTGGAGGGATTATCGCTGCCCGACACCTCTGTATGTTTCTCCAACCGACTGGCGTGTATCATGGCATCCGGCAGTCTTTCCTTGAGAAAAGAGAAAAAGCCTCCCGAGCCCTTGTCATAGACAGAGATGTGTTTTTTTAGAGCCTTGATAACCGACGCACAGATAGAACCAGACGGACCGGTGGAGCCGAACGCCCTGGTGGTATAGCCGAAATGCAAAAGAATCCAGATCTCAAAACAAGGCACCGACGTGATAGCCTCAATGGAATCCCCCTTGCCCATTCTCGTTGTCCGGATTCGTTCCAGGGCCTCATTATATGTGGGGTGCCGGTCTTTATCGAAAACGCAGAAAACCCGGTTGTACTTTCTTTCTTTCCGGTACATGGTCAATGCATAATCCACAACACTGCGTGGCGATGAGCCGCACTCGTCACCGGCAATTCTGATATTAGCGGTGCTCAGTTTGAAGGCATCACGAAGTTCCTGCAAATATTTCGGTTCTGTCTTGCCCCCCTCGCAAACAATCAACACAACATCATAGGGTGCGCGCTTCTGTGCCTCCCGGCGCAGTGCATCGGCTCTCTTGGCATTTCTCCGATGAAAGAGTTGGTCCGCCATCAGTGGTTTGCCTCGCTGGTATAAGGCAAAGCACCGTAGCGGCCACTGAGATAACCCTTCTGTAGGGCCTCTCCCGCCCTGGGTTTGAAGTCAGTGAGCGGATAGAGCTGGCTGGCATTGGACTTATCTTTTTCGACAAACCAGACCTGATCTCGCCGGACTAAATCCTGATCCAAGAGAGAGGTGTCGTGGGTAGTGAAGATTAACTGCCCATTTTCCGGGTTGGTTTTATCGTTATGAAACATGGAAAGCAGATATCGCATGATCTTTGGGTGAAGACTGTTGTCCAGTTCATCGGCAATGATAATTTGGCCTTTGGAGAGAATATTGAGCCAAGGACCGGCATAGGCAAAGAGCTTGCGGGTGCCGTCAGACTCATCTTCAAGCGAAAGGGTGACATGCGAATCTCCGCCATCGACTGGATGGAGAAAACCCACTCTCGTTATCTTTTTGCCATCCATGCTGCGACGGATATCTTCCTTAATCTCCCCGGGCATATCTGATGGCAGGTCTTCGGAAGAGAAATCTCTGGTTTCCATCTGGATATCGGAAATGCTGATATCCGCTTCATTCATGAAAGCGAGAATGTGCTTTTTCTTTTCATCGTCATGGCAGGCATTAATACTGTAAGTGGGGGCAAGCAAAGTACTGGGGCCAATGACGAAAAGCCTCTGAAACCAAGTAAAGACCGGTTTAAGCTGTTCACTGTTCAACTGAATTGCGGTAGAAAGGAATAGGGCGTTGCTTCTGGTCATCTCCTGCCACTGCTTCTTACGGCCGATAAAACGGCTGCCAAAATACCATTGGTAGTCGTTGCTCTCGGCCTGAAAATTCCGTTCAAACCAGCGCTGGGCTCGTCCTTCCGGATAGGCGATCAGCCATTCGTTGGTTACCCTTTCTTTGGTGACCGCAAAGCCATACTGATAGCGGATGCCTTCCTGGATAAACTGCACCTCGAACTCACTGGGCTGGGCTGGCCCAAGTTGATTGAACAGGAAAGGATTGACCTCTATAGGTTCTCCCTCTTGGAGTTCCTTGGCAGAGGAGATGACAAACTTCTTCACAACTGCAATAGCGCGGATAAAGTTGCTTTTACCTCCAGCATTGGGGCCGTAAATAACCGCCGACCGGAGGAGCCGAGGCAGACTGGAAACCGGACTCTCGAAAGTGTTGTTCTCAAGCAGGTCTTTCTGAGGAGTCGCGGTCAAGGATAGTTTCCGAGGCTCCCAAAAGGAACGGAAATTAGCGACACTGAACTCGATAAGCATGACAGTATTCCTTGAAAATGAAGGGTAAAAGACATTATCCGGCCACTCTCCGGGCGTCATTACATTTACACTTATACCCTCAATATACAACTTTTCAAGCAAAAAATGCATAAAAAATGAAAAAAACGCCTCTAAATTGATATCCGCAGCACGATACCCTCATTCTGTCGGAAAGAGGGAGCTCTGCATTAAAAACCGGTTGACAAAACACCCCACAAAACGTATCTTTTGCGTAGCCTTTTGTAATGGACCACATGAAACCCGGGGGAAAAGACATGCAGATTATTGAACAAAACACTACGCGAAATAAATCAGGGGCCTTGATCGAGATCCGGGAAGGGTTCCCGGACCGGATTTCCCTCTGGGCGGATGCGTATTTTGAATTTGAGGCGACCACCGGGGAAGCGTCCCGAAAAGTGCAAAAAAGAGATCTTTGCTTATTTGTTGATTTTATGATGACGGAAGAGGGGAACGACGAGCGGGTGAAATGGACTCCCCGGCTGTCCAGGGCGTTTAAGGATTATTTAAAAACCGGTGAAACCGGAAAAAACGGGAAAAAGCCGTATATGGACCGGACCGTTAACCGGACCCTGGCCCATTTAAAGACATTTGCCAAATGGGTTCATAAGCTGAGACCGTTTCCTTTGGGCGATCCCATGGCAAAAATGAAGTTGCTGCCGGTGGGCTCCGGCCTGGAAGTGGAACGGGCGATTTCTGCCAAGGAAAGAAGGCGGATTTTGGATGCAGCGGATTTTTTGGCGGTTGACGGCGGAATGTCCAAAGACCGGCACCGGTTCCGGGCGAAAACGCGGCCCAAGCGCAAAGGCTTTCGGGGGTATCGCAACCGGGCCATTGTGTACGTGCTTATTGAAACCGGCATGCGCCGGGCGGCAGTGACCAAAATCGATTTAAAGGACGTGGATTTTAAACGGCATATTATAAAGGTGGAAGAAAAGGGCGGCCTGGATCATGCGTACCAGATCAGCCGGGAAGGGATCGAGGCGGTTCGGGCATATCTGGAGCAGGAGAGGGCAGGGGACTTTGACAAGTGGGGATCTCCGGCGCTGTTCTTGTCAGCAGCATCCAACCCTCATGGAGACGGCCGGTTGAATGAGCGGGGAATCAATACGGTGTGGGATGAAATTTGTGCGGCTGCCGGCGTCGAAGGAAAAACCCCGCATTCCGCCCGGCATGCCATGGGCCGGCATATTATGGAAAAAACCGGGAATGTGGCGGCAATTCAACGGCAGTTGGGGCACAAAAACGCGACGTATTCTTTACAGTACGCCCGGATCACCGAAAAAGAACTGGATGTGGCGTTAAATGATCGATAAGGCAATATTATAGGACAAAAACCTTCTAAAACCGCAATCATCTCCAAAATCACTGACGAAATGGGGCTTTCTGAAAAACAGATCGGCCCCGTTTATCTCAAATGGGAGCCCATCCATTCATTTTTCTGAATACAGGTTTTTTAAGCTTGTATCAAAATTATGATGTACGCTACTTACATAATTAGCATCGCATTTATTAATAAATACAAAAACGTCCTTTCCTTTGTTTGGCGGATTATCTTCAATTCCCCAAATTGGCATAGCCTCCATACACCACCCATGTGGTATGTCATATATGTCTTTCCGTGCGATAACAACCCAATGAGTTGTCGTGCGAGCATTATGCCACGGCTCAAGCAGAACCGGTGCAGAGATATCAGAGCCTAAAGTTGGAATCGCGCCAATCAGCTTATCAATTAATGCTCCTGTTTCTGTTGGTAATAAACATAGTTGCGAGGACACATTCAGCGCTCCCTTTACCCAGCCTTTTTTTGATATGAATTTTAAAATTATTCTCATATCTCTTTTTATTGATGCGACATTGCTTTTAAGACCGAAAAATCGTCTTAGCTCAGAAGCTTGAAGAAGGTCTGCGTCTTCCATTATCTCGTTAATCCGTTCTGAGAAAGAATAGTCTTTTAGCGGAATGCAAACGAATCCCGGAATTTCTTCTTTTTTTGTAAATAAACTAAATATTCCTTCTATGGTTGTTAAACGATTTCGGCTTTCAGCACTAAGCGCCCATATGCAATGAGAAGACAAGAGAAATCGAATCATGTGCAATGTTCGCTGAGGAGATAATGAGACTTCGCAAGAATGTCGGGTAGCTAATACTATATTATAGAAATCACTGGCAATTCTACCAAGAAGAAGCAACGGATCTCCATAAAAAGGCTGACATCCCGGTGAACGATCAAGCGGTACGTCTTCAATCATAGGCTTAAAGTAATTAAGAACAGTCTTCCAGTTAGAATTCTGTTTATCAATGAAATTTACACGCTTTCTAAAAGTCGGGGTTAAGAGTGATTTTAGATGGCTTGGAGTCGCCCAGCATGAGTTTGTATGTGCAGGAATATGTATTTTCCAAGCACAAGATGTAACCATTGTTCTAATGTGCTCTTCAAAGGACACAGCGAACAAATTATCTTCAAATTTCCTGCCAGCGCCTAAAAATGCCGAATACGCAGCCAGCGTCGTTTCCTCAGATGGGTGTTCATATATGACAGTGGGATGTGTTAAAATGCTGCTACACTTCATTTATTTAATCTCCTGTAAGGGGTTGTAAGCCCAAACCGGCGGAATTTGTCCAATCGGTCTTAAATGGGTAGTTGCTCCCGATCTTTTCAAATTAGAAACTCATAAGTTAAAATCATCAGGCAAAAGCGTGGACCTGGCGCTTGATTCTGTCAGCACCTCGCATGGCCTGCCAAAGATCATACTGCGCCTGTTGGGGTAAACCCAATGACTGGGCATTTTATTCCTTCCTCCATCGGTTGATAACGTCCGCGAACGTGACATCACGCCAAAGCTCCTTCCATTCCTTATGAACACAAACACTCTGCGAATGTGGTTCAGGTCGCGGTAATGGCATCTGAACGACAGCGGGGAGCATGACCGCGTCTCCAACAATAACGCACTCCCCTGGTGCGAGATTAGGAAGGATGTCGGTAATACCACTCGAGTTATCTGGAAACAGCCTCTTTACATAATTCTGGTCCGCATTATTTGTTAGCCTCAACGCAAGGAAGTTATTGCACTGAGCAAAAATCGTTTCGGACACTTCCGAAGGCCTTTGACTCACCACCATAAGACTAAGACCATATTTCCGACCCTCTTTAGCGACACGCTCAAGAGATTTCCTTGACGCACGATACGCTACATCATCTCGTTGCGGGATATAGTTGTGAGCTTCCTCGCAGACAATCATAACGGGAGTATCATTTAGCGCACCTTGTTCATGGCGTAATTTCGAATAGTGGAAGCAGAAATCGAATATAAGGCGAGAGACCAAACTTACCGTAATGCTGAGCACTTCAAACGGAATGCCGCTGAGATCCACAATTGTTACGTTTGCCTTATTGAGGTATCCTAAGAATTGCTTCATAATTTCTTCGAAGTCCTCAGTCTTGAATGGTTTTCCGTCTGGTTTCGAGGGGTGGAGGAGAAAGCGTAGCCGCTTGTCGCCGAGCTTCGTCTCCAAGCGCGAAACAAACCTATTAAACTCTCCATTGAACGGGCCATTAGTGGCCTTGCTATCTTTAGCTGTGGACGGGGGCACAAATGTACACAATGCATCGAAATAGTGATCCTTGCGATCCTCAACCAACTTACAATCCACTAATTTGGGCTTGTTTTCGCCTTCAAGACGCCCAATCATCTCGCTATTCATGTTTTCAATGTATCGATGGACTTCCTCAATGGAGAAGTAAACTGGTGTGTCATACATCATTTCTGTAATGGCGGGGTTATGACGCTCCTTGTTGAGGATGACAGCCTGTTTGAATTGACTTACTTGATTGTGGGAATTCGCCTCATTACTCTCTATAAACATGCTTTCCAGTTCCTCGGAATTCATCAACCAGTAGGGAAGGCAGAGAGAGTCTATGTCGAGGCGGTTGCACGTGAAGGATTGCTCCTCTGGCAAAGAAAAGGCCGCAGTGTACTCATCGTGGATATCAAAAATGACAACATGTGAGTTGTTCTGCTTACCAAGATTCGTGTTCCCTCCATTGGTGATGCCAACAACGTCTTGAAGAATCCGCGCGACCGTGCATGACTTTCCAGAACCAGTAGAACCGACCACTGCAATATGTTTGCTGAAGAATCGATCCCCGTGGACCTTCAGAGCAATATCCTTGTTAAGAGAGAGTTGCCCAAGCGGAAATTGATAGTGGGCGTTCTCTGCAAAAAGCTTGTCGAGGGTTCCGGCGTCAGCAGCAAATGCTGGTTCTGTTGGGACAGGCAGCAGTATACTTGCCCGCTCAAACGTATCGCCACCCACCAGAGTGCCAACAGCCTGGCACTCAATCTGGAACTGCCATACTGGCTTGCCTTCCTTATCCTGCCCGAGCACTCCGCGAACATTGCGAATCGATGCAACCGTGAAATCACTGTTGCCCTGTGCAATTTGTAGGTAGCGCCCAACTTGGAGCGACGCCTTATGTTCTTCGAACACCTTTAGTTCGTCCACGCTGACCACTATCACAGCCGGCGAACAGGACAACACCTGACCGATTCTATTCATAGACATCACTCACTCCCATGACGAACTTGATTTCTTTTATAGTTGCGCCTGACAAATGCTCTACATTTACATCAATCGTTTCCAGTGAACCACAGTCCGGCGTACCAAGTATGAACAGGTCATCACATTTTTTCTTGTTAAGCAAGGTACCGTGGTCGTCCCAATCGGTTACTCGAAAAGCAAATTCTCGCAAAACAGTGCCACGATTTCCTTTAGCAGAAAATGGATCGCGAAAGAAAAAAGCTTCCTCAAATTGGGCGCCAACATAGCCATCGGTTGTGACTATGCCTTTAGTATATAGTCGGTGCTGTATTTCTTGAATTTCTGTGCGTGTGGCGAAAAAGCACAAAACAGGGGTGCTAATGTGTGCGGTTTTAAAGTGATACTTTTCAATATAGTCACTTATAAAGAGAACGATTTCAGTTTCATAATCACTAAGGGTATGGGGGTCGATAACGAAGTACCGGATACGGCTATTTTTGTCGAGGTGCACCTTGAGTTGCTTGCGTCGTGCCTTGAGCAGTTTGTCTTTAGTCTTGAGAGCCATTGTCCAGCGAGAAATGGCAGTATTTCGAATGCCATTCAATTGGTCAAGGAATTGCTTTTTTGTGATTTGACGTTTAGCGGGATCATGAAGAATAGAGATTCCTGCGATTATATTTATGGCGTTAGGGTAAGCAAGTGTCTCAATCTCACCAGCGGGAATTCCGCTGTCTTCAAGAGAACAGGACACTTGTGCGACGAGATCATCGTAGCAATGACCAAATTCCATATTGAATTTACAGAGGAATCTATCAATATCTATGGTTGAAGGCACAGCATCAACATATTTTTTCAACGTCTTGTCCGTGGAGGATAAGGCGGACTCACACTCGGCCTTTCCAACAGAAGGGGGCGCTGCCCCAACTCCTGGAAAGTGGGCAAAGAGCACATATTTGATGCTGTCAGCTGGGTGGGCCGCAAAATGGACAAGCATCTGTAGTAACGGCTTGAAGATGGCACTATGCGTAAAGCCCGTGCTGGCCTCGTGATACTTACATTGTATCCCTGTCGTCATGGTTGACGTTACAACCTCGATATCTTCAATCACGCCTTCAATGTTAATCGTAGCGCTGTCATCTGCCCTTAGGATTTCGAGAGCGCTTTTGTTGAACTGATAAAGGAAGCCTTTTATTGTGTAATCTGCCGCCCGTGACATATAATTAACTTCCTCTGGTATTGTTGTCCAACAAACGTTTATATGGTCTGTATAAAACGGTAACCGCAGACGGGATTCTGTCTGTATGTGCACTTTTTTCTTTTATCCCTTTTTTGCACATAATTTAATAAATATCAATAAGATAAATTATGAATGTATGTTTAGGATTTCCGGTTAACGCACACTGAATAAACCGGAAGGGTAATGCTTTTATAGTTCAATCAGATTCATCGATTGATTTTTTTGTTTATTTGGTGTTATTCATATTTCAAAAAGCCGGTGACCGATTTTAAATAAATTTGATCATGTCATAATTGTTTTCTGTCAGGTTCCCGGCTTTTTTATTTTTGAGCCTTAAGGGCCTTCATTGATTCAGGATTTCTTTCAGTCCGCTTTTAAAATTCGCCAGCAATTTATTGTTTCCAAAAGGTCTTTCTGATATTTCCGGACAAGCTTGCCTGCTAATCATGCCATTCGAGGATCTTCGCAGGCTGGGTAAGCAAAGCACCCCTCAATTAATTAAAAAGCCCGGTCTTATAAAAAAAATAAAAGATTAACGCAAATATCCCAATGGTACCGGCAGAATTGATCAGGATAAATAATTTCATTTTCCGGAAAATATTTTTTTCGGCTTGTTGATGTATGTTTTTTATCTCTGCTTTTGTTTCGGCGCTCCAGGTCGTTAAGTTGCTTTCTGTAGTGGCGATAAGCTGAGAAAGGCTATCTATCTGTCTGGAGGCCTGAGTTGCCTTGCCACCAAAAAGAGCGGCGGTATTAAGCAGGTCGTGCAGGGAAATATTTGCGGTTTGAATTGGTTTTGAGTCGCTTTGTAATCGCTGAATGAAAGTTTTTAAGCTTTCTCCGTAGCCTTCCTGTGTTTGGTTAAGGGCAGCTATAATTTTGGAATATGTGGCAAGTATGGATTCCTGCTGTTTTCCGAATTGCGCGGTATTGTTTTTTAACTCCTCAACAAGGTGGCGCACTTCATCTATGTTCTTCTGATCCATAATTACCGCCCTAATTCAAATTGTGGTTCTCTCTCAAATTCTTTATCATGCTGTTTCAATTGTTCAATTCGTTCCTGGTGGCGCTTTTGTTCTCTGGGCATTCCTTCTGAATGTTCCTTGTCAATAAGCCTTTGACTTTCATCAAGTTCTTTGGTCCATTCGTTTTTATAGGTTGCGTTCAGTTGCGGTAATGCCAATTCTAGTTCAATTTTTGGGGTGTTATCCGTCAAATCCGGCTCCCTTTCCGGCTTCATCTGTTCCGGTGTATGGTCATGGCCGAGCTGTTTAGTCTCTAACTCAAGTGGGTTTTCTTTTTCTTTCAATTGGCTTTGATCCGGAGTTTCAATGGCTGGCGCGGGATTTGAATGTACCTGGATAACAATGTTCTTTTGTAGATCGGAAGGCCATTCAGTCGCTAATTCAGAAACTTTATTTGAATTCGGATCTTTCTGTAGCTGCTGGTCGTTTCTTTGCGCGTATCCTTGATTCTGCTCGTGTTGAATTCTGTCTTTCAGGTCAGTTTCAAGTCGTTCAATAGCCGCTTCGGATTTTGCAGAATTTGCAGTCATAATGATGCCTCCGGCTTCCATTCTTGTTAGTGATTCGGTCAGGTATTGGATGTTTATATTAATATTTTTGGCTTGAAGGGCTTGTTCCAGACGTTTATATGTTTTTTCATCGATATTGAGCCGTCTTTCTCCAGTCAGTGCTGCAATTGACTTAACCTCTATTCCTTCGCGGTTAAGCGCTTTTGTAAATGCTGCAACAGATCCTCCGGACGTTATTACGTCCTCAACAAGACAAACTTCTTTTTCTCCTATGGCGTTTTTAAGGGCTTCAACTTCAATTATTTCATATTTTCTTGGGTGAAATGCTCTTTTTGCATATGAAATATCTTTGGACATTTCAGAGTGTCTTGGGTTTGTGTGATGATCGCCCAGGATAAAATCAGTTTTGAATTTATCGGAAAGTTTTTTTGCAAATTGTCCTGCTAAAACGTTATGTCTGGATGTTGATGGTTGGGAAATAAATATGACCTTTTCCGGATCGGAAAATACGTTTTTAAGCTGTTCAGTTTTCTTATCATTCCATAGATGGTTAATAATCCGGCTTGATGCCTCAAGATCAAATTTTGATTTAGCTGCTGCCCAATCATCCGTTTTCATGATCCGGCTGCTTGATTTACCGACTATGTTTTGATCAGGAAGCTTCATTTAAGGGTTGTTTTCCCTTTTTGTCCTGTCAAAAGCACCAAATAAGCCCAATCTGTATTCTCTTAGCAAGTTTCCCATTGCGGTAATTTGATCTTCTGGTGCTTTTGTCCCTTTAGCCTGTATTTCTTCCCAGGTTGTCAGTAAATCAGCCGTTTGATAGCCCTGAAATGTATCAGGCAGTTCTTTACCTTCACACATGATCATATTTTTACAGTCCCTTATCAAAGTTCCCGGTTAAGTCGCGTTGAAGCACTTCCGGGCTTTTTTCAGCCCTAATCCAACTGTTCTGCCTGTCAGCCGTTAAGCCTTGGCTTGGATAGTGAATTTCCGGTACTCGATAATAATAATCGGCGATCTTTCTATCTTTTTTCCCATTTTTTCACAAATAATTCTTATAATTCGTTCATATAAATTTTTTTGATTTCTTCCGGCTGGATGCATAAATATTCAAGCGTTTGCCTTTGGTTGGAATGATTAAAACACACCATTAATTGCTCAATAGAAGCGTGAAACGTCACCCGTTGATGATAACCAAAGGTTTTGCGCAGCGTATGGCTCCCATAATTTCCTTTGAGCTTGATTTTTCTGCACCAGGATTTGACCAGAGAATGAAGCCGTTGAACTGTTAAGGGCTTCATGCCGAATGTTTTTTTACTTTGAAACACATAAACGCCGGTTGGATTAAATTTTTTGTCCTGGAGAAGATTTTGAATTGCATTGATGCAAGTTTGATTCAGCGTGATCCGTTTTTGTTTTTTGGTTTTCTTTTCTTTGATTTCAAAATTTTCCCCGGCGCTTAAATATTTTACCTGTTGGGTTTCGAGCCGGACCAGATCAGAGGCCCGCAAATTTGTATTGATGCCGATTGTAAAGATAGCCAGGTCACGGAGATTATCTTTTAACATTCGTTTGATTAAATTGATGTCTTCAAGATTTTTGATCGGGTCGACTTTGATTTCTGAGCCTTTTTGAGGCGCATTTGGGTTTAAAATTATCATTTTTTTACCCATTTTTAATGTTAAGTTTTATTCACTATGGCCTTAAACTTAACATTAAGTCAAGAACAAAAAAAAGACAATCCCGGCAAAGCCTTTATTTGTGAGCATTTAGAGCGGTTTCATTAATATTAACTTTTATCTAAAAGTTAATATTAGATTTGGGAATTTTAATCAGGCAAAAAAAGCTTAAAGCTCAGACAGTGTCTCGCAAAGCACGAAAAACCAGATATCGTTTTCCGCTGAATATTCAATTTTATCCAGTCTGCGGTTCACTCATAGAATTTTCTTGTTGAGATCCGTATAAGATCTTTTTTAATTTTTCAGCAGCAATCATTTTCTTTTCAGGCTTCATCCTTAATATATTTTCAACTTTCCATCTGATTGCCGGAAAAGTTTCAATGCCCGAAATAGAAAGCAAACTGAAATCAGGACTTCCAGTTTTTACAGATAAAAGAAATTTCCGTTCATTGCCTGACAATTCCGTCAGTACCCGACCGGCCAAATCCCGGTTGATCGTTGCCAGCTCATCATAGCTGACATCTATGGATGTCATGCCTTTGAACTCGTTTTCATACACCTGTCTGAAATCCTGAAAATTGGGAGAAAGCAACTCTGCCATCGGTCGATTGTGACTGGCAAGGTATACAACAAAAGCCTGACAGATATGCTCATCGAGACCATTTGTCTCAAACAGCAGTTTCATATCAAACAGATCCCGTGGATGCTGACGGTCCAGGGCGGCACAGATTTTACCACCATAAAGATCGGCCAATGAAAGAACCCGGATGTCCATTTCCATCTGGAACATCTCACAGGCCTTTTTGCACAGTGTTTTGTAAGCCGGTGGATAGCAGCTTCCCCTCAATATCATGTTAGGCTCGATTTTTACGAGACTGTGCCCGTCGCTTATGATCAATTTATATATATAATCAGTATCTTTTAACTTTATTCGTTGAACTTGATTTTTGGGGAAAAAGCTCTCTATTTTGTCTGAAATCCTGTTGAGAGATTCCGTAATATCGGTCAATGTCTCATCTCTTGGCTTGATCGGAAGAAACGTTAAATCAAGATCAACGGATAGCCGGGGCATGTCAAAATAAAAAAAGTTCAACGCTGTGCCGCCTTTTAAGGCAAAGGCTTCTTCTTGCCCCACAATTGGAAGGACCGTCAGCATTAATTTGGCCTGATCAAAATATTTTATCATTTTAATGGATATCGTTTAGACCTAAATTGTTTTCTTCATCCGGGACGGTTATCAGATATTTTTTATTAAGAACTCCTTTGTCTGCAACCCGCCGCTTTCCTGTCCCTAAATTAATATTTTTTATTTTCAGTTTATCAAACCAGGGCATATTATAAAGATCGGCGAAATAGAGAAATAGCCGTTTCGCTTTTATGGAAGTGCATGTTTCCAGAAGGTCTTGCAGGTGCCCGGTTCGCAACGACAACAGGCTTTCCATAAAATGCCCTGCTGCTTCAAACGAATGACAATCAGGCACCAGGGCACACATTTCAAGCATCGCTCGTTCTGGTGCCGAGCCCTTGATTGCATAGCTGCCCATATTAAAATCCATTAATCCGCTATCCGGTTGGGACTGAAAGAGGTTCAATCTTTTAAAATGCAATTCATCGCCCCATGGATGTTTCCCGAACCAGGAGGGCAGGCGGGTTTTTCCTGATGCAAAAAGATAGATAACTGCTGTTTCTCCCATTTGGATATTGTGGCTGAATCCAGATAATTCCAAGGCTGTTTTCCCGCCCACATGTACGGGAAGGCCTAAGTGCTTCTGAACAGCGTATAAGCCCCCTCTCCAATCAACGGAATCCCCGTATTGGATATACGCGCCGCTTCCTATTTTGGTGACCCATGGGGCTTTCTGATAATGATCTATTAATTGCTGATACCCGCCATGGTCTCGAAACCACTTCAATGTGGCCACTGTTCCTTTAGGCCAGCTATGAAGAATTCGGTTTAATATATTTCTCTTTTCACCAGTCATGTTTGTGATTATGGACCAAGCGTAAACCAAAAGCAACGAAAAAAAGTTTAAATTTATTCCAATTTAACAAGTTAAATTTGTGATTTTTTCACTTTCCTGCCGCAAGAAAATGATAATAGAAAGAGATCCGGCCCCGTTTCTTATCTTTTAATTGCCAATCATGATTAATACGTGCCTACAAGTTTATATTTCCGTGGCGATTTTCTTGAAGGATTGGTTTTGTGTTTTATTTGCTGGTTATAAAATTTTTCCGCAGCCTCCAGGTTTTCAAACTCCCAGGAGCGCCGGTCTAAAACAACTGCCCTGGCCCCGCTTTCCTTTAACACTTTAAACTTATCTGAAGCTTGACTTAACCAGATATTATAGAATGCCTGTTTTGGGCTCTCCGGAGCAAACAAATGCGCTTTTTTTAAGGGACTTGAATGCGCCAACTTTAATTCTAACTGAACCATATGCATACAACCTGAAGGTTTTCGGCAATTTTAATATGAAAAGGGTTATGCCGTAATAAAATAATTTTACTCAAATTCACCTTAGCGCCCGCTTTTCATTTCCCATTCCCGGCGCATTCGAATATTATATTATCTTTAAATATTATTAACACGAATACTTTATATGTCAATCGCTATCTTTAAATGGATATTTAATTTTCTTATGTCCATTGATATGCAAATGCTTTATAATGTGTTAAGGGCTGATTTTTGGAATTATTTGTCAACCAAGGGGAAGGATGAGCTATGCAATGGAGCGCTCAAAAAAGAATAGAATTTATTGAGGCTCGTTTGTATTGGGATGGAAAAATAAGCCGAAAAGACCTAACCGAATTTTTCGGGATCTCAATACCACAAGCCACAAAGGACTTAAAAAAATACAGCGCTTTAGCTCCAGAGAATATCAAGTATGACTTAAGTGCAAAGCAGTATAAGGCCACAAAAAATTTTAATCCTAAGATATCAACACCCTGTAGCGAGATATATTTAACTCGTTTGAAACTTTTACAAGAGAAAAGGGACTCCAATAAGTTTTTCAACGGCATCCCCCCCTCATTTTCTGTGATGCCAAGCCTTAGACGCTTTGTCGATAAGGAAATACTCAGGGGATTGCTAAGGGCTATTCACAATAATGAAGCTGTCAAAATATATTATCAGTCAATGATTTCCCCGCTGCCCAAAGAGCGTTGGATTTCTCCTCATGCTCTCGGCTATGACGGGTCTCGCTGGCATTTACGCGGATTGTGTCATGATGAAAAAAAGTACAAAGATTTTAACTTAGGTAGAATTTTATCTATCAACGGGTCAACAAAACATGTATTTGATCACTCAATAGATTATGAGTGGCATAATGAAATCGACATCACTATCGCACCCCACCCATTATTAGAGGATGGCCCTAAGTCGTTTATTGAGAGAGATTATTGCATGGAAGGGGGGCAAATCACAGTAAGTCTGAAGGCGGCCTTTTTCCATTATTTCAAAATGAATTTTGGTTTTAGGGATGGGTACGAAAACGCTTCTCCTCATGAGCAACAAATTATTCTGTTAAATCTAACAGAAATAGAGGCAAAAATTGAATTACTGAAGTCAATGACAGAAAGTAAAATTAACGGATTGCCTGCATTCTCGCATTGAGTGAATTGAATCGCTACCCGCGGCCTGAGATTATCGGACCATGAGGGGTTTCACACATTGGCCCCCTGCCCTGCTCGCCCCTTCTCTTTCTTCATAATATATTGATGCCACCTTTCCAACGGTTTGGATATAGAGACATTCAGCGAATTAATTTGGTGAGGGACAGGAAGGAATTTCAGAATAAGATGATACAATTTCAAAAATTTGATAATACAGACAAATCACAAGATTTCCATAAGATAAAAAAACCTGACATTTCTTATCGGGATCACCGCTTCTGCAAATTTGCTTACACCCCAAGATATTGGGGTACCCCAATAAAAGGAAAAACAAGCACCGTTACGTAAAGTTATCGATATGCTTTACTGCAGAAAATTTTTTCAATACTGTTAGGTTATGCCGAAGTTCTCTAATCAACATTTTGAAGAACAAAAAAGGGGAAGAGAAGGCACCATATGCCCTCGCCTTGCCTGGAATATAAAGAGGAGATATCATGTCACTACACCTTACGATAAAGCGGTTCCGGGTTTTCATAATCACCGTATTCACCATCATCGGCGTTACGATCCAGGAGTTGCGCACCCGAAAGAGGTGAAACTTACCGGTTGATAAAAAAAGTCGGTGAAACGACATTCAAGATATGATGCATGCTCAAAAGTTTTACTCGAAAAAAAGAAAAGTAAAATGATAAAATAAGGTTGTTTTTATTGCCGTGCGCATTTGAATATAAAAAACCATTATTAACAGAATAGCAAAAGTCCTTGGCAATGAACCTTTATCAAGGTATCTTTGTGCTATACAAAAAAAGGGGAGTTTTTTTTTGCGGATTCCCGATAAATTCAGAGCAGAGTGGCTTTTAGAGTTATTTGCCGATAAAACGACCGAGTCTTGAAATTTAGTGGATGCTGCCGCCCTCATAATGTTTTTATGATATACCACAAGAAAAAAATACACGTCTCCTCCTGATTTTTGACATTGTTTTGGTTGGAGTTGAATATATGGTCCCCAAAAGTAAGAAAAATAATACTTCGTCCGGCCTTCAGCAGGAAAAAAAAATTGCATATTCGAAGCCAGTTCCGGCTACCATCACGCCGAATGCCCTCACTGAGCGGATCAAGGAATTGAACTGTCTGTATGGGATTTCCAACCTTTTAGAAAATCAGGATGTTTCATTATCATGGATAATGCAGCGCGCTGTTGAGCTAATTCCAGCCGCTTGGCAGTATCCGGAAAATGCCTGTGCGCGTATCCGGATGGACGGTCGGGAGTACTTTTCTAAAAAATTTAAAATAACGCGGTGGCACCAGAACACGAAAATAATACTAAACGAAAATCATGTCGGCGATGTGGATGTTTTTTATATAAAGGCACCTTCGGAAAGTTTGGGAACGACTTTTCTTGAAGAAGAGGATCGACTTTTAAAGGCAATTGGTGAGCGTTTAAGCAAGGTTTTATGGCTGAAGCGCGCTGAAGAAGCGCTGAAGGAAAGTGAAGCGCGTTATCGTGTGCTGACAGAACAGATTGCTGAAGGTGTTACTCTGGTTCAGGATGATCGATTTTATTACGTTAATCCTGAATTTTGTAAAATGTTCAATCTTCCGTCAGTAGAAAATATGAGCAATGAACGAGTGCGTTCTCCGTTTGCGGACAACGCTGATGAGATCACAATGATTTTTGAGTCAGTGGCAGGAGGAAACATTGATTCGAAAGTCGAGGAGGTCCACCCGCTGATCCGGTTACAAAAAAAAATCTGGATACAGGTCTGCCACAGTCCGATTACGTTCAAGGGCCGTCCGGCATTACTTTCAACATTCAAGGACATAACTGAAATTAAAGAAGACCAGATGGCGGCCCAACAAATGGCGAATGTTTTGGGTAATGAGAACAGGATGTTGCGGTCCTCATTAAAAGATCGGTATCGCCTTGGAAACATTCTTGGTCATACTCAGGTTATGCAGGAAGTTTATGAGCTGATTATAAAAGCCGCCTCTACGGCCGCCAGTGTCGCCATATTCGGTGAATCCGGTTCCGGAAAGGAGTTGGTCGCCCAAGCCATACATGACAATAGTGACAGAAAAAATAATCGATTTGTTGCGGTGAATTGCAGCGCAATCCAGGAAACTCTTTTTGAACGTGAATTTTTCGGTCATCGCAAAGGCGCGTTTTCTAGTGCCCATGTAGATTCACCGGGATATCTTGATTTGGCTGACGGCGGGACCCTGTTTTTAGACGAAATCTCTGACCTGACCGTCAATATGCAGGCCAAATTGTTGCGGGCCATAGAAGGCGGTGGATACCGGCCGGTCGGTGGAACGGAAGCTGTTTCAGCTGACTTTCGTATTATTTCAGCATCCAACACTCTTTTGACTGATAAAGTTACCAGCGGTCATATGCGTAATGATTTTTTTTACCGGATCCAGGTACTTCAAATTCAAATTCCGCCCTTACGCCAACGCAAACAGGATGTTCCACTGCTGGTGGAGCATTTTTTAAAAGAGATGAACCCATCCGCCGATGTGGCGAGAGTGCCCGGTCGCATAATGGATGTTCTCATGGAATACGACTGGCCCGGCAATGTTCGTGAATTGCGTAATGTATTGCAGCGATATGTTACCCTTGGCCATCTCGAATTTTTTATGCCCAGTTCAGAGCCGGAAAGAACTCCCGCAGCAAAGCAATTAAATCTTGGTGACGCTGTTTCCGATTTGGAAAAATCACTCATCGCACAAGCGCTTAAACAGGCAGGTGGAAATCGTTCTCGGGCCGCTGTTTTTTTGGGTATTTCTCGTCGGGCGCTTTTCCGAAAGATGCACCTGTCCTGAGCGCCGAAAACGCCCAACACGGGCGATATCGCCCATAGCTATTATATGTATTAATTATAGTATGATATTATGCTTTTATTAATGCTTTCGGGCGAATTTTTCCCATTATTTGTTTTTAGTCCGTTTTCCTCGTTATTCTGATTACCTCATCATATCAATATATTATATCGTTTCTTTTTTTTGGCATTCATATTGCATATTACCGTGATGAATTACTGTCGCAAATTGTATTTGGCATTTGCATGCGATTTTATATGAAAATGTAAAAATGTAAAATTATATCTAAATATTATAATTTGACAATTTTCATCTTTCGTTGTGCCCATATGGGCATGGGGATTACTTGGAAAACCATTACGGGAGTGTTGCTCATGGAACTCGTGAAAAATAAAATTTCCGACAAATATTTTGTAGTGTTGGATGATGCCGAAGATAACAATTTTCTGGTTGTTACACCCGAGGGGAAGGTTAAACCGCTTGAACGGCATCTTTTCGGTCCCCAGGTTTTAGTTGACCCGCTGGATGCATCACTGACTCATAACCTCACGATAAGACAGGTAGACATATACAGGGAATATTTTAGCGAATAGACCAAACATGTTTTATAGCCATGTCTCCTTCGCTTAAACAAGATTAAAATTTTTTAAAGGGAGCTATTATAAAAATGAACAGCACAATTAAAAACGATCCTTTTGGAAATCTCATGGATTGGGGGCCTGTCCTGGACATCCTTGGCGAACTATCAGAGGGCGGCAAATTGACAAAATATCAGCCCGGTTTGATCCGGATACTGAGATATAAAGGGAACTGGAGGCTTCGCGAAGAAACGCTTAAACGAGTCGGAGAAATTCAATCTCCGTCTGATGATCTGATCTTACAGGTAATCGATATTCTGGGTGACGACAATATATATTATGATGCCAGGATTCTTGCCGGCAATGCCTTAATTCAACTATTGAAAAACCTTCCGGACAATTTCAGTAATGAAATGAGTGCGGAGATACAAAAAGTCATCAAAAAACTACGCAATACGCCGCAGCCGCCTTTTTTCAAAACCGCTCTGGAGCGTTTTTATTCCGAGTTAAGGCATACACGCGCACTTGAGAATTAATCAACGGGTTGATTTTCCCAGGCATGCCCGGGAAAATCAACCCGCGATGGAGAATATGACCTTGCGGGCGCAATGCTCTTTTTTCATCCGGAAAGGCTGTATGCCCGGTCCAATGTCATTCTGAAAATAAAACCACCTGATTTTAACAAATTGAATAAAACAATACACTTCCGAAATTTATGAAATTCGGGCAGATGTTTTGCGGTTATATTTTGCAGTGCCTTTCTATAGGCCTAAATATGATAATTATATAATCTAAGCGAGTTCGACACAAGAGAGCATCATGCGATTAAAAGTTAAATCCAAAAACATCAATCAGCTTTTTCCCACGGGAATTCTTTTTCAAACCGAATACTGGGCCAGGGTCAAATCCCGTCTCGGCTGGGTCCCTTATGCTTATGATATTGAAGGCAATTTTAATAAAAATGATGTGCTTGTCCTGATTAAGCCAATCAGCAGGGATATCGCCGCAGCCTATATTCCTCAAGGACCTGAAGTCGCCCCTGAGGAAGAAAATTACGGGTCTTATCTTGAAGCCCTTTCCGACTCGATTATAGATCAAATCGGTTCGGATATTGCGTTTATTCGATACGATCTTCCTTGGCTGTCTCCATACGCTGGAATTCTCAAAGAGCATCCGGAACGTGACTTTCCTGATGAAAGAGTCTGGGAAATGCGCATGAACTTTGGAACCCAGCGCTGGAATTTAAAGAAAGCGCCATTGGATATGACCGCTACCGATATCTATACCATCGATATAACCGGAAGCGAAGACGATATTCTTGAACGCATGCGAAGCAAGACACGATATAATATAAAGTTTGCAATGAGAAAAGGGGTTCACGTCAGTAGGGCTTCGCTTGATGAACTTCCCGTATTTTATGAACTTTACCTGGAAACCGCTGCTCGCAACGGATTTTTTATCACTGATTATAAATATTTTTCAGCTTTATTCGACTCCCAAAGGAATGGTGGGGATTTCTCTGAAATTATGCTGATGATGGCCACCCACGATCAGGATATTCTGGCTGGGGCCATCATGACAATAACTGGAAATAAGACCTTTTTTCTGCACGGCGCATCTTCAAATTTAAAAAGAAACCATATGGGGTCGTATGCGCTTCATTGGCAAGCCATCAGATATGCCCGCTCCCGCCAATGCCTTACCTATGATATGGGCGCTGTATCACCGGCGGCATTTCCAGATCATCCGTTTTTTGGACTTTATCGCTTCAAAACCGGGTTTGGCGGCCAGATTGTTCACAAGGCTGGAACGTGGGACTATCCGATAAAAGATGAGGCTTACCGTTCATTCCGAAACTGGGAAAAGCTTCAGGGAGGATATGAAAATGGTCAAAGAACCCCTTCTCGTTGCTTCTGTTAATTTTGCATGGGATTGGAAAAAAATCGTTATGGCGTTTTGACGCCATATGGACGACTGTAAAACAATGATGGCAACTTGTGGTGAAGCATGAAAAAAAAATTCTATGAATGGGCAAAGCAGACCTTTTTTCTGGTCCTGGGAAGCGCCCTTTGCGCCTTTGCCGTCAAGGCGATTCTAATCCCACAGGAATTTATTTCAACCGGATTGACCGGGGCCGCGCTGGTGCTTTATTACAAATATCCAGTGGTGTCCGTTGAAGCGTTGTACCTTATAATCAACATTCCCGTCTTTTTATTGGGATGGCGGTTTGTGGGCATTCGATTTGTTCTTTATTCAGTTTGGGGCATGATAATCTATTCCATGATATTGTTTTTCATTGATGTTCAGATCAATATTGCAGACCCCATGCTCGCGGCCGTTACGGCGGGCTCTCTTTCCGGGATCGGGGTCGCCATCATTTTGCGGTCTTATGGGTCTATCGGCGGGACTGAAATTTTTTCCGTTATCATGCACAAGCGGTTTTCTCTCAGTGTCGGGACCGGGACGGCGATCATTAACGGCATCGTTTTAATCGCTTCTGCATTGCTGTTTCCCATTGAAACAGTCCTTTACGCCTTTGTGTACGCGACTGTGAACATGCTGATACTTGATAAAATTTTTTATGGCATGACCGGACGAAAGGCGGCGTTGATCATATCGGAACAATGGCAGGAAATCGCAAAAGATTTATTGGGCCAATGCAATGTCGGTATCACCAAAATAAGCGGCAAGGGCGGATTCCGGGGAACTGATAAAACAATCCTGTATTCGGTTATCAACCGTAAAAACATTGGCGCCGTGAAAAAAATTGTTCTTCAAAAAGATCCCAGCGCTTTCATGACGCTGATGACGACAGAGGATGTAACTGGCCTGAGGATTGGAAATCAGCCACACTGGTAATACATCATATCTGATTTCTGGCGTTTATCTAAAAGTCTATTGACGTATTAATTTGTAAAAACATTATTTTGCAACACTGTTTAAAAAACGGATAATTGTCATGGCAGCAAACTTTAAAATTAAAATACAATCAAAAAATCAAGCGGCGCACGTTTTTTTAAGTGGCGACTTTGACGGATCATCGGCTGAGGAACTCAAGCTGGCGATAGAACAACAATGGAAAAACCATAAAAAAATTTATTTACATGTCGATAAGCTCAGAAATACCAACGAGTTCGGCCTGAATATTTTTATGGATTTTCTATCACGCAGAAGAAAAAAAGCACCCCATATAGAAATCACGGGCAATCCCCAAAAATTTTCCACCTGGCTTTAAAAAAATGTGTGAAGCGACCGGGACTGGGACACAAGTTTTTATAATTTTTGTAAACGAGGTGGATCATGTTGATCGGAATTCCCAAGGAAATTACACCTGGAGAGAACAGAGTTGCGGCCATACCGGAAACGGTGATGAAATTTATTGATCTGGGTTTTGACGTAGCGGTTGAAGCGTCCGCCGGGGAGGGTGTTTTTATAAGCGACGGAGAATATGAGCTTGCAGGTGCAAAGCTCTTTTCGGATTCGGAAAGGCTGTATGCCCAGTCCGATGTCATCATAAAAATAAAACCACCTGATTTTAATAAACGGTTTGAAAGACATGAAGTTAACATGTTACGCAAAAAAAGCATCCTGATTGCTCATTTTCAATCTGAATCAGCAGATAACCGCTATATGCTGCAACAGTACAGAAAAAAAAATATTACAGTTTTAAACATGGATGGAGTCCCGCGTATTTCCCGCACGTTGAAAATGGATGTTTCATATTCCATGGGCATCATTACGGGATATAAAGCCGTTTTAATGGCGATTAATCGAATGCAAAAATTTGCCCCGATGATCGAAATGGCTATGGGATCGATCCCCCCGGCGCAGTTTTTAATCATCGGCGCGGGTGTTGTCGGCCGTCAGGCAATTGTCACGGCCAAACATTTTGGCGGAGTCGTTACGGTGATCGATATTCAAAAAAGCGCTTGCAATGAAGCCAAGCGGCTCGGTGCCAAAGCACTTGAATTCAATTTTCCCCGATATCCTGCAGTCAACATCAGTGGTAATATTAATTTTTTGACTGAGAAATGGCTGGAAATTGAACATAGGTTTATCAGCCCGCATATAGAAGATGCGGACGTAGTTATCCTGAGTGCTCACGTACCACATGAAACCGCTCCCATGCTGGTAACCGAACAAATGGTTTCAACAATGAAGTCGGGATCGGTCATTGTGGATATTGCGATCAATCAGGGTGGTAATTGCGAGGTTACCGAGCCCGGAAAAATTATTCAGCAAACCGGTGTTTATATCTTCGGGGCAGGAGATATTCCCCAGAAGATGGCGACCCATGCGAGTCTTTTGTATGCGAACAATATGTATTATTATGTTAAACATCTGTTTAAAAATGGGCCAAGAAAAATCGATTTTAATGATGAAATTATTAAAAGCTCGTTAGTCAATCATCACGCAGCAATTCATTTTGAAGGTATCCCCAAAGCAAGGCGGAAAATTTTATAATTTTTTTCTCAAGGGAATATAAAATGCCGACAAATGATCAACTCACAGATAATCTTGATTCCGTTCAGGAGCTAAATGAAAGGGAAAAAGAACCAAAAAAGGCATGGGCACCATCAACAACAAGACCATCCAGATCATGAAGGCCGGGGAATCGGGGCCGGATTGTTATGTGCTGGTGGAGTTTCGGTAAAGCGGTATTGCAATTTGTTTCTTTAAAAAAAGCCTGGAGAGTTCTCCGGGCTTTTTTTATTGCCTTATTTCGCCTGTAATCGCCCCTCTATCTTGTGTGTATGTCACAAAATCAAAGAAGCGCCTCTTGTTATCGAAATTCTTCCTTGCGTTGGAAACAGTTTCAGTTAAGATTCCAGCCGGAACCTTTAGAGTATCGATATTCCCGAGTGTTACATTATTTATTTATTACAGCCGTCCCTCTAATTTCAACAAGCAGACCGGGCAAAACGAGCTCTTTTATTCCGATTGCTGTCCATGCCGGATAGTTGTTAGGAAAAAACTCTGATTTCACTTTGGCGAATTTTCGCATATCGCTCATGGAGATGTGATACGTCACCAATTCCGCAATATCTTCAAGCGATCCCCCGGCCTCGTTGAGCACTCTTTTAAGGTTGATAAATGCCTGGCGAGTTTGGGCTTCAATACCCTCTGCCATTTCAAATTTTTCGTTCATGCCGACCTGGCCAGATATCCAAATCATACCCCCGACCTGGACGGCCTGTGAAAACTGCATGGAATCATAGATTGCCTCTGTACCGGCTGGATTGATCAGCTTTTTTTGATGGTTTCCTATTGGTGTTTCCTTCTGATTCATTAAAAAATGCCTCCAGATTTAAGATTTTATATCTGCCACATTGATTTAAGTGAATAAAACTGTTTTGTCTATAGAAGGGACTCACATTGAAACTATAATTTTATCATGCAGTTTCTCATTAAAACAGCCAAGATTCAATTTAAATCCTCCGGACAAAATCCTTCACTGTTTTATTCATCCCAATTTTATTTTATTGATTTAGATCAATTATTTCTTGTCCATTTTTTGTTAATCTCCAAATCAGCGATCATGAAATTTCGATAACGACGGCATCAAAATACAGATGTCCTGCACAGATTAAATAATAACCAAATCAGGAGGATGTGATAATGCATGATGGATGCTCAGGAGCTTTTGAATCCGGAAAACAGATACTCGATAAAATCAGAATGTTGGGTTTTAATACCAATTTTTTACAGGCTCTCCTTTTAATTAACTGTGCAAATTGCGGTACCATTTTTCTAATGGAAACCCTTGAGTCCCAATGCCCTTCCTGTCATATGGTATATGGGGTCACCCCTTGTCATTCACACAGTGTTCAATTTGTGAAAGCCGCAGGAGTGAACTATTAAATGCAGATATCAAAAAAAGAAATGAAAATCAGACTGGCAGAACTTGAAAACCTGATCCGGGAAACCAGGCAACGCCTTCCGGCACACTCCACAAAGCCGCCGATTATGATGGAGCTGCTGGCATATGAGGATGAATATGAAACATTGCTGACAGAGTTGAATCAAATCCCTGATAAATAATAAAGGCCTGATATGGAAGATGCAAAGGTATTTGAAAAAAAATACGGGGCTGGCCTGTCAGAAATTAAAGCTTTGGATCTTTCTAAACGTGCGGAGACGCTTGGAGCCAAAAAATCCGGCCAATCCTATGTGTTTTATTTTTTCAACAGGCGGATTGCATTTAATGGAAATGACTTTGTCGATATGAACGGTGGTGAGGTGACCACTGCTGTAAAAGTAGTGCTCTGTGATTATTTAATGAAATGTCCTTTCCAAAAAGATACAGTCTCAAATACGATGGTGACCTTTAGAGAATTTTCAAATGCAGGACCGTTATTTTCCCGATTCAGCGAAAACACGGGGAAGATCATTAGCGCAACTTTTTCAGGGCAACTGGATAAACTGAGATCAAGCTGCCAAAACCTTGGCGGAACTCTTATGGAAACCAAATCCTATGATTTATCCGTCAGGTTCCAGGCACTCAACAAAGTTTCTATTTTTCTGAATTTCAATGATGCAGATGACGTTATGCCTGCAAACGCGGTATTTCTTTTCCACGATGATGTCGAAAAGTATCTTGACCTAGAATGTTCGGCTATTATCTGTACTTATCTTACAGGCCTTATTATTAAGGAAAGATAATAGTTACAACTTGCCAAACTGGAAAAGTAAAAAATCATGAAAAAAATTATCTTTACCTTAATATCAATAGTAACAATCTCAAAATAATTTCCTGCTTTTCATCTATTCAAAAAAATATTATATACGCGAACCGAACAAAAAAGGTTCATACCCGGTATCGAATTATCCAAAAGAAAAGAGCTTTAAAGGAGGAAGTATGCCCGTCTCCACAGAAAGGGAAAGGAAGCTTAATATGAAAAAAAGCGGTGGCTGGCCCTGGCGGCTGTTATTGCTATCGTTCGCCGCCGGCGCTGCCAGCATCATCGGCACCGCGCTTGCCATGACGACCACGGACCAGGCGGGATTCTGCGGCAGATGCCACGCCATGTCCGAGGCGGCCCTGACCCACCAGCAATCTGTCCACGCAAAACTGGCCTGCAACGAATGCCACGCGCCCCACAATATCGCGGCCAAAATCCCGTTCAAGACAAAGGAAGGCACCCGGGACATCTTCGCCACCGTAACCAAAACCATTCCGGACCTGATCCATCCCGGAGATGAAACCCGCGAGGTCGTCCAGGTGAACTGCCGGCGCTGCCACGAAGCCGGCATCCAATCCGTGAACATGCAGGCCAAAACCCACTGCACCGACTGTCACCGCCATGTTCCCCATACCCCGAAACTGCCCATCGCCAAAAGGAGCGCCGCCGATGTATAAACCCATGCATAAACTGACCAATAAACACCATGTTAACATTCCAGCCGTTACCCTGATGCTGGTCCTGATCGGTATTCTCTCCTTTCTGTCCGGGTGTTCGGATGCGGTGGAGCCGGTCACGCCCAAGTTCAAAACATCCCTGAAGGAAGACGAAATCCGCAACTCCGCGTTTAAACCTGAGTTTCAATTGCATTATGAAACTTACCTTCGCAACAACGAATCAAAAATCATGACCGAATATAACGGGTCCGTGGCCTACAGCAAGCATGACAACGTCAATCCCCTGCCCGAAGGCTACAAATACGCCCAGCCATACTTAAAAAACCTGTGGCTGGGATATCCGTTCAGCTACGAATACCGGGCCGCCCGGGGCCACACATATGCGCTGAAAGACATCCTGAATATCGACCGGATCAACCGGTATGACGAAAAAGCCGGTCTGCCGGCCACCTGCATGAACTGCAAGACCGCCAAAATGAATTATTTCGTGAAGGAAAAAGGCGATGATTTCTGGGCTCAGGATTTCAATACACTGCGGGAACAGGTGGATCTGGATGAAAATACCATCGGGTGCGCCAACTGCCACGATCCCAGGGACATGACCCTGCGCCTCTACAGTGTGCCGCTAAAAGATTATCTGGCCTTAAAGGGGAAAAAATTTGAAACCCTGCCCCGCAACGAACAGCGCGCCCTGATGTGCGGTCAGTGCCATGTGGAATACTATTTTCAGGACAAGGGATTCGGCCCGGCCAAAAAACCCGTGTTTCCCTGGGCCGACGGACTGGACCCGGAAAACATGTACGCCTATTACGCCACCCACGGCGACACCACCACCCCGGGCTTTGAAGGCAATTTTGTGGACTGGGTCCATCCGGTTTCCAAAACCCCCATGCTGAAAGCCCAGCATCCGGAGTATGAAACCTGGTCCAACGGCGTGCACGGTGCTGCGGGCGTAACCTGCGCAGACTGCCACATGAACTATGTCCGCTTGGACGGCAAGAAGAAAATGTCCACCCATCACTGGACCTCCCCCCTCAAGGACCCGGACCTCAAGGCCTGCCGCCAGTGCCATACGGACAAAACACCCGAATTTCTGAAGGAACGGGTGCTGTTTACCCAGCACAAGGTGTGGGAACAGCTCATGATCGCCCAGGACATTTCGGTCAAGGCCCACGAAGCCATCCGTCTGGCCTCGGAATTTGCGGGCGAAAAACCCGGCGATTATGACCTGCTGATGATCCAGGCCCGGCAGTGGTGCCGGAAAGGGCAGTTCTTCTGGGACCTGGTGTCTGCGGAAAACAGCGTGGGCTTTCATAACCCCACCAAGGCCCTGAACACACTGGCCCAGTCCCAGCAATACAGCCGCAATGCCGTGGATACGGCGGTGCGGGCGGCAGGGTTCACCATCGCCAAAGATATTGACGGGGACATCAAAAACATCGTGCCGCCCATTCTCCATCACAGCCGTGAACTGCAAATGGACCCGGAACACATGAACTCCCATCCATGGTTTAAATATCTCCCGGTTACGCCCAAAGCGCAAAAAATATGGGAAGGCAACAAGCGAATCGTACCAAAACCAGCGCCAGCACCGCCTCAGATAGCTGGTTAAACAGGGTTCCATAAAAAGACAAACAGGCCATATCCAGATAACCGGATACGGCCTGTTTATTTATAAACCCGCAATCATAACTCATCAGCATGAATGGTATTTAAATCTCACTCGCAGCAAAAGAATTATTGCGAAGCAGCGAATCGCGACTGTTCATATCCTTGAGCCGACTTTCGACGTCCATCACCGGCAGGCGTTTGATGGCCTTTTCAATCATAAAACGTATGTCATCTTTTATAAGCATTCCGTAAAGGCGATATCTATCCTGGATTGATATTTCGTTCACTCCTCCCAAACCATCTATCTAAAATTGTGTCCTATATAAGATCGTCTTGAAAATTCCTTGTCACAGGGATTACCTTTCTTTCAATTGAACGGATGGGTGCTGAATCATTGATGGATCGCTAATTTTAAGCCACATTTTGAATTCATTATCAGATAGGCTGGTTTTCCAGTGCCCGGTAATTCCGGCGATATAAATCATGACACAAAAAATGATCAGGATTCCGCTGCCCATCTGCGGGGTGGTGACCGTTTTTTGAAAAATCCAGGATTTAAGCTCCAGGGTATTTTTTGAAGGACACATGTTGACGCAATCCATACAGGAAGTGCATTCGGGAGTTACAATCCGCAGTTTTATATCGACGGGCAGGTGGGATGGACATACTTGGGAACATCGCCCACAATGTATGCAGGATTCAGGATTTCGAACAATTCGGGCCGGGCTGAACAAACTGAATAATCCAAGCATCGCTCCGTAAGGGCAAGCATACCGGCACCAGAAATTCCTGAAAAAAAATGAAAGCAAAATCAACGCAAAAAGCGTGGCCGCGGTAAGCAGAGAAATTTTAGTGAAAAAGTGGAGCATTTTAATATCGGCGATTTTATAGTAGGTGCTTTCGAAAAATGCGGCGATATCGGATGGGCTCATTTGCAGGATGATATATGCAAAAAATCCCAAAAGAATATATTTTATGGAACGCAACGGCAAATCCATCCAGATGGGGAATCTCAGATTTTTGCCCAGTTTTGATTCACCGATTTTCCACACCCATTCGGAAAGGGCGCCCACCGGACAAAACCAGCCGCAAAAAGACCTTCTGAATAGGAATGATATCAAAACGGCAAACCCCAAAAGAACCATGGATGCCGGATGAATGCTGTCCCAAATGCCGGTGGTAAAAAAATACTTCCACCCCATCAATGCGCCAATGGGCAAAAACCCTTCAACCCCCGTTGGTCGGTGAACTGTTAGGGGCTCATCGCTTAATATTTGGGAAACATAGAGATAAAACTGGAATCCGGTGGCGATGGTAATTATAAAAACAATCAATTGAATCCGGTTTCGATAACTTGAAAACAACTTATTTTTTATTAAAACAAGGTGTTGTTTATTTTTAAATATCATTTTTTTAAAAAAAATCCCTTTTTCATCTGTGATGGAAAATCATGATGGTCAGATTGTCTTTTCCGCCGCTTTTCAAAACGGAATGAACAATGTCTCGGCATTGTTGCCCTAAGTCCGAAGGGTAACTCAGCGCATTAGATAGTGCTTCTTCGGAAATATGACGGTGGATGCCGTCTGATGCCAATACAATTAAATCTCCGGGAACTGTATCAAATGCCCCGGATTCAGGCTCGCAATACCCGCACCCCACATATTGATCCATGACATGCCGGGAATAATGATAAGGTGCCTGTTCCGGCGCAAGGGCGTTTTCTTCCATTAAAAACCGAGCCAAGGTCTGGTCTTCGGTAATCTGGATCAATTGAGAATTCCGAAAAAGATAGAGTCGGCTGTCGCCGATGTGAACCCACCAGGCAGACGAATGACGAATCAATACAATGATAAGCGTACTGCCCATGCCGTTTAAGTCCGGTTCGCATTGCCCTGTGTTTCTGATTTGTAGATCAAGGGTTTTTACCAGGCGCACAAGCGTTTGATTCTCTTCACCCAGAGGGATATGAACGATTTTTTCTATTTCGCTACGTATGGTTTCAGCCGCCAGGTCGCCCGCCCCCTCACCTCCTAAACCATCGGCAATGGCAAACAGAACTGAAGCGTCTTGAAGCATCTTGATAACATACCGGTCCTGGTTGGATTTTCTGGTATATCCAATATGGGTCCAGGCTGAAAAATCAAAATCAGATGTGGACAGACGGGCCTGTTTTTCGTTCCAGTTATTTGAATCCGCCCTATGACTCATATCACTCTTTTTCAATGGTTAAATGCCCCCCCAATTTTTTGACTTTCCGGTTAAATGCCGCGAGTGCCTCATCAAATTCCGCTTCCCGGTGATTGCCGATGTCCAGAAAAAGGGTGATTTTTTTCATCCCGGACGATTCTGAGTTCAGGGGATGGGAAGGCCTGACGTTTAAGAGCGGTGCGATATCCTCTGCCATCTCCTTGATATTCTGATATCTTTCCAGAGGATTGCGTCGGCAGGCCTTCAGGATTGATTTGCGCAAGGGTTCCGGCAGATTTTTAACTTTTAGGGCAGGATCTGGAATGTCACGGGTTTTGATGAGTTTAAGTAAATCTAAAGGGGAAGCGTTTGGAAAGGGTTTTTCCCCCGTAAGCAACTCATAAGCGGTAATGCCCAGAGAGAATATGTCGCTTCGTTCATCCGCAGGTTCGCCATCAAACAACTCGGGGGCAGCATAGACAGTCTCGCCGCCGAAATGAAGATCATCTGTTCCTGCGGGGCATGCCATCCCAAAATCAATGAGCTTGATGCGATCACCCGGCATAACGATGATGTTTTTGGGATTGATATCCCGGTGAATGAGTCCTTTAGAGGCAGCGTAGTCCAAAGCCGTGCAGACCTGACTTATGAAGCCGGCAGCCAGCAGCGGGGGAATGGATTTCAGGCGTTTTATCATGCCGTATAAAGACTCGCCTTCCAGATATTCCATAATAATAAAAACCGTTCGGTACCGTTCCTCAATATCAAGCACCCGGATAATGTTTTCATGGTTGAGTCCGGCAATGATCCTGGCCTCATTGTGAAAATTGTCTAAAAAAATCGGCCGTGTGGCCATATCGTGGCGCATCATTTTAATGGCCACCGACATACGCAAGATTTCATGAATCCCTTTATAGACAATACTGTAGCCCCCGCGACCAATTATGTCTGTGGCCACGTATTTGCCGATGGTTCTGTCTGCCGTGGGCCGGGTGGAGTCGAACCGGTCCGAAATGAGTTCCGTAAGGAACGTCAGAAGGTCCGAGTCATTTTGTGAGGTGGCATCGAACCTGGCTTTGTTGATGGTCCAGACATCCATGTCCGTTTCAGCTTCAACATGAAAGGTACTCGGTTCACCGGTTAAAACCGAAATCATACCCACGATGTCCCCCTCGCCCCGATGGCCCACCGGATGGATCATCCCATGCTTCTCGACGAGTTCTATACATGCCCCGCGCTGAATAATATAAGCCGTATCACGGGCTTCTCCCTGCGTGATGAAGCGTTCTCCGGACCTGATATGCTCCTGAGGCAAATCATCGAACAATGCGCCTTGGGAGTAAGGATTGACAAATCTTAAAAATTTGGTGCGCAGATTAATGGTGCCTTGTTCAGCCTGAACGCGCTTGTAAAAATCGCAATTGACGCAAGAATCGCGTTTTTCGGCGAAGGTTCCCTGGACTTCACCGCCGCAGAGCGTTCCTGCAACGGCCCAACAGAAACGGCCGCCACAGTTTCCTGAATTGATTCCGGTAAAAGAGTCATCCGTGGCCGCCGGGCATAATCCGAGTTCAGATACATTGTCACCACCGGGCGCCCTGCCGCAATTCATGAATTCCCAGCAATCCAGTTTTTTCCCCATGAATTACATTCCCCCTGCGATTCTCTGGACCATACGGGCCAATTCATCAGCCTGGTTTTTGCCGGTAACAAAAACCGTTTTTCCGCCAAAACGCTCCTCTTCTTTGGCGAATTGTTCCAGCAGGTACTGATTTTCCATTTCAGTGAGGGACTGTTCCACCAGCGGGAAAAAAAGATGGTTTTCCTGATAAATGTGGCGGCGCAACAAGGAAATATAAGGGGCCAGGTTTTCAAGAAGCATGGTAATGGATAGTTCGTCTTTTTCGCCATATCCTTTGAGGGAAGCATCGATGCCCTTTATAAAACCCCTGCATTTTTCATGCTGATATCGCAGCGCCCCGATCTCTAAATCTATATCCCCTTCTTTCTTTTGCGCCAGCATTCCAAACATCAGGAATTCCTCTTTAAAATGGTGAAATGTGTCTGAAAAATCCCGGGAAAACCGGACTGCCTGTTCAAAAAAGAGTTTTTCAGGCAACCTGCCGTTTTCAATATGGTTTCTTGCAGATGAAAGGGAGTCCAACACTTTCAGAATGATCGCGTGTTCTTTGATAAGAAGTTTTGTCGCATTCATGGGCGTAGTCTCCATTTCATTGGAAAATTCATGCATTTCTTTTTCCGATAAAAAAAGGCCACGGATGGCCAGCAGATTTGGGGAATAGTAAACAATCCGGCCTTTTTGATGAACCATATGGATGTTGTCATTGTAATTCAAAAGCCTGTTTTAAATCGCCGATAATGTCGTCAATGTGTTCGATGCCGATGGAAAGCCGGATAAGATCCGGAGTCACGCCCCCTTTGATCTGATCTTTTTCCGACAACTGTGAATGGGACGTGGAGGCCGGATGTAGGGCAAGGCTTTTAGCGTCCCCAACATTGGCCAGATGGGAAAACAATTTTAATCGATCAATGAAGCGTGCGCCCCTCTGTCTGCCTCCCTTGATGCCGAACACGACCATACCACCAAACCCTTTTTTCAGATATCGACAGGCTAATGAATGCGCCGGGTCATCCGGGAGCCCTGGATATCTCACCCAGGCGACATCGGGGTGGGATTTTAAAAAAACAGCCGCCTGCATGGCATTTTGAGAATGCCGCTCCATGCGCAAGGCAAGGGTTTCAATTCCCTGTAGAAACATCCAGGCATTATCCGGTGAAATACAAGCGCCCAGGTTTCTTAACGGCACCAGCCGCATGCGCAATATAAAGGCAAGAGGATTGTTGTCGCCCAGGTCATGGGCGAATCGAAGGCCGCCATAACTGTCATCCGGTTCATTAAAGAGGGTGAATTTGGGGTCCTGCCAGTTGAATCGGCCGGAATCTATGACGATGCCGCCGATGCCGGTACCGTGCCCACCGATCCATTTGGTCATGGAGTTCACAACGATATCCGCGCCGTGATTGATGGCTTGCAGGAGATAAGGTGAAGTAAAAGTTCCGTCCACAATCAGGGGAAGGTTATGACGACGCGCAATGGCGCTGACTGCCTGGATGTCTGTAAATTCCAGGGCTGGATTCCCGATAGTTTCGATAAAAATCGCCCGTGTTTTTGAGGAAATGGCCTGGTTGAAATTGTCTGGCGTTTCTGGGTCCACAAATCGGGTACAAATGCCGAACCGGGGCAGGATATTATTAAACATCGTGTGGGTCCCGCCATAAAGGTTGTTGGCGGAAACGATTTCATCCCCGGTCTGACAGATGGTGATGATGGCATTGTGGATGGCGGCCGTGCCCGACGACAGAGCCAGGGCCGCGGCCCCGTTTTCCAAAGCGGCCATTCGTTTTTCCAGTACATCCTGGGTGGGATTCATGAGCCGGGTGTAAATATTTCCCGGCTCCTTGAGGGAAAATAGATTGGCCGCATGATCGGTATCCTTGAAAACATAGGACGAAGTCCTGAATATCGGAACCGCCCGAGACAAGGTTATCGGATCTGGCTCATGGCCTGCATGAAGACTGAGGGTTTCAAATTTAAAATTTTTCGGCATATCGTATCTCCATAGTGGAAAAGATTCATAATGATATACACCTTTTAAGATAAACTTTCGATTATTAATCAGTTAGTTATCGATTTCCTGATGAACGTCATCCATATGGCGCGAAGCAGAAACAAAAATAGAAGCATGGCTCCGGTTGAAAATATCAGATCCGGGACGAGCCTGGCCCAACTTAACGCCCGAATAACCGGCCCGGATGCGATTTCCGGACTGCGGGCAAACCACAGGCCATATTTAACTGCGTAATAGAACTGATAAAATCCGGATGGGATAAGACTGAATACCATCATGCTCACCAGCCCGCCGTTCAGCCCCCAGAAGCTCCATTTAAGCAGTCCATCCGACCAGGAAGCCCTGGTTACAATATGACGCACTGAAAATAGCATCAGAGAGATGGCGAGCAACCCATAAACGCCAAAAAGCGCAGCATGGGAGTGAATCGGCGTGGTATTGATTCCCTGAGCATAGTAAAGAACAATGGGCGGGTTGATCAGGAATCCGAACACACCGGCCCCTAAAAGATTCCAGAAAGACACGGAAATAAAAAAATAAATCGGCCATTTGTAAGCATATGCAGTTCCGCCCGCATCAATCACTTTCAAATTGTGCGCTACCTCAAACCCCAGCAGGGAGAGCGGGACAACTTCCAGTGCTGAAAACACGGCACCCAGCGCAATGATCGCTGTGGGGGTACCGGCCCAGTAAAGATGGTGAAAAGTTCCGATAACGCCGCTACCGAGATAGAGAAATACTGTAAAATAGATGGTCGTCAGAGCAAATTTTTTGCTCACTGCGCCAATGTGAGAAAGCAAAAATGCCATCACCACCGTCGCGAAGACTTCAAAGAAACCCTCCACCCACAAATGTACCACCCACCACCGCCAGTATTCCGCATCGGAAAGATGGCTTCCTTTGCCATACATCAGGCCGGCCATGTAGAACAGCGGAATAGCGATGGCGCTATAGAGGAGCATATGAGTCAACCCGCCGCTGTCCTTTTCATTGCGAAGCGCCGGTACAATGGCGCGTAAGAC
Organism: Desulfosalsimonadaceae bacterium; assembly: GCA_049297455.1. Lineage (GTDB taxonomy): Bacteria > Desulfobacterota > Desulfobacteria > Desulfobacterales > Desulfosalsimonadaceae > SURF-3. Next base: position 75,590 of record JBAQUK010000312.1, on the reverse strand, counting down.
AAGCGCCAGCCAAATGATCATACCAGCGATCAGCAGCAATTGCCAAACACGCCCCAATTCGATATATTCATACCCCTGATGCCCAAAATAAAAACCCTGATCTCCAAAAATACCGGTAACCGACAGCCAGGTTCCCCCCATAGCGCCGAGGACTACCACCACCACCGCCCCCAGCAGGATAAGCACCCATGCACCTTGGTATTTGGGTTCTTTGCCGACAAAAGGGCCGATAAACAGACCGGCTGCCAGAAAACAGGTCGCAATAAAGAAGACACCCAATTGAAGATGCCAGGTTCGTACAGCGGCATACGGCAGGATATTGGCCAGTGAAATGCCGTAAAAAAGGGTTCCTTCAACCGTATAATGCGCGGTGATTGCACCCATGAGGATTTGGAGGAGGAACAACCCGATAGCTATCAAAAAGTAAAGTATGGTCGCCTTCTGGCTGGGGGTTGGGTGGGGTTCCGGAAAATCAGGCGACACATTGATTGCGTAGTCATCCTTGCCGATATAGCGCATGTAAACAAAAACAGATGCGGCGATTCCGAAAATCAGAAGAATCACGCTGACAATGGACCATATCAAGGTATCCGGCAGAGGATAGTTGCCGACCAGGGGATCATAGGGCCAGTTTGTGGTGTACGTGTAATCCGCATCTATCCGCTTTGTTCCCGCAGACCAGGCCAGCCAGGAAAAAAATCCAGCGACAAGACGCCCCTCTTCTCCGGTGCGGACGATTCCGGGCTGAAGGCCCATCCGGTCATTGCCTTCCTGAAACAGTTTCGTGTAATATCCCGTCAACGCATCAAAGGCTTCCGTCTGGTATTGCGTAAACTGCAACACCTTGCTTTGGGCATCAAACCGATTGGTTTTTATTTCATCCTGAACAAACGCTGTTAAACTGGCCTGTTCCTGTCTCTCCAGGTTTTCAAAATCAGCCTGCGTAAAATCCTGTGCCGATGCTGCAGAAAGACCATGCTGGCGGGCCGCCAGAAAAAGGCCCATCCGGTGCAGAAAATCCGCAGACCAATCCGGCGCAAGGTAGGAGCCGTGGCCCCATATGGTGCCGATATGCTGGCCGCCTCGGCTGAAATAATAATTTTGCCCGTCAATGATGTCCTTGGCGGTCAGGATTGTCTCTCCAGATGGCGCAACAACACGCTCGGGAATGGGCGGCTTGGCTTTGTTGATCAGATACCCCCCGAAAATCAGGACGCCAAACGCAAGAATGAGGATAAATAAAAATATCGCTCTAATTTTTGGATTCGTCATCACAGAATACCTCCTGTAATTCATTGCTAAACGTTTAAGGAATGGTCATATAGAAATTTACAAATAGTCTTCTAATTTGACGGGAGTACAATTATTCTCCTTTCCGCTTCATAAAGTCCGGATAAAGTTTGGCCACACATTCCGGGCAGATACCGTGACTGAATTCCGCTTCTGAATGGTCGTGGATATATTGTTCGATCTGATTCCAGTATCCCTTGTCATCCCGGATGCGCTTGCAGGAAGCGCAGATTGGGAGCAGGCCACTGAGCTGTTTGACTTGGGACAGGGCGTGCTGAAGCTCGTCGATGATTTTTTTCCGTTTCTGCTCCCCTTTTTCCGTCTGGAATGCGGCGGCAATGATACCGAAAAGCCCAAAAAACCATATAATTAAACTGGTTTGGACCTCAAGCCGGAAATGCCGGTCTTGGATCTGGAGCAAAGACCCGGCTCTCATGGTCACGCTGATGCCGCCCCGAAGATCCCCTTCCTTATACCCCTGTTTTGCATGACATTTCAGACATTCCGGATTCACCAGGAGCGGGGCCATGTATCTGAATTTCGGTTCCCCGCTTTTTGAATCCATCAAATCAAAATACTCCGGATCGCCCGCTTCAAAACGCTGCAACGCTATACGTTCCCAGGCGTCGGGTTCATTTCCCGGCCGGATGGGTTTTTCGCTGGTGAGATGAAACCAGACGAGGTTTTTTTCCGCAGCCAATTCCGCAATCTGGCGGGTCATAAATGCCGGGTTTATTTTGGTCAGCTTGCGGCCGTCCACAGTCACAATATCCCGGTCCGGCACATCCAGATAAGGATTGGGCTGGACCGATTCGGAAATCGGGACATACACATCGCCGTGGAGCGCGTTCCATGCCCGTGTGGTGGTGATTTCCTGAAAAAAAGATCGGCCCTGTTGCAATGCCAGATTCTTGGTATGACTCTGGGCTTCGCTGATTTCCCGGGCGAAAAATCCTGCGATGATGATGGTCCAGACCACGCCAATGATGATGAAAATGCCAGCTATGGAAGTCTCTTCGTCTTTTTGCGGTTGCGGCATGAATTGTCCTTTAAAAAGATGACATTATCCTTTTCTCTGTAATGTGAAATGCGATATCTTTTTTAAAAGTGGAAGCTCATGGTTGCCTCCTTATTTTACTATTCAAAATGGATGCATTCAACCGGGCAACTGTCTATTGCTTCCTGAATGCAGTCCTCAGGCCCTCCCTCATCGAGAATGACCTTGGCTTTTTCCGCGTCTTCATCAAATCCAAAAACATCTGGACAAAGTTCAACACATGCCTGACATCCAACGCATTCATCCGTATCGATAATCACTTTTTTGCTCATTTTTAATCCTTTCTATTAAATTTTATAGATTTCTTTCAGGTTGTGCAGGAGTTTATGAAATTCTTCATGCTTTCCTGCTCCGATTCGTTCCTCCTCTAATTTTTCGAATCCTTCAAAAAGTTCCTCATCTTTTTCTTTTGAAAAGCGCTGGTCGCCCATTGGATAGAGAATATTGTTTTCTTTATCAATATGACTCAGCATCAGTTCCATATATCTTTCAGCATTATCCGTAATTTCATCAGCGGCTGACTTGTCTCCGGCCTTAAACTTTTCCAGGGCCGCATTAATCGCTCTTACATAGCCGCGGCCCTTTTCATGTTCAGCAAGCATGACGCCGATAGGCCCTTGTCTGGGAATGCCTGCTTGTTCCATCGCCGGAAAAAGAAGGTCTTCCTCCTTGCCGTGATGGCATTTGTCCACAAAGATTTTGAAAAATTCAATGATGTCAAATAGATGGTCTGTATTTAAGTCCCCGTTGGCTTTATGTCTTTCGCAAATTTTATCTAAAATCTGGAACATGAGTTTGATTCCCTCATGTTCATCTTTAAGTTGTTGAGTGGCTTTGGGCATGATGCATCTCCTTATTTAATATGATGGCCTGTTGCTGCTCCTTCTTGGAGGAGCGCCTCCTGATGATGCCCGCCAGCTTCGGCTTTGGCGGCATTATAAATCCCTTCCACATAATGCAGAAAAACCACATAGGCTTCAACGAATTCTCGGCCCGCATCAATGCTCTTATCCGCATGCTTTTTCTTTTCCAGAGCATGTTCAAACCGTTTTCGGATACCCGTATCGACTTCAGCGGATATCGTTTTTACCAGTTCATCCACAGAGCCGGTTTCAAGGGACTTATCGGCCTGGGTAATCGCCACATTCACTTCCCCGGCAGGTTTGAGTCCTGTATAGGGTTGGCCTTCGCCGGCCCGGTGAAGGCGCACCAGGGTTTCCAGAAAATACATATCCGCCATTTCTTTGGCATCCGTATTCAGAGATCGGACCGCTAAGGTTTTTTTAAACATTTCGCGGATTCCCTTTTCATCTTCCTTTTTAACCCATTTAAGAACCGGCGTTACATCCCCTTTTTCAAGGGCTTTTTTTGCCGTCATCACCACCGGGCCATCCAGCGTGTCACAATGGGAATAGGCTAAACCGGAAAGGAAAAGCAAACCTGCCAGGCTGAACGTGACCATGTAAAACAATTTTCTTTTCATATTGCACCTCTTTAAATTTGGGTTAATGATAACAACTTGAATAAATGCTGAAAATCAGTCATTTAAGGGCCTGCTGGAAAATGCTTCCCATCCAATCGATCCAATATCCCGCTCATGGCCGTATGTATGCCGTCAAAAAAAGAATCCCCGTTTTTCAGCATGGTTTCAGCGGATTGGATAAACCGCCCTGGAACGATTTCAGATCGACAGTGCGATATAATATCCGCCACGCTTTCAGGCGTTGATTCCAGATGAAATTGTAGGGCCAGCACGCGATTGTCATAGATAAACGCCTGATTTTCACACCCATCGCTTCTTGCCAGATGCACCGCACCGTCCGGCAGATGAAACGTATCTCCATGCCAATGAAAACATGTAAGCTGTTCGGGTAAAGACCCGAAAATCTCCGAATAAATGGCTTCCTCGGTCAGTCGAACCGGAAACCATCCGATTTCCTTATGTGCGCCAGGATATACTTTTGCGCCCAGAACATCCGCAATCAACTGCGCCCCCAGACAGATACCGATAACCGTTTTCCCAGCGTCAATGGCTGCCCGGATATATTCTTTTTCTGATTTCAGCCAAGGATATTTGTCGTGTTCATATATATTCATGGGACCGCCCATGATAATGAGCCAGTCTATTGCTTGCATGTCCGGGTATTGAATATCCGGCAAATCGGAGTTTTCAAAATACTGGGTGGCGGAAAGCGCATATCCTTTTTGATTTGCCCATTGCCCGATGCTTGCCAGGCCTTCAAAAAGAATATGTTGAAAATAATGAATTCGCATGGATTTTCCTTTTTCTGTTGATGAACAAAACAGGCATCACCCTTATTGCGCGTTCAGAACCAGAATTCCGGATACCGGCGATGATGGGATATATTGTTGATCACCAGCGCAACCATCAGCATAATAACAACGCCGACGCCTACCGGCATTATCGTGTAAAAATAGCCGAGACTGTGAATTTGTTGACTGCCGACTACCGCAATCAGAGCGGTTGCGCCCCCCGGAGGGTGAAGCGTTTTGGTGGCATGCATCACAAAAATCGCTGTGGAAACCGCCAAGGCGGATGCCAGGCACAAATGGCCGGGCAATAATTTATAGGCGGTCACGCCGACAAGGGCTGACAACAAATGGCCGCCGATTAAATTTCGGGGTTGGGCGAGAGGACTGCGGATAGCGCCAAATATCAAAACAGCCGATGCGCCGAAAGAACCGATAAGCATTTTCAAATCCATATCATTGAAAAAAAGGTAATTAAAAAAAGCGACTGCGGCAATGCCTGAAAATGAGCCGATCCACGACCAGACCATTTCCATCAGACTGACCTGGGGCGGACTTTTCGTGGTGCCTTTCATCTTTTCAAAATATGTCATGTCCAGGCCCTTTCCTTAAAATACCCTTGCACAATAAGAATCAACAATATCGCCCCGCGACACAATGCCAACCAGTCCGCCTTGTTTCGTGACCACCGGAATCCGGTTAATGCGGTTATCCGCCAGTTTCTTGGAAAGTTCAGAAATAGTGGCTTCCGGAGTTGCCGTTATTACCGGTGAGGTCATGATGTCTTTGGCGGATTTTCCCCGGATGGGCATAGCCAGGCACCCGCGATTTGCCAGGCACTGGGCGATCACTCCCATAAACGATCCGGATGTTTCAGCCGCCATCTTTTTTAAAAAATCCTTTTCCGATATGATACCGACAACCGTTTGATCTGTATTGACGACCGGAACCCCGGAAATATTCGCAGACGCCATCATTCGGGCAGTTTCGGTCAACAACGTTTCCGGCAATACGGAGATCACCTGTCGGGTCATGATATCTTCGGCTTTTACCAATCTGGACAGCCGGTCAATGGCATGACGAAAGGCGACATTGTATATTTCATTAAAATCCGCAGGAGTGATGTCGATATAGCCTTGCATGGATTTCATGGCCGCCAGAACGTCATCTTCCGACAGATCGATTGACGTTGTGCCGAATATTCCGCATGAATGTTGGTTTGACACTGGACTTTCCTCCATATTAAGACAACATATCGCTTTTATTCAAAAATTAATTCTATCCACCTTACTTTAATTCATGGGCCAACAATTTTGTGAAATGGCTGTTGTGAAATGTGTTTTCTCCAAAAAGAGCAATTTTTTTAACATGGAGACACCTCCTTAACTATAATGAAGAATGAAACTTGTTTTTAAAACCAATGGAGGGGTATGGGTGATTGTGAAGAATGCCGGGGCCAGCTTCTTCTGGCCCCGGCTACGTGAACATAAAAAAGAATTTTGGTTTGTATTATCCCAGAATGGCCTTCAAATCCGCGTCCGGTGTGCTGATGGGTGCGATATTGAATTTTTCCACCAGGATATTCAGCACATTGGGCGTAATAAACGCCGGCAGGCTGGGTCCGAGGCGAATGTCCTTGATGCCCAGATAAAGCAGGGTCAGCAGAATAGCCACGGCTTTCTGTTCATACCATGAAAGGATCATGGACAGTGGCAGATCATTAACACCGCATTCAAAGGCACCCGCCAGGGCTACTGCGATTTGAATTGCGGAATAGGCGTCATTGCACTGCCCGATATCCAGTAGCCTGGGTATTCCGCCGATATCGCCCAATTTTTTGTCGAAAAACCGGAACTTGCCGCAGGCCAGGGTCATCACCACGCAGTCATTGGGCACTTTTTCCACAAATTCCGTGTAATAATTTCTTCCCGGTTTCGCGCCGTCACATCCGGCCACAAGGAAAAAGTGGCGGATAGCCTTGCTTTTGACCGCATCGATCACTGCACCGGCAACACCCATGACCGCGTTTCGCGCAAATCCCACCATTACCGTGCCCTTATCTGTATCCGCCGAAAATCCCGGCAGCGCCAGAGCCCTGTCGATGACCGGCTTGAAATTCTTGTCCGCGATATGGGTCACACCCGGCCACCCCACCAGTCCGGTGGTGAAAATATTGGCGTTATAGTCTTCTTTGGGCTTTTGAATGCAGTTGGTTGTCATGAGAATCGCGCCTGGAAATTCAGCGAATTCTTTTTTCTGGTTCTGCCATGCTGTGCCGTAATGCCCGTAAAGATGCGGGTATTTTTTGAGTTCCGGGTAGCCGTGGCAGGGCAGCATTTCGCCGTGGGTATATACGGTGATGCCCTTTCCAGCGCTTAGTTTAAGAATTTCCTCCAAATCCTTCAGGTCATGGCCTGACACCAGAATCGCTTTTCCGGCTTTGGCGCCCAACGGCACGGTTGTGGGCACTGGGTGGCCATAGGTTCCGGTATTGGCCGCGTCCAGCAGTTCCATGGCCCGGAGATTGATTTCCCCGCATTTTAAAACCAGACCCAACAGATCGTCAGCGGATTTTCCGTTGTCCAAGGTTGCGGCCAGACCTTCATAAACGAAATCAAACACTTTGTCGTCCGTCTGACCCAGAATCGCCGCATGATCCGCATAAGCGGCCACACCCTTGATGCCGTAAGTCAGGATTTCGCGCAACGACCGAATATCCGGGTTTAGAGACGGATCGGCCATGACTCCGACCTTTTCACCCTGGGCTACGAGCCCGTCCATAGTACCCGCAGGTGCGAAGATTGCTGCACCGTCGGTGTAGTCCGTCCACCCGCCGGCGGCGTCGACTTTTTGCTTTAATGTCTTCCGAAGCGCGACAGCCTGTTTGATCAGGGCAATAATCCGGTCCGGATCAAAATCAACATTCGTGAGTGTCGAGAAAGTCGCTTCGCAGGCGAAGCGGTCAGTGGCCACATCCTTGACGCCTACTTTACGACCTTCGAGAGCGATCAGGGACAATCCTTTGACCGCGTAAAGCAACAAATCCTGAAGTGCCGCCACATCCGGTTGTTTTCCACATACGCCGCCATTTGTGCAGCCTTCGCCTTTTGCCGTTTGTTCACATTGATAACAAAACATGTTTTTTCTCCCTTTCTGTTGTTGATGTTCTTATTATTATACATCAGGTCCGTTTTTTCTCTATTTGATTACACCCTACACCGGACAGAAACCTGTTTCCTTGACTTAGGTCAATCCAGTAATTTTTTTTAAGAAAAATTACTGAATACCCGAAAGATTCGACGATTTGTTGTTTCACTATTGGCCATGGAAATACTCCTCAAAAGGCCTGAGAAAGCTTTGACGACAGGCTGGTGAAGATTCATTAAAAATCTCGCCCTTCTCCGGCTTCTTCATAGGTCACGCCATCACGGATGTGATAGATCCGCTTAAAGGTCGGAATGATCTTTTCGTCATGGGTGACAACGATAATGGCGGTTTCAAATTGACGCGCCATATCGTTTAAAATCCGAATCACCGCCAGCGCACGTTCGCTGTCAAGGGGAGCGGTGGGCTCATCGGCGAGGATCACCGGCGGACGGTTGACCAGTCCCCTGGCAATAGCCACCCGCTGCTGTTCTCCGCCGGAGAGCTGCGATGGCATGGCCTTGGCGCGATTCTCCACATCAAGGGCCTTGAACAATTCCAGTGCTTGCTTGCGTGCATCGCCGTTGGGCACCCCGGCCAGCATGGGCAGCAGGGCCACGTTGTCGGTCACGTCAAGGAAGGGGATGAGGTAAGGTGCCTGGAAGATAAAACCGATTTTGTCACGGCGCAGGGAGCGCAAGTCTTTCACCTTCCAACCGCCATCATATATAACCTCGTCGCCTAAGATCATTCGTCCCGCGGTTGGCTCGATCACTGCGCCCAGGCACTTGAGCAGCGTACTCTTACCAGATCCTGATGGCCCGATCAGACCAACCACCTCACCTGAAGCCACCTGCATATCCACGCCCTTGAGCGCATCGACGGCAGTGTCGCCCTTGCCATACCTTTTTTTCAGACCTTCAATACGAATACCCTTGTCGGCCATGTCAACCTCCTATGGCCTCGGCCGGATCGACCTTGAGGGCGGCACGAATGGCGATGATGCTTGCAAGAATGCAGATCACCACCACGGCGCCAAACCCGATCAATGAGTCGAGGGGCTCCAGCAGCACATATTTGGGAAAAATCGGCGCCATCACCAAGGTGGCGGTGATCTTTCCCACCACAAAACCGATGAGGCCCAAGGCGATGGATTGCTGCATGATCAGGGCGACAATAGTTCGATTTTTGGTCCCGATTAACTTGAGTACGGCAATCTCACGGATTTTTCCGAGGGTCAGGGTGTAGATAATGAAGGCGACGATGGCCGCGCTGACAATCGAAAGGATCACCAGAAACATGAATATCTGCCTGGCCGAGGTGGCGATCAGCTTACCGATGAGGATTTCTTCCATCTGGCTGCGGGTGTAAACCGTCAAGCGCTTCCAGCGGCGAATGGATTCCGCCACATCGTTTGCGTCATGACCCGCTTCAATCTGCACCAAAACCGCGTTGACATAAGCATTGGTGCTTTGCGAAGCAATGACGGCATTGAGTAAATCCGGGACTTGCGGCCGATTGAAAGCCGGGTTTGCGGCAGTGCGGCGACGCTGCTGCCGGATGGCGTCGTTGTCCTTGAGAAATTGGGCTTCCTGGGCGTCCTTGAGCGGAATGAATACCATTGGATCTCCGCCGGAAGAGACCATTCGACGGGTCAGACCAACCACGATGTAATGATTGCGGCGGATTTGGAGGCGGTCGCCGAGGGCAAACCCGGTGGCGATGTCGGCCACCGCCTCGTAATGGCCTCTGGTAATCTGTCGGCCGGCGACAAGATAAGGCGGCCAGCCGGGTGTTCCGGGCCCGCCGGGTGTGACGCCGGTGACCAGCGTGCGCACATCGCGCTCGCCTTGACGCACCTGCATGGTAAGATAGGTGACATTGGCCGTCCGCGCAACCCCCGGCATCCCGAGTATGCCCCGCCAGGCATCATCAAAAATGCTCGACGGTTCGGCATAAGGGCCGAGGGTGTCTTTTTGCACCACCCAGAGATCCGCGCCGCTGTTATCGAGCAATGCCTTGCCGTCATCCACCATTCCGCGGTAGATGCCTGCCATGGAAAGGGTTATCCCGATCAGCAGCCCAAGACCCATGCCGGTAAAGACAAATTTCCCCCAGGCATGCATGATGTCGCGTCCGGCCAGACTGATCATTGTTTTACTCCCGGCAAATGATCGACCACATGAATTCGCGTATGCGTGTTCAATGCCTTAGCGCTATAGACGACCACCTGATCACCGGCTTTGAGTCCTTCACGCACCTGAATCCGGCCATCCAAATCGCTGGTTCCCAGAGTAACCGGCGTAAATTGAAGATCGCCGTTTTTGACCTGCCAAACGCCCAATTTGCTGCCTAATTTGCTTTTGATACGCTGGATGGCGGCATTGGGGAGGACCGGTCCGGGCGGAAGCGCCGGCAAATCAACATTGACCTCCGCCAGTTCACCGATTGGCGGCAACGGTTCAGGCAGTTGATCAAATACCACTTTGGCCAGTGTTTCCTCAGTCACTGCGTCGGCCAATGGCTCTATCCGCAATACATGACCGGCGGCCCCTGTCTCTCCCCCTTGCGAGCGCAATACGATTTGGGCCGGTAGACCTGCGGTCAGCCCTCGCGCATGAATTTGATCGAAGTGTACATTAACCCACAAACTTTCAGGGTCGATCAGCTCCACCACCGCCTGCCCTGCCACAATCGTGGTGCCGGGATCAGCGTCCCGCGCAACCACCAAACCGTCAACCGGAGAGATCAGCCGCAAATTGTCGCGCTGGGCAATCAACGCCTCTTGTTCAGACCGGATACGGGCGACTTCCTCGCGGGCCGCATTCAGACCTGCTTCTGCGACCTGCAACTCTTGCCGTCTGGTAGCGGCCAGCTCCTCGCTGGTTGCGCGCAGTGTAAACAGCTTTTCATAACGTTGCGCCTGGGTTTGCGCAAAGTATAGACGCGCCCGGGCCTCGTCTAATTGTGCTTTTGCCCGTTTTAGTGCGGCGTCCTGGGCGCGAATACGTTCGTCGATATCAACCGGGTCCATTCCGCCCAGTTCCTGCCCCGCTTTGACCGAGTCTCCCACATTAACGTTGACATGATTCACCCTTCCGGCAAACGTCGGACCGATCTTGTAGGTGTATCGCGCCTCGACAGTACCGATGCCGAATAGCGTCGGTGTGATGTCGTGGGTTTCCACTGTGGCCAGTGTGACGGATACTGGCGCAAGCGGCCCGGAACGCAGGGCAACATAAACAAAAAGCACAAATAGGGGTATGATCACTGCAAACATTGCCAAAGTTCGTTTTTGTATAGGTAGACGTTTCATTGTTCACTCCTGATACCACGTTGGTAGATGGCAAAAACCCTCGGCGCATCACGACGGATCAGGCTGACATCGCCAGCCAGAAGCGATTGCATCACCAGTCCCTGAATAGTGCCAATAAATAGAATAGCCGCCGATTCCGCATCGAGATGGCTATCCAGCTCCCCATATGTTTTTCCTTGTTCGATCAGTCTATGCAGTCGTTCCTTATAATGGCGTATAAACGCTTGCACTATGCTTTTAGGTGCCGTCTCATCGGCATGTTGCAATTCGCCAAACAAAATACGGGGAACACCAGGATGCTCGGCGACAAATTCTATATGCGCCATAAACATGGCGTTGAGTCCAGCCAGCGGAGACGAAACAGCCTGCAAAGACTTGTCTATCCTCGATAGCAGACGTTCGGATACCCACTCCATCACTGCCTGCATTATTGAATCCTTATTAGGGAAGTGCCGGAACAGTGACCCTTGGGTCAAGCCCATGTGTTTGGCAATCGCCGCTGTCGTGATATCGCTTGGATTCTGCTTCCCGGCTAATTCAATCACGGTCTCAACAGTCACCGCGCGGCGTTCTTCCGCTGGAAGATACTTAATAAATGATTTCACAAAAATCTCCTTTAAAGATAGTAATTGATTACTATCTTTGTTTATACAAATAACTTTGTCAAGTTTTTTAGAGGGCAGGAAAGAAAGGGGAGGCAAGGCCGGTACTCCCATATTTGTCTCTAATTTTGAGGAGTAGCTAAAAATTGGTGGAAACGGAAAACACGACCAGTTGGGTCAGGCAGTATTAGAAAAGCAGTCCATAATATTCCGGAATTTGCGGTACCATTTTTATCGTTCTTTTTTTGTATTCCTTGACCTAAGTCAATGCCAGCCCGCTCATTATTGTATAATCTGTTAACCACGGTAAGCAATGCAGCAAAATAAGTGATCAAACGTCTCGATGAAATGAAGACGAAAACTTCATCAATAACACATAGCTTTGATTCTCAGAACCAGTGATTTGGGTAAATTGAAACATGAAAAAGTTATATAAAACGACAAATCACTACCCCTGATCACGATAAATAATTTTTTAGAAACAAACTGGAGGGTCAGTCATGAAATGCCCCGGTCAAGACAGCAGATACTGGAAACCCGGCTCCATCTTTGAGGCCGATTGCCCTGAATGTGGAAAAATAGTTGAATTTTTTAAAGATGACACCACCCGCAAATGCAATCATTGCGGTCATCGGTTCGCCAACCCGAAACTGGATTTCGGATGCGCCGCCTATTGCAAATTCGCGGACCAGTGCATTGGCACGCTTCCGGCCGAAATGCTGGCCAAACGCGACGATTTGTTAAAAGACCGGATCGCCATTGAAATGAAAAAATACTTTAACAAAGATTTCAAGCGGATCGGTCACGCCTCCCGGGTGGCCAGACATGCGGAGAAAATCGGCATGGCAGAAGGGGGGAACATGGCGGTCATTCTGGCGTCCGCCTACCTTCACGACATCGGCATTCATGAGGCGGAAAGGAAATACCAGTCCACCGCATCCGTGCACCAGGAACAGGAAGGCCCGCCAATCGCACGAAGCATCATGGAGAATCTCGGCGCATCACCACCTCTGATTGACGAGGTGTGCGATATTATTAGTCATCATCATCACCCCCGAAAAGAAGAAACCCTTAATTTCAAGGTGCTGTATGACTCGGACTTGATTGCCAATGTGGAAGAAAAGCAGAAAGAGCGCCCGAGTTCACGCGAGCAACTGGAACGGATCGTCAGTCGGTGTTTTCTTACGGAAAGCGGCCGGAAAGCAGCTGAGAAAACCTTATTATCTTAACTATACAGGAGTAACCATATGAAAAAATTACGCAAAATAATTGAAATCGATGAAGAATTGTGCGACGGCTGCGGTCAATGCGTCCCGTCCTGCGCAGAAGGCGCGCTTCAAATTATTGACGGGAAAGCCCGCATTGTGTCGGATAATTTGTGCGACGGTCTGGGCGCCTGCATGGGTGAATGCCCGACCGGGGCAATGAGAATTATTGAACGGACAGCGGATGACTTTGATGAAGCGGCTGTCGAGAAACACCTATCAACCGCCCATGAGAAGCCCGCCCCGGAACCGGCCATGGCATGCGGTTGCCCGTCGCAACATATACAGTCATTCTCAAGTCCATGCGCTTGCAGCGGTAATAATGGGATATCAGCCGCAGCCCCGTTAATGGGTCGTGCAAGCAGTATGGCACCCGGCCAAACTTCCGCCCTAACCCACTGGCCGGTACAGATCCGTCTGATCCCGGCCCATGCACCGTTTTTGAAAAACGCGGACCTGCTGGTGCTTGCCGATTGCGCGGCGGTGGCCTATCCTGCCCTTCACGCGGATTTGATGTCTGGAAAAGTGGTTATGATGGGATGCCCGAAATTTGATGATGCAGATGGATACATCAAAAAATTTACGGAAATATTCACCAAAGCCGGTATCAAAAGCCTGACCATTGTCTCCATGGAAGTTCCCTGCTGTGCAGGCCTGGCATGGATCGTTAAAAAGGGCCTTGCGGCAGCTGGTGTCAATATGCCGGCAGTTGAACTGATAATCGGTGCACAGGGCAATATCGTGTCAAAGACAGATGTCGCAACCGGCGAATAAACCGCAACCGTTTCAGCAGGATGGTGAACCGTAAACAAACAGGGATATCGGATTCTGTCGTGCGGAAAGCTGGCTCGCCATCCAAGGCTTGCCAGAGAACTGCCCGGTATTTTCACGGAAGAAGAAGCGCTGGCGATCATCGCCCGCTGCGTCTCCTGCTATAAGACAAAAAGTCAGGGAGGTGAACGGTTCGCTGACCTGTTGGCAAGAGACAATTCTCTGCAAGAGGCATTGGAAACAAATGGATAAAATAGAAAAACATCAGCAACAGCCAGGTTTTTTCAAGGAAGTTGTCCGCCGGTCCGGAGTGAATATCGGTCTTTGCTGGCATTGCAAATGCTGCTCTGGCGGGTGCCCGTTTGCGGAAGCAATGGATTACCTCCCCAATCAGGCCCTTCGCATGGTCCAACTGGATCTAAAAGAAGAAATACTTAAATCCTCGTGCATCTGGATTTGCGTTGGGTGCCACACCTGCTCCGCCGAATGTCCCCAGGCCATTGACATGTCGGCGGTGATGGATACGCTTCGCCAAATGGCCATGGAGGAAGGATTCCCCTTGGGGCAGCCAAATATTCTGAATTTCCACAAAGAAGTGGTCAATTCCATTTACCGCCACGGCCGTACTCACAAACTGGAGATTATGATGCGCTACAAATTGGGACGGCGGGAATTTTTTTCCGATATCGACGTGGGGATTTCCATGTTGAGCAAGCGAAAGCTGGACCTCATGCCGTCCAGGGTGGAGCAGCCGGCTGAAGTTCGAAAATTATTTACAGAGGATATGGAAAACGCGCCATGAATACATCGCAATCTTTTGACATTTCTTATTTTCCCGGATGCTCCATGGCAACGACGGCTATTGAGAACAACCGTTCCCTTCACACCTTCTGCGGCCAACACAATATCAAACTGGTTGAACTTCCCGACTGGAATTGCTGCGGCTCTTCCTCAGCCCACAGCATCAACCATCATTTAGCGAAATGGCTTCCCACCCGCAACCTATCGCTTGCGCCTTCCGGCCGGCCCCTGATGGCCGCCTGCCCCAGCTGTTTTCTGCGGCTGAAGCTGACCCATATGGAACTCTCGCAAAACAGCGCATTCCGTGAACAATACGAACGCAAGTGGGGCCGGGCTTTTGATCCGGATCTGCGGATCATTCCGTTTTTTGAACTCCTGTCGGATATGGCGGATGGTGGTTATTTTTCGGATCAAAAAGGAAGGCTCAAGGGGTTAAAAGTCGTCCCATATTATGGATGCATGCTGTCCCGGCCGCCCGTGATGCGCCATGAGAAAAATTTTCACGGGCTGATGGAAAAAATGCTTTCCGTTATGGGGGCCGAAGTCTTGCGCTGGAATCATTCAGCCCGGTGCTGCGGAACATACCTTTCCGTCACCAGGGCCGATATCGCCACGCAGAGCGTTGCAAAAATTTTGGACGGAGCGGAGGCGGCCCGCGCCGAGTGCATTGTGACGGCCTGCGCCATGTGTCATATGAACCTGGAAATCCGAAGCAAACTTCCCGGGAAGACCCCCATTTTCCATTTTTCCGAGCTATTGTCCCTTTCGATGGGAATCGGCAGTGGCATGGGCTGGTTCCGGCGGCATCTCACTGATCCCCGTCCCCTGCTCCGGTCCAGACGGCTCATCGCCTGATGGCCGGTAAACGGTTGCACAGTTGCATTTCATTTTGGAATTGTAATAAGCGCTGCTATGCCGAACAGACGGACAATACCGGGCACGGTGCACGATGGATCACACAATCGGTCTTCGATCTCACAGCAGATCCTCCACCATGTAATTGCCGCAGATGCCCAGGGCGCTGAAGTCAATGTTATTCATTTCCGTATATGAATCATTTTTTAATGGTGCTTGTCCGCAAGCAAATGAGTTTGAAGAGTCAACAAGTATGGTTCCCCTCCATTTCAATTTTATGCCGTTTTCCATATACAGAGGAAGTAAAGCTCTTCCTGGGGACATCTCAAAACGAGCACTGGTGGCTACATGGCTCACACTTGCTGATCATTAAAAACCGAGGACTGCCTGATCCAATTTACAGGGTTTGAATATTTCCGCAATACGGGCGAGGCTGAGGCAAACATTCCGCGTTATGTTTCTAAAATTTTGGATATCCGTTCATCCCTCTCCCGCTTGGTGATGTAGGGCACCATTCTTATTTGAAGGATCTTGTTCTCGCGATTTCTTTTTCTGATAACCGCCGCATCAATCTTTGCAATCAATACAGTAAGATCGCAGGGCTTTATTACATAATCAAACGCCCCAATCTTCATTGCCGTCACAGCCGATGGAACTGAAGCATGCCCCGTGAGCATAATGATCTCTATAAGGGGACGTTTATTCTTTATTTTCGAAAGGGCCTTAATACCATCCATTCCCGGCATGGAGATATCCATGATAATGACATCAATGCTTTCATCATTTGCGATTAGGTCAAGTGCATCCTGGCCATTGAAAGCGCACGTCACATTAAAGCCCAGTTTACCCAACCGCTGAGAAATAATCTCGACAAAAGATTTTTCATCATCAACCAGCAGGAGATTAATTGGCGTCATATCTTATCTTTTGAAAATGAATGAAAATCTTATTGGGAAGGCCCTCTATTTGATCCAACAATCATGATTGATGCTTTGTCCCGGACGGCTTTTTTGGGGAAGATATAAAAGTGCCTCCGGCTTTAAGCATCCTCACATTCAAATTCATATTCACTTTGAGACCGCGGATTTTCTCAATCTCATTCAAAAAGATGGAAACAATATCTTCGACAGTGGCCGCCTGAATCTCGGGCTCCTGAAGCTCCGGATCTATTTCTAAGACTGTTTTTTTAGCTTTTGCCTTTGATTTTTTGACTGACGCCTTCACCTGGGATGTGGCAGATTTCTTTGCTGGCTTCATTGTTGCGGCTTTTTTTTCGACAGGCGGTTCCTTGATCTCGGCTTTTCTTTTGATTTTGATGGTTTTTTTGACATATTGCCTCAACTCGGGGATCTTTTCCAGCGCCATTTCCAAGGTGAATCGATCTTTGCCTGTCTTGCGGATCAGGCCATAGATCTCTTCAGGTGCCAGATTCAATATTTCCGGGACAAGCTGAAATATATATCCCTGTGAAGTTTTGTTCTTCTTGATAAAATATCCAATTTCAAATGTCCAGGTGCTTCGGAGTTTGGCCATGAGTCTTGTGATATATTGAATTTTGATTTCCTCACCTGTCGAATCTGAAACCATCTTGGCGATTTCACTCAAAAGCAGAGCTTTTCCAGTCAGCAGTGGGTCAAGGGCATTCTCCAGTCGATTTTTATTTTTCATTTCCATGGCCACCTCGCGTAAATATTGTCGTTTTTTTATCAGGGATAATCTCAATGAAAGTTTACGGTCTGCACATCCCGCAAGGCCTGTATCCCGCATTTATCGCCTCGCTCCGGTCCGGAAAAATAGCTGTACAATTTTTGCAATTGTAAACTTTACAGGCCGGCGCATGAAATATCATTGAATTGGTGTTGCCGTGATAACCGCCAGTGTTTTGACCGGGTGCGGTCGATGGCATCATTTTCGCCCCGTGCCGGAACTCCCAGGGTGGTGTTGGGTTGGGATGGCTCCAGAGACCTATTTTGTCATTCCTGGCTGTTTCTTCATATTGATTCCACTGATCACATATCGGCTTTTTACAATACTGGTGATAAACCCAAGCGTAACCTCCCTTGACGATTTCTGCATTGAGGCACTTCCCATCAACCATGACCATTCCCACCGTGCGGCCATATCGGTCGATCTCTTCCGGTATAACCTGAACCATTTTGCCGAATACAAGGTCAGATGTGAATTGCTTGGCCCGTGTACCAAAATCTTGACTCTTTTCCGGGCAGTCAACCCCGAATAAACGGATTTTGTATTGAGTGCGGTTTTCAAGTACCGTGATCGTATCGCCGTCTGCAATGCCAACAACTTTTCCGGAGACATCAGCATGAGTAAGAGTGGTGATGAAGATAACAAAAGCAAAAATGGCGATAAAGAGAAGGCGCTTCTTGACCATAAATTTTATTCCCGGATTTTACTGTTTCCTGCATTGCGGATCGGACAATGATAATCCTTATCGGAAAATTTGGCACCGGCATGCAGCCGAGTCATGATGACCTCGACCCCTGAATTCTTTTCCGTGGGGTGTGGTCCACCGGCGTTCCCCTTGCGGTGTCTGCGACCTGGATTGAGCCGTCTTCAAATAGCACCATCCCGATGCGGCTGACATAACCGGAAATTGCCTCGTCGGTGTTATTGTCAATGACATACTGCGCCGGATTGCGCCCGTGTACATGAGTGGCCAGCAACTCACTGGGGCAAGACCTTCCAAAACTTCGACGGATGCGGCGGTATATTGTGAATCCTTTACTCGTCCGAATTTGAATAATTGTCGGTTCTTACAAATTTCTTTACCTATCTTTTGGGCTGCAGGAACGAGGCAAAAATACTTTTCCACAGAATCAATTTATTTCCAAATGTTTTTTCAAGAACAGGAGAGGTTTTCAGA
The DNA here is from genome assembly GCA_049297455.1 of Desulfosalsimonadaceae bacterium. Classification (GTDB taxonomy): domain Bacteria; phylum Desulfobacterota; class Desulfobacteria; order Desulfobacterales; family Desulfosalsimonadaceae; genus SURF-3. Next base: position 57,334 of record JBAQUK010000312.1, on the reverse strand, counting down.
ATGTAAAGCAATGTTCAAAATTTTGATATTACAGACGAATCTGGGGTTTTTCACGGAATAAAAAGGTTAGATATTCAGGTATTATCTGGAGATTTTCTGAATCGTAAGTCGGAAATAACCGTCAGTTAAAAGCTCATAGTAAAGCGATGGATTTTTACTGTGCGAGTTAATGCGCTTTGTTCGGCATTTTAAGTAATATTTGTGGCTAACATTTATCTGCAAATGCTTCAACACAATGTTTTTTGCCGGGGTTGGCTCCAAGCACTACGGCTCGTTCCGCCTTTTCTCGCAACAGTTTGAGTGTATCCACTGAATTCTCTTCCTTGCCATTTTTTGGTGATGATAGAAAAAAGAACTTCCCTCTGCCTAACGCCCCTTCACAAGAGAAGTCTTTGCAAAGGGCAGGGGTTTTCGCTGCCCCATGCTGCTAATTAGCGATCAGGTGTCACCTTAGATCTTTTTGAAAGTTCAGACGGGGGTCTTCTCTTTCCCTGCACCCGAAAAATCATAACCGAATACCGGGTTTTGCCGTTCTTTGGTGACCAGTGATGACAGCTAAAGCTATCACGCAAATCAACCTGAACCCCCTTGGTATCAAAATTATCCAGAACGCCTAAAAAACAGAAATTAGTGTCCGCCACTTGATATGTGGCCGCCTGGCGTCCATAGGTCGCAAGGATTTCTTCATCGGTCATTTGTTTCTCGATTTTCTTTAACTCAATGACCACCTTGACGTTTATGTAGGTGATCAGGATATCCGCTCGACCGCCAGCATGCTTACGGGGTTCATACGTAACATTTGTTGAAGGTACACCGGTTAAAAGAAAGCCATATAGATCGCTCTGGAGGTGCTCTTCCTTCACCGTACCTTTAAAATCAGCATGCAGATACCTTAACGTATTAATTTTACTAGATGGCTCGTCTATACGTGCTATCAAAAAAGCGAATATCCGACTAATCAAATAAAAGAAAAGATGTTGCGCATCCTTGTGATTAAGAAAATCATCACTCTCATCACAAGATTTTAAGAACGTTCCCAGCCGTTCTTTCAAAACGGCTATTGCGGGAGATGGGCGCTGCTGCTGAAATGCCTCAGCAGCTTCTTTAAACATAGAGTTCAGCCACTCACACCCGAACTTTTTCTTACCCTCCTGCGCTTCAGCGACGGGGTTGGAGGTTAATCCCGTCGCCGCATCAGGGTTTCGACCAATACTCGCTTCAAGTTTCTGACCTAAACTTTTGTAAAGGCTATCCCAATCATCATCGCGAGCCGCATTGTCGACACTCTCCAACCAAGTACGAACGGAAGCGAGTTGGAAACAGTTTTCTTGCAGTCGCCCAGAAATTATTGGCTGGACTATAGAAGCAATCCCACCGTTATCATCCCGTTTGAAGATGGATCTTTGAGCACAATATGTAAAATAGAGTTGTTCTTCAATAACTCGGGCAGCTTCGAGCCAAGTATGTTGTTCAAAACTTACTTGAAGCATTGAAATTCTTGAGATAAACGACATCCAACGGAAGGCCTCTTCGGTTCTATACCCGATCAAGCCAGCCGTTGTTTGTGAATCCACTAACAAAGCTGTATACTCAAATGCCACATTATTGAAATATTTAAACTTCTCCTTTGCACTTTCCGAATCCCCCTTGTGAAAATGGAGCAGGATCTCAATGCAGTGTGATAATAATTGAGCGTCCGGTCGGCCCTCACCCAATGACGCTGAAATTTGGAATTCATCTCGCGCATGCTCGAAGCTATCAATCGCACCAGCGCGCTGGGTGTTTTCGAGGCCTCTTGCCAGATAGTAAAAGCCCAATTGGAGGCTGGCTTCTTCTGTCGCTTCCTGAACCCTCTTAAGCAGCATAAGGTGTTCTTCCGCCTCATAAACATTGACATGGGAAGCAATAATTCCAATGGCTGCAGCAGCATATCGAAGATATCGACCGTCATCATTTGGCTCTATGCTGAAGAAATATGCGCGCAACTGCCTCAGTGCTGCAGGATTCTCAATAGCGATCGATGCACAAATTAATAGAGCTTGACCCCTCAATCCGTGAAACCGTTCGCGAGCACTGGCAACCTTTAGGAGTGTTGAAATATGCTGATTCTTAAAATGCGTGATAGTTAGATGACCATGGGATAGCATTTGGGCTGTAGTCGCGAATGCGCCTGGATCAGTACAAGTTTCGAATAGAAAATTGAGTATTTTATCTCTGTATTCAAATTCATCTGCGCCTATGACCCAACAAAGATAGCGCCCGGATAATGGGGTCGCTGAGAACTCATTAAACCACTGATCCTCCAACTCGGAAACAGTAAAATTACTTGGTGAAGCATCCGCTTCGCCAAGTAACGACCGCCTTATGAAATCGGTATTTGAATCCATGTTAATTTAAGCTAAAAAATAAAATTTTTGCCGACAGCAAGTTTGCTATCTTTGAAGAGATCCAATCCGGTGAAATCTGCAGGTACACGCGAAGCCACAAAGATTTGCAAATCATTATCCTCATTGGCCATTTCGGTTATAGCCAACATGATCTCTTGAAAGTCAGCTTCCGTGATTTCCTCCGCTTTCGGCGAATCAAAGAAAAGTACGCCGGGGTGGCGTCCTTGTCCCGTTCTCGCAGCTAATTTGGCAATGGTGACCGAAGCAGCTATACGGAACCGCAGCTTTTCGCCTGGGCTTAACTTTATGTAAGTTGTCTCAGTATTCGCCACCTTGATTTTCAAACTGGTTGAAGTCCATGTCACACCCGCGAGGTGTTTGACGCCCAAATCAGTTGCAGTTTTTCTCAACAGCATTGAGGCATCTTCAAAAAGTTGCACCTCTTTCTCTTGATACATCTTCTTTGTTTCAGAAACAGCGGCTTTGAGAATTGCCAACTCGTTAATAGGCGTTTCATGGTCAGTATCGTCTATTTGTTCTATGCTTTTCAGTTCAGCAATTGTCGATTCCAACGATATTCGCCGAGTCGCGATTTCTTCAATGGAACGATCAGGCGTTTTTTGTGGCTTGATTTCTTCCAGCTCATTTAATAATATAGATGTCGTTGCTTCGATTGACTGAAGCTTTCCTTGTTGAATTTTATAACTTTCTTTGAGAGTAAAAAGCTGTTCTTCCAGCGCGGAGATCTCTTTCTTCAACTCAGTGACGCGAACGTCTTCAACTGCTTCCACGATCGGCCTTTCTTCCTTACACAACGGGCACCTGTCATCCGTACTCTTTGAATTACCACCCTTGAAGTTTGTTGATTCGCACGACGGGCAGCACACCGGTTGAAGCTTCCGGAAAACGTATCCAGCCTTTATGTCGTCTTCAAGAGACTGAGATAATTGCCTCAACTTAATCCTTTCCGTTTCTATAACAAAAACATCTGCGCCAATGCGTTCAGCTTCGACTTTGATTCGTGTGCGTTCATGAGAGCTTTCATCGATTTCACGTTCAATCATGGACTGACGTATACGATTTTTTTTTCGTTTTTCTTCGATGTGCTTTGTATTTGGAAGACTCTCCAATTCAGCCTGAAGTCGTTCTAATGCATCAGCAACTCCATTTGGTTCCTTTTTCTTTCTTTTCTTAGCATTAAGCGATTCCTCTTCTATTTTATAAATAGCAGAGGCGCGACTTTGTGTAGAAATCCACGGCAAACCTATGAAACACTGCAAAAGCCTTTGAGGAAGACCTGAAATAGTCAAATCACCAACGACTGCGCCGCTGACACCAGAGACAAAAAGCGCCGAGGCCATTGCTGGCCAACCATGCGGTACCAGGCTCTTAGCTTCCATGGTCGCAAACATCCTCTCGAATTCCAGCTCTTTCATAAAGAGTTGATCAACGATTGCCGAAAGCTCCGAAACATGTCCAGAGTAATCGATGGATTTAGCAATACCTTTAGATCGAGTAAGCGTTGCATTAAAACCGGCTTCTTCTCGAATAAGCGCAAGCTCCAATTCCGTATCCCCAATAGAAAGTCGGGCTTTAAGATGGTTAATCCATTCGAGTACTGGTTCAGAGACTCCCGAAAAATCTCCGCGTAAAATGCTGTAAAGCAGCCGAAGAATCGATGACTTCCCCACTAAATTGTCTTCTGACAAAACGCCGTAGAGGCCAGTATCAAGACCATCCCAATTAAAAGAAAAGTCACCATCGTTTTTTGTGCCCACTTTGATTCCTGAGAACTGTAATTCGTGGAAACGGATCGCCTTACGGATTGGTGTTGTCGATTGAGGCACAATACCATGTTTGTCGAGGGTTTTTTTGACGTCCTCAATACTGGCTTTGCTTTTGAACGCAATCAGGCGATGCCAATCATCTATGCTGACAGGTGATTGTTGGTTAATAACTTGATTAGCCATTTAGCTTTTCCAATCGGTTTAAAACTTGATGTTTTATGGGCGGAATAACATGACCTAATTCAGCTCTTTCATATTCTGGCACAGAGTACTGATCTTGTTTCAAGCTGGTTCCGCTTTTTTTATAAGGAAGATGCATCAACGCTTTGACTTGTCTGGGATACCAAGCTAATGAAGGTTGTTGTACCACTGCGTTTTGCGCCACAGTGAAAGCTTGAGGGAATAACAGATAAGTCCATGGCTGACCTTGGCTGGCGGTGTCCTGAACTGTCTTGATCAAACCAGGAGCCTCTAATATAGACAGCGCTGTTTCGACTTTCTGATAAGCACCATGTTTCCATTTAACCATAAGGATTGTGCGAATATCCGGTTCATCGCCATCCATAATTTCCTTTGCGAGTCTAAGCAGCCTCGGATCTTTACTGTCCTCATACTGCTTAACTAATTGATTGGCGAGGTAATCCGGATATCTCATATAAAAGTCAAGTGCCATCAAGCGCTTCTCGCCGGTAAAGATGTGACTTGGTTTATTAGGCAATATCTCACCAGTGATTGGCTCCGCCAAACCAGTCAGTATATAAAGTAAACGAATTGCATCCCGATAGTGAAAATCTAAACCTTTCAAATTGGTAAGCATTAGTGTCCTTTTTATCCTTTTCGGGTACGCCTCGGATGTATTGACAGTCTGCTTTTGGTCAAAAAACATACAGTCAACGACTTGTGTACGCCCGGCATGGGCGTGAACTTATGGGGTGGAAGTCCCCTATACGTGAATCCTGTTAATAAGTTTTTGATTTATTAACATAAGTATTAGCCGAAAGCAAGGGCGTTTCCGCGAGAAAGGGGCTGGAGGAAGCCCGAGTGCAAAGCTATGAGCCGACGGACTGAAACAACAAGGCCCCGTTTCCGGGTGAGTTAGCACCACGTAACGAAGCTCCGGATTCAGGAGATATGGTAAATGCAGCGGTTGTGTAGCGAAAGTTCACGTTCTTATCCGGGGAGATCTGCCGGCATGCGTTCGCATTTTGCAAAAAGCGCTTTGTACGAGCCGTGCCCCACAATGTGGAGGATATCACGGAGGCCTCATCCCACTGAAGGGCCAAACGAAAAGACAGAGGCACTCATCATGAGCTCTGAAATGCAATGAACCCGAACGGGAGAGCAATAATTCAGGCGCGTCGTGGAAATCGGTGTCTCTGGAGATCAACAGCAGTTGCCGTCAGCTTTTCAGAGAACTATTGTGGGATCTTAAACCCGGCTACGGCCCGGTGCTTTTGTGAACCGCCTGGTGCGGACCCGCATTCCAGGTGGTGTGGGGTGCTGGGGGAGAAAACCCCCCGGCTACCAAATTATGTAATTTTGTGGTTTTATAAATTTATTTTGTCAAATTGATTAATTCTTTTAAAAATTTTCTGGGATATTGTTGGGGCAAATGTTTCTTGGATTAATAGTGGGTAACAATATTCACTGTTTTTTAACGTGTGATTGTAAAAATCAATAGAAGGCTTTGTCTGTAATAAAGGTTTGACCAATGAAATACTGTTTTTTGTTATCAAATTTATCATTTTGCTAGTTTGATCCCATGCCTTTCCTGCAAGCTCCCAAGTACTCATGTCGCCATAGTTGATTATCTTTTCGTTTACTGGGATTCCCTTTTGTTTGCATGCAGAAATTAGTATTTTTAAATGAGATTGAAATTTTTTTTCATGGTTATTGATTAACTCAGTTGCTTCTTCTTGGCTTTTGCATGCATATAGCTCAGTTAAAAATCTATCAATTATTTCTAAATATTCTTTTCTAATTCTATCATTATCCTTATCTGCCCTAAATGAGATAATTCGCTCTAATGTTTTTTCATTATCAAAGTCTGCTGGCTCCAATACTTTAAGCAAAGGTAAGTAAAATATTTTCTCAACTTCCTTAGCAGCTTTGACTGCCGGCACAAATTTGTTCATCTTTTTGTCCGAATTTGACAAATCTAAATATTTATTGAGAGTAACAAATAAAGGGAATGCATCAGTGTTATCAGTGATGGTATTTTTATATGCCTTTCTTTGACATAAGAAGTGTGCGAGTAGCGTCATGTAAGTTAAGCCAGTTTCTTTTGAGCATAAAAATATCTCATTTCCACTTAAATCCTTAGAACTTTCGAAATATTGAGGATACTTTCTTGGGAAATAATGATCAGCTTTCCCTTCATAAATGTAATAACTATTTTTATTAAGAATTTTAGGCCGTGGACGTATCAAACGCTCAAGGTCCATACTTTTCTCACTTAATGGACCATTTACGATAGATACTATTCGGTCAAAGTATTTACTTGCATGTTGAATATCTTCATAATCTAAAGGTTCGCTTACAAGTATCTTTTCTTTCTCAAGCTCATTGATTATTCCAGAAGATGGACGGAATTTTGCGCTTCCTTTTACGGGATAAATTCTCATCACTCTATCCCAGTGCAAAAAACTAATTGCTAACTTTGCATCAATTTTTGGCTGGAGATTAGGATAATATAATTGTTCATAAGACATATTATTTAACCTTTATTTAAGTTTCCTTCATAGGCAGAACAAGTGATTTAAAAGTTTCTGGATAACTCTTGGACCTGTGGACTGCCGGTATCGATCATTTTGTCGCGAGCCTTGAAGTCGTGAGCCGCCAGATCCCGATTCAGCACTCCAAAAGAATTTGACAAATCACAAAACGTTGCGAGTTTCCCGCCATCTCAATTCCAGAATGCAAAACCATTACCCCTTGGTATAAAACCCGAAATACAGGAAATCATGAAGCCGTTTTTAGAGGTTATTCGTTATAAATTTATTTTTTTGTGGATTTGTCTATTAATCCTGAGAACAGATCATATCATCACCCGCTCTTTCTAATCCCTCCATAATTGAAACCATTTCCTCGAAACTGCTTATACATGAACAATCTGTAATGATGCTATCACCCGGATTAATAGGGCAAGCTCCGTTGCTGTCGCAAGGTTCAACGATATATTGAAATGAATCATTGGATCTTTTGTAATCTGAAACTGTGCCTTCTTGGAGAACATTTGTATCTTGTATCGGGCGCATGATTTTACAGGCTAATTCACAATTGGCAAGTTCCTCCATGTCCGGATATTGAAAATTTTGCTGAGTCATGGCTCCAGTGTCCGGGTCGATATCTTCATACGTTACAGAATTTCCGGTTCTGCCAACTGTATCTATAACATGGCTGGTTCTCTGGATCTCACTGCCTGCGCTATATTCTGTGTTTTCTTCCTGACACTGATAAAGCCGGCGAATATAAAACCATGTTTCCGAACCGGAATAGATTGCCCCGCGTCCTGATTGGTTGATGGTTGTTCCATCGTTGCAAAATGTAAAAGGAGGCATTTGTTCGCAATATGTAAGGGGTTTTTGTTGGGTCGGGTTAAAATTATCAAATGTCTGCACACAATTAACACCTGTATAATCGCAAATAAATTCTTCTTTTAATTTACAGCCGGAAAAGTCTGATCCGCGACAGCTATCAGTTTCCTGGACAACTGGAGCAGAACCACCGCTGAAAGTAATACTGTGCCGTATAATACATTCTTTCTCGCTAACCGGCTGGTCGATGGCTGCATACGAACTGCTTAAAGTGGTAAGATAGCTGTCGGAATCTGCTGATTGCCGGTTTGCATGGGTAACGGCGCTGGCTTTAAGGGCAGAGTCGTTTTCAGGGTTGTACATACTGTCTGGCCTGGATTCCCCGGAAAAATAGACATCATGATTTGAATCAATGGCTCCGGAATTCTGCCCAAAGTATTTGATCGAGTTTCCGGCTTCTTCAACGCGGGTAACTGTATAATTCGGGGAGTGCGATTGGACAGCGCCTACAACCGCACCGCCCAAGTCTTTGAGAACCGAAGCCATATTATCAAAAGTTATTGTGCTTTTGCAGCCTGAATTAATGCAATAACACCCTTTCAGTTCGTCTTGAGAACTTACGGATACTGCGCGGATACCGCCAGGGTTTGAAAATTCCCATTGATAATAATTGCAGCCTTTCCACGAACCTGCAAGACAGGAAATAAAACCATTGGCGCAAACTCCGGAAATTGTGTACGGCACGACATAAGTAGAATCGAGATTTCCGTCAAAATTTGTATCCATTTCAATTCTCATATTCCGGATGTCACCAGTTGACGAAGGGCTGGCGGTTATATTTAAAAATTCGTTTGAAGACTGAGAGGTTATTTCAATGTGCATTGATTCTCGTTCAGCCTCTGGGCCAAATGTTGTTAATGGGGCCTCTTTATTGGTCAAAGGAACGGAGAATTTTTTGTTTATTTTTTCGCCGGTATTAATCTCGTTTCTTATCAAGTCTGCTGCTGCTCTTCCGGCGTTTCGCCCGTCCTGGTATTCATCTGCAAAAACAACAACAGACACGAACAAGAGAAGAAGCAAAGCTTTGATGATCGTTTTCATTGAACCATTCCCGATTGAGAGGCGTTGACGTGCTGTAATGGATCACCGTCTTTGTTTCTTTCATATTCATGCATTAACCATTGTTCCGGGCTAGCACCGCCCTGCATATGCCGGATTGATCGGTATACTCTTGATTTTAAATCAGCCATACTGATTACACCAGTAGACAACGGCATAAAATCCCCGGTTTCCCTATGAACAAGTATAAGTGTCGGGGTAATTTCAACTTGAAACTTTGCGCTCATGGCCGGATTCTCGTTAATATCAACTTTCCGGATTTGCCACCCGAACATATTGTTAAAATAGTCCAGAATATCGCTTTGGGAATCGCAAAACCCGCACCCCTCGGCCGTAAACATGATAATTGCAAAATCATTTATGCTGTTTGCAATAGTTTGGTTAATTTCATTTTCGCGCTGTTCCTGAAGTGCGCGTTGCCCAGGAGCGGTGACGGGATAAGAATTTTCATTTCCGGAAAAGGCCGGGTTTTTTTGGCCGACCAGGGCAACAACTGAAGAAAATGCAACTGATTTCTTTTTGGAAAGATCCACCATCATTAGATAATCAAGAACATTTTCCTCCGTTGGATTCTGGACAGCTTTTTTTGTGACCCGATCAATCAATACCTGAAACTCGTCAGGGTGCATATTCCAAAGGACTTCCACTTCCGGCAGCTTGTCCTCTTTTTCTTCCGGGGTTTCATCTTTTTCATACCAGTACCAACCATGCTGCCTATCATCATAATAGGCCGGGGTTTCAGTGATATCTGGTTGAGCACTTGTCTTCTGATCATCCGCTATTGCTATTGCTGGTGAGACAAAAATCAGGCTAAAAAATAGGACGTACAACGGCTTTGACATGCTTTATCTCCATTGGGCCATAATACCGGCTGTCAAAGCTATCCGGCGAATCACCCATTAAAAAAATTTTATGGTCCGGAACTAAGCCGGTGATTGTGTAAGATTCCAACGGCGTTCCTCTCATTGAATACTCTTTTGCTTTTCCTAAATATTCACCATTACAAAAAAAATCTTTGCCATGGACCGTAATCAGATCGCCGGGGATGCCGGCAACTCTTTTTATGATCAAACAAGGCTGGCACCCTGAAACCACTTTAGAAAAAAGTTCAGCCTGGACATAAGAGCCTTGTTTGATGTCCCTTGAATCGAAAAAGGTCTGTTTATAAAAAATTCTGTTTTTTATCGAATCAGATACGGTTACAGTAACGCGCTTGGGAATCTCAAAGCCGGCAAATATGATAACGAGGATGCCTACTATTGTTCCAAGAAACTGTTTGAATGCCTTCATTGCCGCGATCCCCGCGCCTGTGAAAGCAACCTTTTGAGATTATTGCTTTTTGTTTCCTGATAAAATTTGTCCAAGGCGTAATCTATCGGAACCGCGCCATAGAGTTTATACCCCGATATCTGGCCTTTTATGTTCCCATCTATCCCCGCGCTTTGTTCAGGATCAATCAGGTTAACGTTTTGGGCGTAAACGATTGCAGGAACCTCCCGAATTCCAAATTTTTTAAATAAATTGGGATCGATTTCGATTTGCGCCCGGATCGCTTCACAGTCGTTAAGCTGACAGTCCGGATCAACCATTAAAACTTGCTGGCAAAACTTCATTGTCGGGCCGAATTTTTCCATTCCACCGATAAAACCCCGCATGACCATCGTAATATTTTTATCTCCAATTGCCTCTATTTGCAGGGCATAGGTTTTCAATGTCGGTATCGGCATTGACGATGAAATAAAAATATAAACCCGTTCTGTATCCGGCAAATTTGTTGGGCTCTTTTCTTCTTTTACATATTCATTGGGCAGATTTTTCTTAATTCTTTCGGATTCTGTTTTCATACTTTTCTGGCATTTATCCGAATGAAAATATTCAGCAGCTTTTTCCGCTGCTTTTTGGGTTTTAGGGTTGTTAATTTCTTCAATCCGGATATCCGATTTCACCTTTTCAGCTTCATCAAGCACTGATTTCAATTCGTTGGGGCCGAATTCTTCCGCAGAAACATAAGAGATAGATTTAATAATTAAAATGAGGATAATGAGTGTCTGTAATTTCTTATTCATAATAAATTTTTAAAATGTTTTTAATGTTATCAATGTTTCAAACATCGAAAATTTTGATAATCAAAACGCGCAGCAACCGCGTTTTTTGAAAACCATAAAAATAAAATTATCGCCTATCCCGGTCGTGGGGTTTTTGGCTGCACCCCATATCGTCGCAGAGCGCCCAATAGGAAAAAGCTGAATGCCTCTTATTGGCTTTGCCACCTGAAACCTGTAGCCTGATTTAATCCAGATCGGAGTTGGTGTCTTCATGCATAAATTAAGCGAGGCATCCCAGGTAAGCCCTTGCCGTGATAATTTATAGATAAGTCGCGCTGCTGCCCCGGCGTTGGCCTGTGTGTATGCATTATCATTCATATGGCCAGTCATGGGGTAAGCGCTTCCCCATGACCCCATACACCAGTATAGCGGATCTAACGGGAGTCCTGCGTTTGCTGCAACACTGTCGGGGATGCATGAAAGCTGAGATACGGGGTTTGCAAATAAAAGGGCTTCCGGATTAATGAGCATCGCCAGCATGTCATCGTTCCAAAGAGGATCGACTTCGGTTATATAGCCTACGTCAAAATCCGTATTTTCAAGACAAATCCAGTCTGTGAGCATGCTCAGATACGCCATGGGCGAAAATATAAAGTAATGTGCCTGGGCAAATGAGCTTGTATCTTCCTGACAGGAGCTCCCTGTATGTGTTCCGCCGAGCATACCGCCAGTTGGAGCAGCCGTAATACCGATTGAAGGGAAACACCACGGATCTTTAACCGTTTCAATGTATCTTGACGGCTCCCAGTATGAAATGGGTATGCCTACTCGAAAAAAAATGGGCGCTGGCACCGGACAAATACAAATAGGTGCATCTGCTGCATCCGGACGCTCAGGGAGGTTGCTTGTTCCGATAGGCACACCGCCTATTTTGATTGGAAAAATTCCGTTCCAGGCGACATCTGTAACGGGATTAAGAAAATTGACCGGACATATTGCAATTGCAGAATTACAAGTAAACAGCAGTATAAAAATTATGATTAAAAAAACGTTACTCAGCTTCAATCATAACCTCTTTCACTTTCATGAATTGTCCATCCTGAGATACGATGCACGGGACATATTCAAGCTGAAAGCGCTCAGTTATTTGGCGCAGGGCATAATATACGGGTCTTCCCAATTTTTCAGAAAGATCAAAATACTCTCCGTCCGTGATCAGCAGACGGCATGAAAGTTTGTTACCGTATGATGACTTTAAGAACCAATTGACCTGATCTTTATCGGCCGCATTGATAAAAACATACGTCATAGGGTTATTCATGTGTTCAAGGGGGTTAAACTGATATCCGGCTGGATATACGATATTTCCGTCTTTATCCGGAATATCAATTTCAAGGGTATAGGTCATATCGACCAAAAACTGACGGTCTTTAGTGGCTTTGGGCAGAGACAGGGTTGCCGGTTTAAAGCTGGCAATTTTGGATTCCGCTTCAACGGGATCAATCAGAGCTTGCGGGTCGATGCTTTGGGCTTTTTCCTGTATTTCCTCAATCGCATCTTTTTCAGCTATCGGGAATGTTTCAGCAAAGGTTCCAAGTTCTTTGACGGCCGCCGAAACAGGAGCGGAAAACAAGAGCACCGATATAATGAAAAAGTTAATAAATTTTATCATAAAAATTATTAACTCCATCGGTGATGCTTTCCATGATCTGCGTTTGACCTGTGACTTCAATATCGGCGTACCATTCAGATAAATCAATTTTGGAAAAATCAAGATTTTGAAATTCGTCAGGTGTAAAACCCCGGCATTCAGGGCTTGAATCCGGTCCCCAAGGTCTAAGGCCAAATGTTTTTAATTGAGGCCGGCCCTGTTCGTGAATAATTTTAGCCAGCTTGGAATTGAAGCAGCAGTATGATTCTGATGTCTCAGCACACACACTACCACCTATAAAGCTAAGTCGTTTACTGCAATAAGATCCAACCGCATGGCAAAGGTCTTCTTTTTTAAGTTTGGCAAGCTCTTTTTCCGAGTTGCGACACTCCGCTAAACCAACAAAATACTCTTCGTCTTTACAACAAGAATCCCAGGCAAGCCTAAGCCCACCGTCTCTACATCGGCGGTCAGTGCCATTAAAAATATATATGGTCCCTTGGCATTCCCCGTTGCTGTCTATTACACCATCATTTTTTTTATCGTTTGATCCTTCTGGTGAGCCTGGAACTGTAACTTCACTGCATGGAAACTTGGAGCACATTTTGCTATTGTATCCGGATACCCTGGTACAATCGAATTCTTCACCATACGGGCAAGGATAACCCGGAGGATAACAAAAATTGGTTTCGTTGTGATAAATGCCGCCTTCCAAGCATATTGGGTTGCCGATACGGCAATACCAACCATCAGTTGACGATTGGACGAGCGTACCGGAAGCGCAAAAAGGACTTCGATTGGTACAATATTGCGTGAGGTCAGGGCGCGTCACTAAGGAATATCCTGATGGGCACTGCATTGTGCAGATCGGTGGGTCTGGAGGTATTGCTTCGGCGCAGACTTCTTCAAGTTCGGATATGCAAATTTTTTGGCTTTGATCGAAATTGCCGGGGCCAGGGCATTGTAAATTGTCGATGCATTTATCAAGTTCCGTGTCTATGTGTCCGATGCTGCAACCCGCTGGCTTTTCATTAAAACAGGAAATCGCATCGCGTGGACAAAGATAAATCGGCTGCCCTCTCATACAAAATGAGTATTCAATGTCATTTGTCACTCTGCCATCACCAATGATGTCTTCACCGCAAACGATATCACCGGGTTTTATAAACGAATCGTCTACTGTGTATCCTATTTTGAAATTGTTAACGGTGGTTTTTGAAAAAACGATCCACTCGTTAAGCGGCACGCCTTTGGCGCTTAAAACTGCATTGTCGAGGTTTTGAACCTGGTATTTACATTCGCGGCTGTAGTCGTCGGAATCGCAAAAGGGCTTGCTTGGGCTGGTTTCTTTAAGTGTTGGGTAATCGAGTGCGGGTTCATGCGGATGCGCGTTTCTGTAAGTAAATGGATTTGATACTTCCAAAGATGCAATAATTGATGTGTTGGGCATAACGTCACCGGTGCGGTCAACGCTGCAAATAAACATATCCGGGAAATCATCTGTACCGCCAATCCGAGTCCATCGACCATTACAAACAACGCTTTGCGTTCTGCCATTGTACCGTATGCCGATGCGACGGGATTCAGGAATTTCAGCACCCGTTGAAACAATTTGAATAGTGTATTTTTCTTTTATGTCCGGAACATCTGTTCTGAAAACCTGAAAATCACAAGTTGATTGATCCGGAAAGGTTGTTTTTGCGTTCACAAATGGAATAAAGAAAAAAAGAGTTAAAACCATACAGATAAATTTCATCACCACCTACCCTGCCCTGCCCTCTCTGTCGTTAATTCATTAAGTTTTTCTTGAACCCTATCAATGTATCTATATGCTTCCGGTCTTCTCTCTTCAGGCAGATCCGCAGGGGAATGACCGCAATGATAACAGGCTACCGCATCCCAGTTATTCCCATACCGCGCTATACAATCAGCCATGATCCATGCCCCAACATTCGTGCAGTAGCAGGGATCATAAAGAGAATCCCAACCGGAATCCCCTAAATACTTTTTCCAAAAGCTATTGATTTGCATATGTCCGCGATCTTCAGAGCCGTTTGTATTCACGTTGATTGCCCTTACGTTAAAAGAGCTTTCAACACTTGATATTGCGTAAAGCAAAAGCGGAGAAACAGAATATCTTTGCCCCGCTTCTTCAAAGCAATATGCTTGCACCTTGGTGATCAGCGACAGAGAGACAAAAAAAACAAACATGAGCACCTTGAAATTAATTCGCATTGCTCACAACTTGTCTTTCGATTGCAGCCAGATTTATAATAATTTCATGTTCAAGTTTTTTCATGTCTGCCCCTGCAATCTTTTGTCCTGTTTCCGAAAATATAAAAGTCGGTACTGCATTAATTCCAATCTTTTTAAGTACCGATTTGGATTTTTCAATAAGTTGGGTGCCGGCATCGCAAAGGCGATCTTCTTTGATTTGTTCCTGGTGGAATTCATCAGAGGAATATTCATCAAAAGTCATTTTTCGACAGGCAGCTTCAATAGATTTGCTTTCGTTGCCCAGAGGATACAGAATCACTTTAATATTAAAGCCGTATCTTTCAGAGAGGTAGATGATTTCATCGTTTGCCAAATTGCAGAAATGGCAATCCGGATCAGATATCATATAAATAGAGCGGTTTAAATTTCGTTCAACTGGAGTATATGAAACAGCAACGCAATCTTCTAATTCTTTCCTGTTCTCCAGAACCACCCTGCCCTCAATTTCATCCATGGTCCTCCTGGTTAAAGCTTTTTTGTCTTTAAAAATATCGCCCACCAGCACGAAATCCTTTGATACATAAAGCGAGAGATATTTTTTTTTCGTTTCAAGGATTACTTCACAAAGATTACCAACAGGTTTTCTAGAAATGATAGAAAAGTTTTCCGGTAAAAATGCGTGTTCTTCTATTTGTTGAAAGACATCACCACAGGGATCTTGAGCGGTTGGTTGCAGCTGATTTAATGGGGTTATTTCTTCGGCCTTGCTTTCGCAGACAAAAACCATGAGTACCAGAGCCAAGAGAAGGCCAGCCTTTATAATCATCAAGGGGTCGATAATTGGTTTTTCAATAATGCTTAAGTTTTTTTTCATCTTATTTAATCTTTGGTTAATTTATTTTTTAATATTTATAATATAAAATATATTTAAAAGTATCGGAGAGATACGAGATTGCTTGATTTTTGCTTCGCAAAACATCACGCTCTGTGTCACCAAGCAACCGGAGCGCAGGGCGGCAGCCTTATCCGTGGTGATACCAGCGCCCTATTCCGGAAGCGATCCAAATCATAAACCCTACTACCAAAACTGCGAGGGCAGCGGATAATGTTGATTTTGACGCAAAGCCAAATTTTATTAATAAAAGGATATCCACTAAGCTGAAAACAATTAAAACCAAGCCAAAAATGTCCCAGTGTTTCCATTTTTTTTTGGTTTGTTCGATTGTTACAATTCCGGCGTTTTCGTTGGGCCGGCCGCAATTCGGGCAGTTTACCGCTAAGGTTGAAATTTCTTTTTTACAGTCTTCGCATGTTTTTAGTGCCATGGTGATTCCTTAACCTGTTATTCGGACATAGCCATATTTTTTTCTTTTAATATTTGTTCCCGGAAAACATTATAAAATCCAATCATTGTTGCACATTCAGTTTTATTCATTGAGATTTTAAAAGCGTCATTGATTTCATAATCATCCGGGAGACAATATGAAAAGGTTATGGTTATTGTGTTCTGGTTTTGCATTACGTTGTGTAAATGGTTTATTATTTTATCGTGCAGAGGTGCATAAGTGTTTCCATTTCTATAAAAAACAAAATCCTTGCTTCTGGCGACATCTGTTTCTTTACTCATCATTTCCAGCTTTTCAACCGGCGCAATAAAGTAAAGTCCATTCTCAACAGGCAAGTATTTATTTATCAAAATATTATTTATTTTCATGCTTTCCCTTTTAGATGGATTCATTGTTAATTAAATTCTGGCTTTCCAAATCGAGGGTCTAATGGCCCAACTTTGGGCTTTTCGATTTTTTCAGCTTTTGAGATCGATTTAAAAAAATCCATTATTTCGCCCGATTGAGATAGCCCTTCAGCTCCTAATAGTCCCACACCGGTGATCAGTGCCTCTTTGTTATAAAATTGAGTTAATTTCGAGACATCGTTTGTTATTCCGTTGGCTGATGCAGTAGTGTTTAAGGCTGCCATTTCCGCTTTTTCTTCTGTCATATTTGGCAATGCGCTGAGCGCCTTCTTACTCGCGTTAAAAAACAATGTTGATAAAAGCGGTTTCTCTGCATTCACGCCTGTAGAATAATTTATTCGATCCTTATAGATTGTTTTAACATCACCGATTGTAGACCTTGAACCACTATCAACTCTCGTTCCTGCCGTTGTCTGGCTCAAGACTGTTTTGCCGTCCAGGGTTTGCGTTTCTACATGGTGGCCAGCACCGTCAACACTTTCAATTGTTCGTTTGTTTATATCGCTGAAAACCGCCCCTTTTGTTGTCTGGCTCAAAACTGTTTCACCATCTGGAGTTTGCATTTCTACACGATGGCCGTCACCGTCAACGACTTCTTTTCTTCGCTTGTCTACGTGATTGTAATCCTGTCCACGGCTTTCCTGTCCCATATGGTCAGCGCGTATATTGGAAATATGAAACACACCGCTTTTTTCGTCATACATGCCTGAAAGAGTTACCTTGTCACCGGCCTGAGCTTTGAAATCATCAAAATCAGAACCAGCAGCGCGGGCCATTTCATTAAACCTATCTGCTTCAGAGGAAGAAACATTCGCAAATACATGGCCCTGCCCTGCCTCCTGAAGCGTTTGACGACCGTAGCCATCGGTGCTGAGCTTGTTAAGCATTGCTTTTGTCCCTTCTGAAACTTCACCATTGTTTACCTGTTCAGCAATGCCCATCTTTGTGTATGAATTAGCGGTCGATTTTATGCGGTCATAATATTGTTGGCCTTCGAGTGTATCAGCAAATTCATCTAAAAAAGCCATATCTCCTTTGCTTCGCTCCTTGATGTCTTCACCGGTATTTCTGCCTTGACGTATCGATCCTTCTCTACCTAATTCGCGTGTCCTTGCTTCATCTCCAAGAGCATTAACCACTGTGTTTTCTGATTTTCTGCCTATGGCTCTGTTGACATCCCCACCGCCCCATTCTTGAATCAGTTCCATATCGCCCTTTAATGCTGATCCCCTTCGGTACATTTCAATTTGCGACAATTTGTTGAAACCATGCTCGTTAGATAGTGTTTGACTTGGAATGGAAGCCTCAAGAGAATGAAGTTTATGTGCTTTGGTATCCGGGCTCGAAACCATTGATTCCGCTTCAGCACCATGCATTTTCGCCATAGACATCTGAGAAGAAAATTGAGACATGGCATAACCGCCAAACTTTGCGATCATTGCGCTTAACACTCCGGCCAACATCATTGAAGACCATCGTGCCGCACCGAACATTGCCAGGGCTTTTGATGATTCAGATTCAAACATCAGATGAGAATTCATTCCGAGGCCGGTTGTTGAAATCTCTCTGAACAAAGCCACGGCTTTATCCATTGCAAATGAATGAATAAGCGCGTCACAAACTCCCCAGGCGGTCAGAAACAAAAAGGATCCAAACATAAAAGAAATTGCGCGTCCAAACAGTGGCGTTGGGATCAGGAGACAGACAAAGGGGAAAAGGCCAATAAAAATTGCAAAAACCAGCGATTTTAATATAGGTATCCAATCATTAGCCATATTCCCCATTCCGGTCATTGATACACCCGTTTGGCGGTTGGCTATTGCTGCAGAATCGCCATTGTTTACAGCCGTCCAAAGTTCATCGGCTATAATTTTTTGAGTTACGATCTGTGATTTACTTACAGAGGTGCCCAAAAGAGCGCTGATAAATGAAGTCACTTTATTGGCGCTTGTCAGGTTCACATCTACTCCCGTTGCGCCGGTAACGTTTAACAGACCAGCGATGCCGCAGGATTCTTGATAGAACCTTTCCACGGCAGGGCTTGTTGGGGTTAAAGCTGTAAGGTAATTGTTGATTTCGGCCCAACATTCCGTACAGGTGCCGGTTAAACCGCCCGGATATGAATCATTATATATAACAGTACTGATAGCGTCACTTTGTGCGAGCGCTAAAATGTCTTCCAGATTTACTGTGTTATTGAAACTGTTAACGTTTATAGCGGTTCCCGGCCTTGCCATTTCGTACAAAAGACAATCGGTAATATAACGCTGCAATGTCAGCCTTATGTAATCACCGCCATTGGGCATACTGTTTAAATTTACATTTTTCCCGTATGCACTTTTTAAAATATTAAAAATTGATCCGCCGGCAGCCTCCTTGTATGAATACGGATCTGCTGATGTCCAAATAATATCAACGAGCCCTTTTTCAATTTTATTAGACATCCCGGCCAGCAGAATAAGGCCGTCCGGTACATCGGCAACGGTTTTTTGAAGGTTCAGGGTTTCATCGTATATGACGATTTGGGAGGTTTTTTGAATAAATGTCTGATAAATTATTACGCCTATAATAATCGTTCCAAGCACCCTAACCCAAGCCAACGGGTTGGCCTGACCAGTTAAAAACCCGTTCCCAAAACTTGAAATAATCCCGAAAACCAGCGAAAGCGTTATGATACCGAAAAACAACCCGTGATATGTGCTATCGGATACCATAAGCGCCACGCGCTCGAAGGTATTAACAACCACATCAAAATCGCCCCAGGTAACAAAAACCTGTGCAGATGAGGGCACGTCAGCCCAAGCCGTTCCAGCAAAAAGAACAAACAAAAGAAAAGGGATAATTTTTTTCATTATTGAACTTCCCTTTTGAACTGCTTTGTTTTTTGTTCTTTAATTTCTTTTTCTACGGTGAGTATCGTTGTACCCATTTGAATATTGGCGAGAAAAATCTGCACTTTCTTGTTGTAATTATCTCCAATCGCTTTTTTATATTTGCCTATGGTTTGCTGCATTTTAAGCAGTGTATGAAAAGGGCCGTCTTTAAGCTGTTTCTGGCAGGTACTTTGATCGTTTCCCGTATCTGTTCCCTCTTTGTTTTTAACAAGATATTCGGCAGTTGAAAGAACCGTTTCAATCGTGGTGTATAAATCATTAAACATTGCCACGGCATATGCAGCGCTCGCGAAATCGACATAGTTGCCTGCGACAGTGGCAGCGGTGGCGTTTTCGCCCAATCCCTGAATATCGGTTTTTATTGCCATGTAAATTGGGCCGGGAATAGTCAGTAAAAAGGCCTCCTGATTGGGCGTTAAAGCATCCTTGTTCAACATTGCCTGAGTCACACCTTCAAGTTCAAATCTTATATATGATGCTATTGATGTATAGTTGTTGCCGTTAACCGTGATGACAGTAACCGGCACACAATTGTTTGTTGCAAGATCGCGGACAAAAATATCACCATACATAAAGTCTGTGGTGGTTTCCGGCGTGTTTTCTTCACAAGGCTGGATATAGTTATAGTTAAGGTTTGCCGAGATTTCCACGTCACCAACAAGAGCGCGGATCAGATCAACATAGCCAGTTGCCATGCCTTTTTCTGTGGCCAGGTTGTTTAAAAGAGATCCTTGAGTAAAAAATATGTTTTTAATCTCTGTCGGACACCCCGCGACAAGATCTTGTTTGGTCATGGAATTGTCTTGCATTACCTTTTGAGCGGTTGCCCCATTTCCGGCATTTACAATGTCCTGATATAAATCTTGAGTACCGGTTGATTGTAAAAAATTTGCAACTGCCTCTGTTTCAGCTGGACCGCCTAAGCCGGTATTTTCTTTTAAAACAGCAATTGTGGCCTGTTGAGCCTTGCAATCATCAAGTTGCAGTTGGTTGAGACGGTCTGTAATCGCTTCAAGTGACATAATCCCTTTTGCACAAGGTTCGCAAAGCGTGTTCAAGGCGATGTCAAACGCGAAAGCCGCCGCCGCGGGCCCCATGATCCGCTGAAGTTTTTCCACCAACATTTCATATTTCAAAAAACTGAATCCACCGAGAAACATATCAATACCGCCGCATCCTCTTGAAAACGCTGGCGCTGAAGCGGTAACAAGATAATCGTTGCTTTGGGTCCAGCGCATATTTGCACCACCGGCTGTAGCAAACCCTCTTTTCTGACTTTCAAATGATGATGGATTAGATACTGTTTTTTGAGCTATCCAATCATCGACCCAACCGCAATGACCTGAAGTAACAAACAACATCATTACGATAAGAGTAGAGACCGTCAGATTTTTTAATTTCATTTTATTTCCAACGTTTCGTTACTTGTAACGGTAAAAACTTGACAGCGTCTTCCCAGGTAAGAACAAAGCCTCTGTTCATTGATTTAAAAGAATTTTGTGCGGTGTAAACGCCGAAAGGAATTGAAGCGACAAAAAGAGGCGTAAGTATTTCTTTTTCTTCGTGGGCTTCAAAGCCACATCTTTCTATTGTTTTTTTGAGATCCTTGAGATTGCTTGCAGCCTCTGATGCGGATTTGGAAATAAGCCAGAAAGAAGGCAGAATCGTAAGATTTGCTTTATTTTCTGTTTTCGCTGGAAAAGTAAACCCGGGTGCGAATTTTTTAATTCTTTTACTGATTTCACTTTCCGGTTTTGCTGATTTTTTATCGAAAACAATATTCAACGCATAAAGACATGATGCGGAATATTTTTCAGGAGTATTGGAAAATTTAAAAAAACCTTCGAGTAATTCCTGAACAGACGCGATTTCAACCTCTTCAGGAATAAGCCGAAGCGTCAGACAATTTAAAACCCTTGCGTTGAACTTTATCTCGTTCCAGTTTAATTCAATTTTGGTTTCGTCCGGGATGCATTGTCTTTTGATTGGTTTTTCATCGTTATAAATTTTCTTTTCATTGTTGCCGGTAAAAATTTTTCGCGTAAAATCAATGAAATCCTGCGGGGTTTGGGGCTGCGGATTTAATTGCATTTTTTTTAATTCATTAGAAATCAAATCTCTAATGTCTAATGCTTCTTGAACCTCTATTTTTTCATCGACATCAAATTTCACAGACACAACAAGGGAATAATCCGGATCAGCACATAACATAAATTGTAAAACGCTGCCTTCCGGCATGTTAAAATCAAATACCGGTTGTAACTGTTTGTTTGGTGCGGTCTCAGAAGCAACGAGCGGTTGACATTTCCAGGCAAAACCTACGGTTTCATCAGTGTTAAGATACATTTCCATTTCAGTATCATGGGCCACATAAGGCATAAGGTTCGCCATTAATTTTCTTGCGTTGGGTTTTAGCATGTTTCCCCGGCATCCGGCGCGGATCTGGCCGGGCCTTTGTGTTTTCTTTTTAAATTCAGACTTCCGCGTTTCATGGCGAATTATCCGGCTTTATCTATTTTGAAGAAAGCAGCTCAAACGCATCAGCGTAGGACATGCCATTATTGACAAGCGCTTCAATCCGGGCATTGTCTTTGGCGTCACTGGTGAACATCCAATAGTTATAGGGTGTGACCAAAAGCCTTGCTACCCCTGTTCCTACGGGCGTTTCCATGAAAATTTCCGAATATCTTGGCTTTGGGGTCTTAACAGATTTAAGGATCTCTAAGAGAAACGGATTGTAATCAATGATTTTTTCATGATTGGCCATGGCGTAATCTGTTGATTCCAGCAAAAATTTAAATGCGGAATTGGCTTTTATAACGTTACCAACTCCGCCGAATTTCTTTAAATCAAGAAGGCTCTGGAAAATGGTGATGAAAGCGCCGTTGTATTTTCTGGCACGCCTGTACCCGCCTTCAATAACTTGCTCCATCATTGAAGCCTCTGTGTTGCCCGTCCCTTCCTGTCCCAAAAATTGCCATGATTCATCAAAAACAATGATTCTTTTTTTTTCGCGGGTTGAGAGGTAAAGATTGTTGGTGATGTAATTGATCAACTGCAAAATAACGACTCTGAACAGCTCGACTTGAGGCTTTAAGTCTTCAAGCTCCAGAACAACAAAATCATCTTCCGCAATATTTAAATTTGATTCGCCGGCAAACCACTTTCCATAAACCCCGTTTGATGTAAAATCCTGCAAATTAAACGCGAGATCCAGGGCTATTTCTGCAAGCTTGCCAACGCTTTTGATATTATGATCGGCGGTGCATTCCGCTTGTTCTGAATTCTGACCGCAATATTTTTCAAACGAGTTGAGATATTCAAACACATGATCAATCTGGCCCTGGTTGCCGTGTTTGCGGTAAGTATGTCTTACAGCTTGCTTGATCAGCGTCATTTGCGTTTCTGTCGCCTTTTCAGATGTTGACGAATAAATCATCTGACAAACGATGGCAGCTAAAACGTTTTGATCTTCGTTGATGTCAACGATATTGGAAAACGGATTTAAAATGATCCCTGATTTCTTCGTAAAAGAAATGTATTTCCCACCGACTAAACGGCACAGCTTTTTATAGCTGCCTCCTATGTCAATAATGCGAATTATGGCGGATGTTGAATAATAATTAAAAAGCAGATAATTCATTAAAAATGATTTGCCGGAACCGGAATTCGCGGAAATCATGCAATTGTGATTAATCGCGCTTTCGTCAAAAATATCCAGCGTGGCAATCTGGCCTTTTCTGCCAATATACAAATCAATCGGATTGGAAACTCCGGAAAAATCAGATTGAACCGGTAAAAACTTAACGGCTACCGGCGAATGAACAATAAAATCCCGTTCGATGAATTCAACGTTTTTTTGGGTGTTATAAAGGCCGAACGGCAAGGCTGAAAGCAGCAGAATATTTAATATTCCCCTATCCTCTTGAGTACTGAAGCCTTTTGCTTCCCACATTCTCTTTACTCTGGCAGCGGTTTCCCCGGCGCTTGATTCATCCGGGCTGACATGCCAGAACATGGGCATGATCCTTACAAACGGGGTGCCTCGTTCAATTTCCCCGGTTGCCCAAAGATATTCTTCCTGTTTGCGGATAAAAGAAGGCGCGAGCGATCCGGCTGCTTTTTGCTGCAATACGAAATTGCATTTTGTATGAAGCTGGCTTTTCAAGTTCTCAAAAATGCAATTAACGGTAAAAAAAAACGGGTTGGTTATCTGTGTGGTGTCGCTTTTAAACCCCCAAATATCGCCGGTCAGATGGTTGGCCGTCAGGCTGTCTATCTCAACGGGCAGCTTTTTAGGTGTCATGCACCGAAAAAATTTTCCCCCTACTTTTATTCCTTTCCAGGAGGTTTCGATTTTTGTTTCCGGCAAAATACATTGATTTTTTATTGGCTTGTTTTTGTCGAGAGTAGCCCACCTTGGAGGATTGGCATTAAACAGCTTCAACATGAAATTTAGAAATATTTCTGGGTCAACCGGGCATGGACCCAGCTGAGCTCCCCTCAGGACTTCAGAGACTATATCCCGTATGTCCAGCAGGGTTTTTCTGGTTAAATCCGCATTCACCGGGATTTTCAGCGATACAATCAGCCGGAAATTTCTTACCGGAATCCCCTGAAAATTTTTAACGCCGCTGGTCCCGTCCCGGAACATTTTTATCAGGCTGGCCGTTGATTTCTCTATAATGCTGCCCTTGCGGGTTTTCATTGATCTGTGTTTTTCTAAAATATAATCAATATCCGGATCGGCATATAACATAAATTGCAAAACGCTGCCTTCTGGCATTCCGGCAGAAAACAGACCTTCAAGAATTTTAAACGTCTGATCACTGGCATATACCAGCGGTTTACATTCCCATATAAAACCTATGGTTTCATCGGTGTTTATGTATAACTTTTCTTCAGGGCTATACGTCCCGTAAGGAAGATGTTTTGAAAACGGGGTTCTACTGGTCAGTTTTGTTAAAGAAGACTTTAATAAACCGCCATTGCCGCCGAAAAATAAATTGCCGAACATTTATTCAAGCCCTTCATACGGCGTTAATACCCACTGAGGATCTTTGGTGATGAAATATATGTGTCTGGATGAATAAAACACTTCTTCGGTGTCAGAATAATTTAAAACCAATACGCGCCCGATTTTCGGCGGTGCGAGCAACGGGGTTTCTGACTCTTCGATCACGCTTGCCATTTCCTTAAAAAGACGATCCCTATAAATATATTCCGGGTCAGACTCCCGTTTTATTGGCCCTGCTTCTGTACCCTCTTCCTTTTGGCATTTTCCATCTTTGCATTTTTCATTTTCTTCATTGTCGCTTACTGTTTCCGCGCCCTGTTCAGTCAGTACCATTTCATTTTCGGCATGTGCTTCATAGCTTTCCTTGTATGCCTGATCCATTGTTGCACATTTTCCAAAGCCCACGTCAGGGCACATAAACTCTGAATCATAGGGATTAAAAACTTTGCCAACAGTCGAACACCCGGTTAAAAGAAAAACTATAAATAAGAACCCGCATATCTCTTTGATCTTCATTTTTTACAATTCCGTTTCAGGTTGTTTTGCAATTTCTAAATTAACGCCTTCACTTATGACGAGATTAACTTTTTTGGTTGGTCCGACTTCCAGGACCGGCATTGTTTGTTGTGCCAGTTCGATATAAAATTTTTGGAGTTCTTTAGCTGAATTGGCCAATCCTCGCCCGACACTCAATTTGGCTATCGCTTCGCCATCGTCTTGGAGAACACTGCTGGACACGCCCGTAGCCGGCGAATACGATTCAATATAGGCACTTTGTTCGATGCCTTCAGCCAGTCCGCCGAGCAGCCCCGAAAGGCCCACACGCGCCAAATGCATTCCCATTTTTGCCACAGGATTTCCTTTAAGATCCACTTGGCCGTCGGCATCAACAACAAAGCCTTTAATGGTTTGGTCAATAATGGCTTCACCGTTTTGGGTGACACAGGAAAGATTTAAAAGGCGCGTCTGGACGCGCTCAGACGCGAGATTTCCAGTGCCTTCCGCGACAACAAAACAGCCCTTGAGATCGGCCCTTACTTCATTCGGAAGTATTGCAAGATTGTCTATCTTGAACAACATAGGCACAGGGCTTACTTTTCCTCCCGTTGTGGTAGGTGCTGCCACTCCCGACAGTAAAGTTGCCTTCATGAAGGAGGGAGGCAGATAAATTGAATTTTTTTTTTCTGTCGAAGCAGCGGTTGTGCCCTGCTGGGTAGAAACAACCTCTATCCCACCTAAAATAACGGCTTTTTGCGTTGCCGGAGGCGGTGGCGCATTTCCAGGAAACAGGTTCTTCTTGTCCGGTGCTGGTGGTAATGGCGGTTTTACTGGCAACGACTGTGTCTGTTGTGACAACAAACCGGTTTCGTTCAGATCGTCTTTTTTTTGAACTTCCTTGATTAAAACCGGTGGGGCTTTTTGGGTGCTGGCTTCGGTTTTATAAGCAGCAAGCTTGGCTTCAATCGCTTTTATCTTGCTGTCCATTTCTTCTTTTTGGTTCTGTAATTTCATTTCAGTCTGTTGATACAGACCTTTTTCCAAGGTGCTTTCTTCCAGGTTAATATGTTTTGTCGGCTTTTTGGCTTCTGCGGTTTCCTGTTTTGTCCCGCGTCCGGAAGCATAATACCCAAAATAGGCCACAACTATAAAAATGAGGATAAGTACCAATATTGTAATGTTCTTTTTTTGTCCTGGATCTAAATTGCTCCAGAATTCAGGTGTTGCCATAATATCCTCTTTATGATTCTTTGCGCTCTACGATGAATACGCGAGTTGATTGTTTTTTTGTCAGGGTAAAATCTTCTATTGTTATGCCAATGGGCTTTTTTGTCAGTTCAGGTAAAAGGAAATGTTGCTCTTTTACGGGGATTTGATCTTTCTCAGCAGTTTGTTTGAGGGAAACAATGTATTCTTTTAAAATTAAGCCCTCCCCTTCCGCCACAATCAACCGGTTGAAATAAATATTCACGGACTTGAGAATATCAATCTGTTTGCCAACTTTTGTTTGACTGAAGCTGTCCGGGATTTCGTTAGCCATTGTGGTTTTAATCATTTTTACAATTTTTTTTTCAAGAGGCAGGCCGGCGAAGAATTTTAAATTTTTTTCAATCTCATTTTTTGCCCAAACCAGTTCCACGGTTTGGGCGATCATGTCTTTGGGCTGGCCGATGATGGTATAAATAATATCCGGTTCAACAACTGCATAGATTTCAACGGGTGATGTCTGAAATTTGATTTCTTCACTGAGCGGATCTTGTTTTTTTAAAAACGTTATAAACCCGTTTTTCCCTTCAATTTTTACCTCAATGCCAGTGCCTTTTTGTATAATGAGATCCTTGATAACCTTGTTCCCAGGTGCAACGATTCTGTTTATATACCGATTTGAAAGGTTACATTTTATAACTGTTTCAGGGTATGCCAGTATGGTAGACGTTTCGGGAGCAGGGTTTATTTGTGCTTGTTTTTTGGGCGGGTCTGGCGGTGGAGGGGTAGCTTTTTTCTGGCTGAAATCTCTTTCCGGAAAAACAAAAGATTCGCGTGGCGGCAAATTCTTTTGAGGAATAGAATTTAAAACATTTGGCGCAATGCAGTTGAACGGATCAAAAGAAGAAATTTCAATCCATACATATTTTCCATCTTTAAGCCGTTGCGCTTCTTTCGTTGCTTCTGTTTGAGAATTAAAAGATCCGTATATGACGTTATATCCCCCATCGTTGGCACATATCATCGCTTTGCCTTTTATTTCCGGAAGCATCTGATCGTAATATTCTTGGGCTGATTCCATGGTTTCGCCACGATGAAATAAAATTGTATAGAATTCATTCGCGTTACAAATCCCGACCAGCCAGAACAGGATCACCGCATAGATGAAGTGCTTAATTGTTACCCTCATTGGCCGACCTCCTGAAGATTTGTAATGTAAAACCTTCCGTTTAAAATTCGATATTCAAGTTCATATTCTTTTTTCCCGTTCTCGATCAAAGACGTATGCGTATACTGTTTCCGCATGCCTTTGACGTTGATTTTTTGCTTTTCCTGGTCAACTGAGATGGTGTGTATGTAAAAAATTGAGGACACCTGAAGTTTTTTGACGCTTTCCCCTATTTTATAAAGCTGCATCTTTAACACTGAGAAAAATTCAGGGGCAGCCAGGGTTAACAGATCGTTAAAGCTGTCTTCAACCATTAGCGGCTGATAATCCAGCAGAAGCGACATGGTGTAACGGATATACATTTTTATGTATGCATCATTTACCGTCGTGCCGGTTATTTCTATGCGATCATCAACCTTGGGCGGCAAGATGATCGTTCGTTGATACCTTAACGCACGATTGGCGCTTACCATTGACCACATAATGCCAATGGTAAGCACCACAACAACAAATTTTAGCATTCTGTTTTCGGCGTATAAATTTGAACTTTTTTGGAGGTATAAATTTAATTTCATTGATTTCTCTTAATTGAAATTACTCGTTAAATTCTTTTTCAAAAGGCCCTGGGTAATATGCCATTTCTTTAAGACCAGCAAAGTAAATCATGTGCTTTAAAAACCCTTGTGGATACTTATGTTTTGCCTTGATATATACCCAGGTGCCTATGAAAAAGAGACCCCACATGAACCAACCGCCAAAAACCATTGCAAGCGTGAACAACAGCGTCATAATGCCGAATTCATCCGACTCAAACCACATGATCTGCATCGGTGAACTTAGATATTGTGGAACTTTGTTTGACATTAGATCAGCATCCCCAGAGAGGTAACAATTGTGTCGCCCTTAATGATCGCAGCCCCACCGAGAATACACGGAATGGCACCCATAAACTGCTGTTTTACCGCGAAAACAGCGCCAACAACGATAGTCGCCAAACCGCCGACAAAACCAATGGGGCCTTTGAGGATATCGTTAACGGCGATGTCATAGATGTCATACCCAAAATCACCGACAGCCGGAGCTGTGATCGCGCTGGCAGTTTCCGGGAAAAGCCACATTATGTTGATCGCCAAAATAGCCAACATAATCGTGTAATAATCCTTAATTGTTCGATTTGCGTTCATTGTTTTTCCTTTAATTTTTTTGTTATTGGAAATTAAAATTTTCCTGCCGGTAATTTTTTTATAAATTCCTCCTTTCAGTTTAATTCTTGGGATTGTCAGTTGCTTGACGACTACTAAACCGCACCTTTATTGGATTCTTTAACTGTCTTTTAAACTGCTCCCGTTCAGTCTTGCTTTGAATTACAAAGGATTCTTCTTCCAAGCCCTCAGCGACATGAGGTTTTATGTAAATTTCAGCCGGATCTTTTTGCATTGAAACGGCTGCTATGTCGCGTTGGTTCTCTTGCTCAGGATGTATTGTTTTTTCTGAACATGCTGCTAAGAAAACTACCATCATAAGTGTAAACACTGTTATCCTTGTCTCTTTAAATAAACAGTTAGACATTTTGATTTTTTCACCTTCCTAATTGTCGACGGTCGACCGGCTTAAAAATATTTAATTTTAAGTTAATATACTGAGATAATTAAGCTTACGATTTATTTATATTTTCTTAAATTATCAGCGTTAAATTTTTAGTTTTGAGGTGGCAAAGTTTCGATACCCTAAAAAGCAAACAATTGTTTTTAAATTTATATAAAATTTTGAAATAATTATATAATTTTTTTATATATGTTTTTTTGCCTAAATAATGGCAAATTTTAGGGCGTTTTAGGCGATAAATATATTTTGAAATAGAGAAAACACCGATAAGGTGTCACAATTTTTCAGATACTTACCTTAACGTTAGCGTCAATATTGGATTTCAGTAGTATCGCTTGCTAAATATTTTATGCATGTTTTGTCAAGGAAAAAAGATTCCGATGGTATTTTTTTTTAATGCCATTGGTTTTTTTGTGATATTATGATATGTTATTGCATGTCCAAAAATTCGCCAAAAATCGTCCGCAACGAATATGATATTTTAAAAAGTTACGCCCCAGGTGTAATTATGGTTTTATCCGTATACCTGGAGAATCGGCAGGTTGCGTGGTTGTGTAAGGAATCTTTGGACGGTTTAAACCCAGTTATTTTAACCCGGATCATCCAGGGAGACAGGCCGTTGTCTCCGTTCGTTTTGAAAAAATTACTCTTATCCGGAGTTGTTACTTTGAATGATATATTGCAAGACAGGTCTTTTGAAGAGATTCCCGACGACCACAAAGTATTACTTATGCGATTACTAATGACTGACGATTTTATTTTGAAACTGGCAGCTTTTTCTAACTTGGATGATGTTGAAAAAATTATTGATCGCGCTTTAAAAAAGACTAAAAAACAGCAACTTAAAGCATTGCTTCAATCGTTATATCAAAAACATTAATAACATTAATAACATTTTCATTGTTTTTAAAGCTTAATAAAAAAGCGGAAATGATGAAAAGAAAACCGGGGAACTTAAAAAACTCGCAATAGCAGAAAAGGAACATTTCGTTGATATCGGGATCGGAACGAAACAATTCATTCCAACGAATATCAACGCACAAAAAAGCCATAAATCGGGATTAAAATGAAAAGGATATTGGTGGTGAGTACCGGGGGCTATTAAATAGCTTTTTATGACACCAGTAATTGTGAGCACCGGGTCATTATGAATCTCAAATCATTTTTCTAACCTTGAGCATTTAAAATGTTAATAACTTTAAAAACATTATTAACGTCATTTTTTATAAAAGTCGTCCTATATGTGTCTTTACTCATTTTCAATATGATTCAAAAAAAGACCGCCCTCCCCTCTTCGTTTAATTTCAAATCACTTAAAATGGTTTCCTGGGCCTTAATCAAGGACCGTGCGGCATGTTCTAAGAAAGAAATCAAAAGGCCATTTTCACCAAACCATCGATCCGCACCCTTCGCATTATCGGAGACAAAGCCAAACCTTTTAATCTCTTCGTCGATACTTTTAAGCCAAGGATTGCTTTGGATTCAGGGCCTATCTACCCACGCCTTCTGGAAGATGGCCTTAAAAACATAACTTCTTCTCAACATTGTCGATTTAAATTTCGCCAGAATTTTTCAATAACCCTCTTACCAACTGGGGCAGCGGAACATTGAAAGAGCCTGCTGATTTTTCTTTAAGTTTTTCATATTCAGATTTTGAGAAGTTAACTGTAATTTTCATATCCAAACGTTCTGCTGCGTCTTTGTGAGGCCTTCCGAGCTTTTTTGAAGTTTCTTTTTTTTTCGGTTCACTTATTTTCTGTTCAGGGCTCTTAAGAATATGTTTTTTCTCTTCCTTATGAAGATCCCCTAAATTAACTTTTGCCATTATCCCCCCTTGCATTAAAAAAATTTATTATTTTATTAATGTTTTAAAATTTTAAAAAATTAATAACATTTTTAATGTTTATTTTTTTATTGAAAGATTTTTTCAATTATTTTGTCAAACTGGTTAGCTACCGATTTATAATTCCAAGCTTTTAAACCGCCCTCTTCCACCATCGCTTTGACTGATTTTTTTTCTTTCATTATATTTGGCAAAGCTCGTGTTAATTTAATTTCAAATACTGGATATGAGTAAAAACTTTGCATGGCTTCACAAACACTCTCAAAATCCCCCTTTTGCGCTCGGTTAACCACGATTATAATTTTATTATTATAATCTTCTATTTCCTGAATAAAATTGATTGTTGTGTGTAGATCCTTAAATTCGTTTATTACCGGCACAAGCACAACATCAGACTGTTTTAATGCTTCAATCACTCTGTTGTCTAGATACCCACCAAAATCAAACACAATGTCTGCATCTTTTGGAAGCTTTGGTAATTTGTCACCAGGATTAAGTTTTAAAAAATTTTCTGAGCCCATGACTGATTCTAAGGGGCTAAAAGGTTCATTGGTTATTATCCCGTAATCTAAAGTTAACGCCATATTTAAAGAAATATCCGTTTTGCCTACCCCACCCTTTACGTTGTACGTTGTAATTTTCATTTTTCCCCTTTAAAAACTTTGTAATGTTCTAAATGTTTTTAATGTTAAAATATAAAACACAAAACTTATTTACGGACTTTTTCACATGGAACCCCTCACCATAAAAAGCCATCGGTTATCGTTGATACTCAATTATGTCCGTTAAAATGCTTTTGTTGTTTTTAATGCTTTAAACTTTTTAAAAATTAATAACATTTTCAATGTTGTTAATTTTATAGAACGCTCAGAAACCGTTTTTGCCCTGATTCAATCAATCCGCCCCTTCATCAAACAATTTTTATAGCCTTTTAAAAGTTCCATTTTTGCGATCTATCAAATATAACGCAATGTGTTATGTCTGTAACATCGCTTACCCTCATACATTTATTTTTACACTTTTAAAAAATTAATAATGTTTTAAAAATTCTTAACCTGAAATTTAAAAATGCCGGATTAAATTGGCGTATATTTTCCCCTGGCCGGCTCTATAAGAAATAAGCTGAGGCTTAGGGAAAGAGCTCTAATATATAAAAAGTTTTTAATGTTTTTAATGCCCTAAATGCCCTAAACCTTTCAAAATTTAATAACATTTTTAATGTTATTGTTGGCCTTGCAGTTTTTGAAGCCGCCCTGAGAGGGATTTTTGTTCCGGGCCTTCACTCGCCTTATCAATAATATTTTTTCAGAACGCTCTCTCGATACGTTAGATTTTTAAAAAATTATTAATGTTTTAAATGTTTTTAACCCAAAACTTCAGAATATCCATTGCAACTGACTCTCTCATCAAATAAAGAGGAATTCAAGTGTTTTTAAAGTTTAAAACGTTATTTATATTTATTAACATTATAAATGTTTTTTAGTTTAATGTTTTATGAACACTATTTGCGCTAATATATAATATGACAGGGCAGGGTATTTGGATCTGCTGAGTGCGTTTTCAGCCAAGGATAGAAACTCATGCGGGTCATGTGCCAAAGAGAACCAACGGCAGGCAGGGTAGGGCGCTTTCGATTTTTCCGCACTCCCTGAAAAAACAATGACATGCTTTTTACAGTATGCGTCAGAAAAGTTGGAAGTGGGGAGGACGGCTGGGTTGTTTGATGAAACAAACAGAATGGGTTACGTCAATTCTGTGACTTTTTTTAAATCTTTCCAGTTTTCAAAATCTAAAACGCTTGCCTTATTAACAAAATATCTTTCTTTTTCAATTTCTATATACATCTTGCTGGCGGAGCGCCCTTTTTTACCTTTTTCATTTTCAACTTTCTGCTGGCACTCAATATTAATTTGATTCAATTCTTCGTCCGACAAACTATCCTGATATTTATGAATTTCATCAAACCGGTATTGATAATATTCTTTTTTTAAATCTTCTTCCTTTTGTTGTTCAATTTCTTGGTTTATTTTCTCTCTCTGTGCAGCATGTTTCTCAGTGTCAAACAGGCTTAATTGTAATTTATAATTTTCATGAATCGCTTTTATCGTATACGGGGCTATATCATTAATTTTACCCTTACCCAGCTGATGTTTGACATATTCTATGTTTTCCAGAATCTGACTTTCGGGATAGTTATTGATCATTTCTAAAGCATTCTTGGGGTTTAAGCAGAAATATTCGGTTAACTGTTGATAAAGAGGGGAATTTTTCACTTTTTCAACTTTTGGTGGTTCAATGATTTGGTGTGGCCTTTTATAATTTGGTTGAATCTCAAACTTTATCATTACAACCTTTAGACCCTTTTTAATCTCTGTGAAATCAAAGTACGTCTCTGTTTTACTATTGATTTCATCCCGAGCTGAGCTTAGCACCCGGTCTTTAAAATGACCATACTGTTGATATTTATTATCCGGAATACCTAAAGCCAGTCTTAATTCTTGGACTTCAACTGTTCTGGTCTTTAATTTTTCCCATTGCTTTACAAGCTCATAAAGCCGGATTGCATAAAAACTCTTTAACTCTAAAACGCTGCTTAATTGATATTTCGTGAATCTGTCTTTTAACTGTAATAAATAGGGTTTCAGCTTGTCTGAAAACTCAAGTTCAACATATCCTTCATTGAAAAAATATTCAGAGGAAGCCAACCAACCCATTTGTAAAACACTGCCTTCTTTTTTAATCGTTAACGTTCTTTTGCCTAATTTTTCTGTAATTTGAGCAAGTTGTTTATATATATTTTTATTTTTATCGACCCCAACAAACTTAGCAAAATCTTTCACTTTTATCTGATAGAGCTTAAAATCATCGTCTTCTCTATTGATCATTGAGGCCAGCAATAAAACAATCCTGGCTTCCTGCAGGGTTAATTTATATGAGGCTTCGATTAGATCGTTTGATTTAACCACAAGCCTGTTTTCTTTAAATGTATCCACCCAAAGACCTTTTTCCGATTTGAATTATTAACGATTATTCAAAATATTAAACCCATTACCCTACTATCACACCATTGTCAAGATTGTGATGTATTTTTAATATCCTTTTTTGAGAAGACAAGATGCCTTGACCCTCAAAGTGTGAGAGTTAATTCCTTGAAAACCAAGGCGACTGACCCTCAAAGTGTGAGAGTTTTCCAGGAAAATACAATAAATCTGTCATGCCTTTGCTTTATCAAACGCATTCTTTCACCCCTGAAGTCTTCTCGTGAATAAACAGCCTCAACCCTCAAAGTGTGATGGAAAAAGCCCCATAAGATTATTAAACCCGACCCTTAAAGTGTGATAATTGCTTCTCGAAATTTGATTTAAGATATCGAAGTTATGATTGATCAAAAGCATTCTTTCATCCTGGAGTTTTTTCGTTATGAAACAGCATCGATCCCGTCATCAAAGCGTGATGGGGATGCCCTGTAAAAATCATTAACTGACCCTCAAACTGTGATGGATGCCCTTCAGAAGACAATAGGGCTGGCCCATAACCATTATTAATCAAATGAATTATTCCAATCTGAAAATTTTTACATAAAAACAGCCTGCCCCTTAAGTTGTGATGGAACACGCCCCATAAGCTTATAATCCCGACCCTCAAAGTGTGATAAATAGAAATCCTTCAAAATTTGAAGCGCTGAAATCCTCCGGAACAGGCGACCGGAATCATCCTGGATAAATTTTCTGACCCTCAAATTGTGATAGGTGCTCCTCAAAAGACAACAAAAGTTACCATAATCATTATCAAATGAATCATTCCTTCTGGAGCCTTAACCAGCATTGGCCCCAGCCCTCAAAGTGTGATGGATGGAGACTTCTAAACCATCACGCGTTTTGACCCTCAAACTGTGATATTTATAAACCAACAAGAACTTGGAATTTCACACCCTCAAAGTGTGATAGATACTTCTTAAAATAGAAAATTTATAGCATAACAGCCTAATATTAATTATTTTATTCAGTCTTGAACCAAATCAAGAATAATCAGGGAATCCCTTAAAGTGTGATGGATAAACATCTCTTGAATGTTAAAATGTCTGACCCTCAAACTGTGATAGATAGAAATCAATAAAAACCCGGGGCTTTTGACCCTCAAACTGTGATAATAACTCTTCAAAAGATATTCAACTCTACCATAATCTCAGTGTATCCAAGGCTTTTCTCCATATCGACAATTCGGACCATCACAAAAACAAGCAGAGTCATCCCTTAAAATGTGGTGGATAAACGTCTTTTGGAAGTTAAAATCTCTGACCCTTAAACTGTGATAGTTAGAAACCCCTTAAAAACAATAGCTTTTTAACTTCAAGCTGTGATAAATACTCTTTAAAACATAATAAATTCTGCCATTAGCCATCATTAACAATAAACAGGATTGACCCTTAAAGTGTGATGGATGGAGAATGTTTGATATTTAAGGGTTTTACCCCTTAAACTGTGATAGCTCTCCCTTAAAGTGTGATAAGCAACCCTTAAAGAGTGATAGTTGACCCTCAAACTGTGATAAAACCTATATGTAAGTATCTATATTAACAGACTTTATTCCTCCCTAAAACCTATACAAGTCTTTAAAACATTTACAACAACCTAACTGGCTAACCCTTAAACTGTGATAACAATGCTTATTCCTGTTGTTGTTTTTCTTGTTTATCAATAAAAACAGAAGGTTTCTAAAGTATGCCTTATAAAAGTTACCTTGCAGAAACAGAAGATCCAAATAGACAAACGGATTTCTGGATTAATGTTTGCCGGGTTCCATTTGAGGTGGACAATTATGATCCTCGCAAGGTCATAACCGTCAATAATCGTAATGTGAAAAAAAAGCCTTTGCGATCTTTTCCCTTAATACGCAAATAAAGGGAAAGAGGGGAGGGCAGTTTAAATTCCAGGAGACACCGGGAAAGTAGAATATAAATAAAAAAACTTTTAATGTTTATAATGTTTCAAACATTATAAACAGCATAATATAAATAAATGATAATACCCCAGCCACCTGTCTAAAAGTTCCTGCATTGCCAGTCGATTTGCCTGTTATTTAAATATTAAATATATTTTAAATATTAAAAAACCATTGGATTAAACACTAATTAAGTGTATCATAGTTGAAAATTAAATTTACCTTGAACCACACGCGCAAAGAGGGTTTGAGTATAACTTTAACTTCAATTGTGGAGGTATAATAATGGCTTTACCGGAAAAAATAAAAAAAACAACAGACAATGACGGCGGAAATCGAGTTGAAAACGCGATAAATGCCGCAAGTACAAAAAAGACAGCGCCAGAAGAATTAAAGCCAAATCATATTATTAAAGCTGAAAAAGCTGCCGCCAAAAAAACAGTCGGGCGGCCCAAAAAAGATGTGGATGAAATATTGTCAGAAAAAATCTTAATAAGCATCACAAAAGAGGAACGCGCCAAACTGGATAAATTAGCGAACATTGCTCATGGTATTGTTGTTCCATTGCCTACATTGGTGAGGGCTTTATTAAAAGAAAAAGGAATAATTTAAATTCTTTTTGTGGTGTCGCTAAATGATTAAAAACGAAAATTCAATTTGTTTTGCAGGGCATCGGCCAGATCGGTTAGGCGGTTATGCTTCAACCCCTATTCAAGATTGGGTTAAATATGCGCTTAAAGCAGCGATACAAAAAGCATTGGATAAAAAAATCGAGTATTTTATTTCCGGTGGCGCATTGGGTGTTGATCAATGGGCTGCTGAAATAGTTATTGAAATGAAAAAACAAGGCAAACCAGTTAATCTATGCATCGCAAAGCCGTTTCCATCTCAGGCAAACAGATGGAAGGAAGAAGCAAAAACAGCATATAATAAAATATTGGAAGGATCAGATACAATAATTGAGGTGTCTGAAGGCGGTTTTGCTGCATGGAAAATGCACAAACGCAACCGCTGGATGGTCGATCATAGCCAATATGTCATTGCTGTTTGGGATCAGGAGAAAAAAGGCGGTACTTGGAATTGCCTGGAGTATGCCTTAAAAAATGGAAAGAAAGTTTTTGTAATCAATCCGTTTGAAAAAAGGGCAGGGTGGCACAATGAAGGCTAACGCCCTGCGCTGCACTTCGGTTGTTTGGAGACCCAAGAGCACTAATGATATTTTGCAAGCAAAAATCAAGCACTCTCGCATCTCTCAGATACTTTTAAATATATTTTATATTATAAACATTATAAAAATTATAAACATTCTAAATTTTTGCCATCATTCCGGGTTTCGGCAATTCCATGACAGTTCCAGCATGGTTCTCATAGAGGATCAGGATTGTTTTTCTCTCTGCTTTTCTGGTTTGTCCTGATTGTATTTGAAAAGTTTTTTCTAACCCCAATATCTGCAAGGTAATGTAACTCTTTTCTTGTAAGCATTAATTTCCTCGGTTTTTCATTTCACCGTTTCCTTTATCGACCCCGTTTTTTCGATCCTTCAAAATCAACTTTTTCCCGTCTGGTATTTGTCCGCCCAGGATCTGGCCGGAGCGTTTCGGGTTCCCTTCCACTTCAATCAATCACAATAAAAGCAGAATCAAGCGCATCTGGTTAAGTTAAGTCTTTTTTATTTAAGTCAAATTAAGAAGATAATTTTAGATATTTTAAATATAAAAAATATTATAAATATCTAAAAAAAGCTTGACACATACACCTAATGAGTGTATATTTTTTTTATAAGTTAAGGGAACAAAAAACAAAAGCCCTCCCCAGTGCGGGAACACCGGGAAGGGCAAACAACACAACCCCACTACAAGGAAAGGGTTCTACAATGAATAACAAGAATCAGACAACCGGACAAGACAAAATTTATGAAATGATCACAGACAAAATTATTGAGCAATTGGAAAAAGGTACGGTTCCATGGCGTTTGCCTTGGAATGGCTATATTAAAGGCTTTCCGCAGAATTTCACCAGCAAAAAAGAATATCGGGGAATCAACATTTTTTTGCTTAAATTGGCTATGCGGTCAACTCCTTACTGGGTCACGTTTAAACAGGCTGCGGATCTCAAGGGCCGTGTCAAAAAAGGTGAAAAAGGTTTTCCTGTTGTTTTTTGGAAATGGCTTGAATCTACCGACAAAGAAACCGGCGAAAAAAAACAGGTGCCATTATTGAGATATTATACCGTTTTCAACCTGGATCAGTGCGAAGGCATAGAGCTTCCGGAAATTGA
The DNA here is from genome assembly GCA_049297455.1 of Desulfosalsimonadaceae bacterium. GTDB lineage: Bacteria > Desulfobacterota > Desulfobacteria > Desulfobacterales > Desulfosalsimonadaceae > SURF-3. The sequence goes on along the minus strand of JBAQUK010000312.1, from coordinate 19,390 downwards.
TCAGCCCGAAACAAGAGAATTCTCTCCCATTGAAAAGGCTGAAAAAATAATTGCAGATATGCCGAATAGACCCACTATCAACCACAATGAAGCGAGGGCATATTATAGACCGTCTGCGGATATGGTAAATATGCCCAAAAAAGAGCTATTTCTGACTGATGCTGAATACTATTCTACGATGTTTCATGAGTTAGCGCATTCCACCGGCCACGTATCAAGATTAAACCGCGAAAGTGAATTAAAAAATCATATGTTCGGATCTGCTGATTATTCAAAAGAGGAATTAATCGCGGAAATGGGCGCAGCTTTTTTATGTGCTGAATCAAGCATTGAAAATGAAACAATTGAAAATTCTGCTGCATATATCGCCGGCTGGTTAAGAAAGTTTAAAGATGATAAAAAAATACTTATCCAAGCAGCGGGAAAGGCTCAAAAAGCAGCGGATTATATTTTAAATAAAGAATTCCTCGATTCCTAAATTATTCCCATGCGCTCAGTGTCTGCAAGCATTGAGCGCATGGGCTTAACTTTCCCCACCGTCAAATTTTCTTTTCCCTGATGCTTGCCCGGATTCGGCCAGGGTGTTTCCCTTTAATTTCAGACAATCATGATAAAATCAGAATCAAACGCAGCCGGTTAAGTTTTTTATTAAAAACAAACATAAATAAAATATTTTAAATATAAAAAATATTTTAAATATTCAAAAAAGGCTTGACTTATACACCTAATGAGTGTAAATATTACCCATAAGTTAAAGGAATAAAAAACAACGTAAGGGGGATATTGTGAACGGATTTATTGAATGGTTTGAAACTTTTTTAGATGAAAAAAAACTGCCTTATGAATCATGGGAAATCATGAGCGAAAACGGCACGCTCAACCTTATTGATTCTGACGTCGTTATTGAACATATCAAGATCGCGCCGGATCAAGAACAAAAACAAATCAAGGCGATGATAGTTAAAATTGATTCCGCAAACGGCAACATTAACCATTTTTTTAAACATCTGGCCGGAGCATTAGCTCAGAATATGTAAAAAATTCTTCCTGATGCAGCAGCATCAGGAAGGATAAACAGTTAAAGCGGATCTGTGGAGATCAGACCATGAATACACGTTTTTTAATACATAACACCTACTCAACCCGATCAAGCTGCAATCATGAATGCGTTTATACTTTTAAAATCATCAAGCGGACTGAAAAAAACGTCTGGATTACAGAAGCCGGAGAAAAAGAAATCATCCGGCGTAAGATCATAATGTGTGAGGGAATTGAAACCATTTTCCCGCTCGGTAAATACAGCATGGCGCCGGTTCTCAGAGCGAATAAAAATATTAACACCCCGACAGAAAAAAGATGGGCAACTTTTGAAGAAAATGTAGATTCCCGCAATCAAACAGAAAGAGAGGTTTAAAATGTATATAGGCACAACCTTACCGATAAAACAAATTACCGCCGAAAGAATCATAACCCTTTATCAGGAAGCAGATAAAAATATTAACCAGGCATTTGACTTGCTCATAAGCGCAAAGAGAATATTGTCTGAAGCGGTTGGCAATAATTCATATTACAATTCAATTTTACCCCGGAATATGAACGATTACGATCTTGAGCGGGAAAAGAAAAGCAGCCGGGAAATGGTTAAAAGAAACGTTTGGAGGGCTATCACGGAAAAATGTCAAATCAAGGAAATGATGGCAATCCATGAAGCCAAAAATATGGATGAACAACTTGAAAAAGGAACGCTGCCGGAAATCACTATTGAAAACTTGCATGATTTTTTAAAAAATCTCGGTGACAGTCTTCCGGATCTGATTAATAAGGCAGTTGTTGAGGTGTTTACATTTCTTACGCCTCAATACAGTGGATACAAAACAAATCAAAAGCCGGAATTAGGCGAACGGGCAATCTTGTCTTTTTGTGTTAATTCCAGCGGCGTTTCGTACCACAGGCACCAGTATTTACAGGCTTTGGATAATGTTTTTCATTTGCTTGACGGCAAAGGAATCGCAAAGCATCCCTTTAACTTACCAACGTTAATAGATCAGGAAATAAGAGGGTCCGGCCAAAAAACAACCCTGGAGACAGGATATTTTTCTTGTAAGTGGTTCAAAAACGGTAATTTGCACCTAAAATTTAAGCGCATGGACCTGGTACAGCAGATCAATGCTAAAGCCGGTGAAAATAGAGTGAAAATTTAAGTTAAAAATCAAACATGAACCTACGGTTTTTTGTTCAAAAGGTAATCGCTGCCAAACTTGTTGGGATGGACCTTCAGGCTTTGGATGCGATTGCCTTTTGAGTTTTTGGATCATAGAACCTGTATTTTTCAGGGAATACAGTATCAATCACCGAATTAATTGATTTCAAATCTTTGGTATGAAGCAGCATTTTTCTATTATATCGGTATAAGAAAGAGCCATTTTTTATTGGATCTCATAAGCCGTCAGAAAGGTTTCTTGCGACAGATTAAGAGAAACCTGCTCGCGCTTCTTTTTTTATAAGCCCGCCATATTTCACTTTTCTTTGTTTTTTGGAAATTGGATTTTTGGGCGCGGGGATCATGATTTCATCAATTGGTATCCATATCGTTTTTCTACTTTTATCCTTGATTCGGATAGGCTGTACCGTCAATTTTTTCCCGGCTGCGCCGGGAGGGTAGAGGGCTTTTTTAAGAACGTAAACGGGCCATGTTTGCGGTTTCATAATGTTTTGTATGTCCTTAACCTTCAATATGGCAAATGTTAAAAATTGCTGTTTTTCTTTAACCAAAATGTTTCATCCGGATTAATTTTTAAAATTATTACTGGTGACCGGAAGCAATTGATTACCTGGCGGGGTGCAACAAAAAATACCATTGGAAGCAAAAAGCCTTGACCCGCTCACCTTGTGAGTTTAAATTCACGGCTCGGAAGGGTCACATAATAAAATTATATGAGAGGGTTGAGGTTATGCTTTCATTATCTGCGCCTTTAAAAGCTGGTGATGCGGCTCAGTATCATAAAAAAGACGATTACTATCTACAGGAAGGCGGTTTCTGGCATGGTAAAGGAGCGGAGGATTTAGGATTAACCGGCCAGATTGATCATGATAATTTTGCCGAAGTTCTAAAAGGGCTGCGTCCTGGTACTGAAGAAAAACTTCGTCTGGACAAAAACAGTATCACAGATCGTGCAGCAATCGACCTGACATTTTCAGCGCCGAAATCAGTTTCTATCATGGCGCTTGCGGATGAACGGGTAAAAGGGGCTCACGACGAAGCGGTTTCAACTATTCTGGATTATATTGAACAAAACAATGCCCAGGCAAGGCTTCAAAAAAACGGTGACAGAAGGGCCGTTCACACCGGAAATATCGTGGTTGGAAAATTCGACCACATCACAAGCCGAGCGATGGACCCTCAATTACATACCCATGCCGTTTTGATGAATTTGACTAAAGATCAAAACGGAAATTGGAAGGCTCTGCATAACGACACCCTTTTCACTGATAAAATGGTGCTTGGCCGCTTATACAGGAATCAGCTTGCTTATAATTTGAAACAAATTGGTTACGGGATTGAGATCACAAACCGGGACGATTCGTTTTTTGAAATTAAAGGAGTTGGAAAAATAATAATTGATGAATTTTCATCAAGACGAAAACAGGTTGAAGATAAGGTCAAAGAGTTTAAGGCAGCGGGGCTATATTCTGATTTGTCCGATGCAAAGCTTCATGAGGTTGCAGCATTGGGCAGCCGTGTAAAAAAAGAACAGGATGTTGATAAACTTCTTTTGCGGCAAGGATGGATAGAAACAATTAAAAGCGCCAGTGGAAAAAGTTTAGAAGCTATTCAAAAAAACGCGATCAAATTGGGCAATGAAAATGAAAAAAATATTTCCTTGAGCGAAGCCGTCCCGCGAGCAAGCGAGCTAATAACTTTAAAAGATGCCGTCTTTATGAAAAAGAACATACTGGCGGAAACCGCAAAATTGACTTTAGGGAGTTATAGCACAACTGAATTGGAAACTGCTTTTGAAAAAAATATAGAGCTTGGAAAACTGATAAAGCTTGGAGAAAAGACAACAGCGAAAAATGGAATAGAGTGTTACACAACACCGAGTATGCAGCGTACCGAAAATAATGTTTTAGAAATGGTGACCCGGTCCAAAGATCAGTTTGATGCCATGGGAAGCCCGGAGGAAATAAATCAATTCCTGGATCAGCAAGAAAAGGAATTTGAAAAAGAAAATAATGCAGGGCAGGGCGGTAATAAGAAATTCAAATTTAAAGAAGCGCAGCGAAAAGCGGCAATAGTTGTTTTATCATCAACAGATCGAGTTAATATTATTCAAGGTGATGCTGGAACCGGGAAAACAGCTTATACAAAAATCATAAACAGTTTTGCTGAGTCAAAAAATAAAAAAGTTTTTGGCATCGGATTCACTGGGAAAGCCGCAATGGAATTAAACAAAGTGGGGATAGAGGCATTTACAATAGATGCGTTTCTGAAAAAAAATATTGAACATGGCGGAACAAGGCCTGTTATGCCTGATGAAAATTCAATCAGGTTAAGGCAGGGCGATATTATATTAATGGATGAAGCATCAATGACGGGAAGCCGGCACCTTAATAAAATTTTAAAGATAAGTGAGGAAGCAAATGTCAAACTTGTTATCCAGGGCGATTCAAAACAACTTGCTTCAATCTCAGCAGGCCGTATGCATGACATTTTGCAAAACAAAACAGATGTTGCAAAAGTGGTTTTGAAAGAAGGCGTAAGACAGAGAGAGGGCAGTTTCGCTCATGAAAATTTTATTACTTTCCAGAATAAGGGGCTGTCCGCTGTGGTAGATAATTTAGAATACCAAAAAAATTTATTTATCCGGACAAGAAAAAAGGAATTAATCAAAGGGACAATAGACGCATATTTAAAAATGCGTGAAGACGGGAAATCGGTTATTTTAACCGACCTAAACAAAGACAAGGACCACCTTAATAATTTAATCAGGAAAAAATTAATTGAGTCAGGGGAATTAAAAAAGCAGGATTTTGAATTTAATGTATTAACAAGTAAAGGTTTGTCGGGAAATAAAACAGCAAGCTCAAACTTTTATAAAGTCGGTGAAGCTTTGTCGTTTAATGAAAGATTTGATAGCCGAATAAAAATTAATGACCTATATAAAATTTCTGAAGTGGATAATCAGGGAAATAAAATAAAGGTTGATGGAGAATCAGGGAAACCGTTTTGGGTTAATTTGAATGATAACTCAGAAAAAATTTCAGTCTATGAAAAAAGCAGACGGGCGTTTTCAAAAGGCGATGAAGTTGTGTTTTTAAAAAATGATAAAACCCTCAAGGTGCAAAACGGCACGTTGGGAAAAGTTGTTTCTGTAAAAAGAAATGGAACAATGAGAGTTGCGGTAACAGAAGCCGGAAAAACTGAGTTTAAAGAATTCTCCATGTCTGATTCCGGTGAAAAAAAATATAATTACGTTGATCATGGATATGCTTTGACTGTCCATAAAAGCCAGGGTGCTACTTTTGACAATACCGTTGTTTATCATAACGGAAAAGAAATCATTGGTTCAGCAAATTCTTTTTATGTTGCCACCACTAGGGCAAAAGAAAAAACCCAGGTGTTCACAAATGACTTGGAAAAATTGAAAGATCAATCGTTCAAATGGCAGCAAAAAGCATCAACTTTAGATGATTATTCTGTAGAGTTAAAATCGGGTAAAGACATCCTTGACAAATTAATGCCGCAGCAAAAAGAGATTCATCAGGAACCAAAAGAAATTTCGCCTGGAGAAAAAAGGATTGAAAACCAAAATGCAGAAAATTTTAAGCAAGGCGCTCAAAAAGAAAATTTTGAGATAGAACTTGAGCGAAGTTTATAATTTTTCTAATTTCAAAATTTAATCAGAGAAAGGATTTAAAATGACAACCGGAAAAGAAAAGAATGAAAGCGAAAAGTTTGACCAAAAATTACTTCAAAAAGCTGCTGAAATGTCTGAGAAAGAATTAACAGAATTTGTAAAAGCAGCAAAAGCGGAACGGAAAAAAAAGAAAGACGAAGCGAAACAAAATTTTTCAAATGCTGCCGGGAAAATAGTTTTAAAATACATGAAGGATATTGAAAGCGGAAAATTTCCAGAAGACTTTAAAAACGAAATATTGGCAATCCGCGATAAAATTTAACAACAGAGATTTAAATTTCATTCGCAAGGTTGGCACTTGCCTTTTACAAAACAAAATAAAGTTTCACGCGCAGCAGTTATATTTTTTAATTTTATTTTTTAAAATTTTACTGACTGTCGCTTAACCAACCTACTTAATAATCTGAAGAGAGTGAAAGCTATATTTCTTCACTAATATTGGTTAAAACAATATTAGCGACACACCCGACGCCATGACAAAAAATGGCATCGGGAAAAAAGGCGAAAAAATATAAAAAATATGCAAAATCAATTAATTAGAGTTGCGGAAAAGTGACACACCCTATAAAAAAAGAAAAAGTGACGCACTATCCATACAATATATTGAAATAATAATAAAAAAAGTGACGCACCAGCAAAAAGCAGTAAAAATATTTGTTATGGTTTTCGGTTAAGCATTAAAAGTGACGCACTATCTATACAAGAACCTGAAATAATATTAAAAAAAGTGACGCATATCTATGGAAGTCAAGCATACTTGCCGAATCCCGAAAATTTTTGATGATGCAATAAGCAAAATTGTAATCAGTAAAAACACCACAAAAAATAAAGCACTGAATGAAATTATTCAGCTTGGACTTGAGGCATATTTTAAGAAAAATGAACCCAGCGGAAGCGAAAAAATTGAAAAAAGTTTGTCTCTGAAATTTGATGAAATTCAAGAAAAGCTTGGGTCTTTATCTGACCAAGTAAAAGATGTTGATTTAAAATCGTACAGGCTCAATCTTTTTATGACCGAGTTTGTTAACGTTTATTTTGATAATCACGATAAGTTTATTTCGTTCAATAATGGCGTATTGAGCAAATTAGAAGAATATAAAAATCAAATAAAATTTATTCCTCAATTTGGGTTTGTTGTTTTGAAATATATGAAAAATATTTTAAACAAAGATATCCCGGATCAATTTTATTCCGAAGTTCAAAAAATATATTTAGCCATGAAAAACAAAGAATAATATCAAAAATTAGAGTCAAGAATCAGGGCTTCTTAATGAAAAAAAATGCATTTTATAGAGGTTTCGAATCCTCTTATTCTGAATTATTAATGTCATGGCGAATGGTTACAACAGTTATTTCCGTGACCTTAAAATCGCATTTGACTCTATGGATTTTTATTATTTTCATGTGGCTTGATGTATTAGAATTCCATATTCTTTTTACATATATTAAAGCTGCCTTTTCTGCTGCTGATTCCATTATTTATTTTACAGTCAATGATAAACAAATCCCTATCTATGCATCCCAGGTCAACGAATATCTTACGACCGTTATTGTTCCACAAACAGAATTAGTAAATAAGCTTTATATGTCCATAGGCTTCAGTTTTTCTATTTATTTGATCATTCCTTTTGTTTTTAAATATTTTAAAGCCAGATCAGTGGAGCATAATACAAAGGAATGGTTGCGAGGATCTAAGTTAATAAGTTCTGATTTGTTAAATAAGAAACTGAAGAAATTAAATGCTGATTTACCATTTGGGGATGTAAAATTACCCAAGAAATTTGAATGCCAGCATGTTTTTTTTATCGGTTCGCCCGGATCTGGAAAGACTGTTTTTTTAAATCAGGTGATAGAAAGGACAATTCAACGTAAAGAAAATTGTGTCATATATGATTTTAAAGGAGACTTTGTTTCAAAATTTTATAGACCGGATCAAGACATGCTTTTTAATCCTCTGGACCGGCGTTGCGTCGGTTGGAACATATTTAATGAATTAAAATCTGAATACGACATTGATGCGGTTGCAGCCTCTTTAATTCCGCCGGCGAGCGGTGATAGCGTTTTTTGGAATGATGGGGCCAGGGATGTTTTCAGCGCAATTCTTATTTATCTTTTCCAGCAAGGCAAGACCACAAATGCCGATGTATGGGAAGCAGTTACAATGGATATCCGGCAGTTGTCACAAATATTGGGCAAGACAAAAGGCGCGGAAAGAGGGTACGCATATATTCAGGATGGTTCAAGCAAGCAAGCCGTTTCCGTCCATTCCGTATTGATGCAATATGCGAAATCTTTTCAATATTTGAAAGACATAGAAGGCGATTTTTCAATTCAAAAATGGATTCATAAGCCAAATGGGAATATTTTTATTCCCAATTATGCAAATACAAAAGACACCTTGAAACCTATTTTGAGTTTGTTTGTCGACCTTTTAGGCCGTCAATTATTGTCGCTTTCGGATGATATAAACAGACGGATTTTTTTCTTTGAAGATGAATTCGGATCGCTTCAAAGGATGTCAACCATCATTAATCTTTTAACGCTTGGGCGGTCAAAAGGGGCAAGTATTTGGCTTGGTATTCAGGATGTAGGTCAGCTTGAAAAGATTTATGGCCGGGAGTCCAGGCAAACAATTATTAATGCATGCGGGACAAGTGTTATTTTCCGTCTTTCTGATCCGACAACATCAAAATATTTAAGTGATAAAATAGGGCAGTGTGTAATTAACACACCCCAAGAAAGCTTTTCTATGGGCGTTACTGATTTTCGGGACGGTGTTAATTTATCGAAAACTGAAAAAACCGAACCTTTAATTTTACCTTCTGAGCTTCAAAATTTGCCCGATTTAACCGCCTTTGTTAAGTTTGTGGGCCATGATTTGGTTAAGGTGAATTTAAGATATAAGGCATTTAAAAATAAAAATATCGCCTTTGAAGAACGCCAAGGGTACACATTGAAACAGCAATATACTGATGATCCCGGTATTGAAATTGACGATGCGGACGTTCTGGGTTTTAAAACCGAAGTTGAACGAATGAGGAATGTTGAACCTGCGGAGACTGAAGCGGATCAAAAGATTGATGATTTAGAACGTGATCAGCCGGAAACAGAAACAGGATTGAAGAAAAAAAATATCGAGGCTGGATTTGATCAAAAAGAAGTTGCAAAAGAGGAACAGGAAAAGGCTGAAACTGAAAAAATGAAAGCAGCACAAAATGAAGTGTTAAAAGTTGAGCAAGAAATTGATTCTATATGTATGATGGGATTTGGATCTTAACTTTCTGTAAAAGCCACATTAAAAATCCCAATGGATAATAAATTTTAATACAAAGAAGCAGTGTATCTGTTTTGTGGGGAGAAATGGTTAGAAATGAAAAAGGCTATTAACGGGGTAAGATATGACACAGAAAAAGCTACAGAAATTGGGCACTTTAACAACGGCCTTGACCGGCTTGACTTCCAGTTTTGGGAGGCCGGTCTTTATGTGGCTCCACGCGGAAGTTACTATTTTCTCGCTGGTGAAGGTGGGCCAATGACCCGGTATGGAGCTACAAGAGGGAACTCTCTTGAATGGAACGGTAACTTTGGTGAAAGAATTGACCCCATGTCCAAGGAAAAAGCTTTTGAGTGGGCCAGGATATATTTAAGCCCGGAAGAAGTTAAAAAGCATTTTGGTGATATCAAAAAACAGTAAAGCCATTAAAAAAATTTTTGTTGGAAAATTTATCTTTCTAACGTATTCATATGACACAATTTTTCAAAACGCAATTTCTTAAGTGGAATCCGGCCAGGATTGAGAGCAGGGGAGGGGCCGGGAAAGATTAATTTGGCTGTGCTAAAATCAATTATTCCTACCGGAAACCTGCCCCATGATCACAGATTACCACGCCAAATTACATGCCCATGAACTGATCCGGCGTTGTCCGGGAAGCATTGAGCGGTTTACGCCCGCCTTGATGGATTCTCAGGTTGACCTGAACCCTCATCAGGTGGATGCTGCTCTGTTCGCGTTCCGGCTCCCATTGTATAAAGGAGTTATCTTTGCCGATGAAGTCGGTCTGGGTAAAACCATCGAGGCTGGGGTAACCCCAGCCTTCGCGCTAAAAAGCGCAAGGCATCTCCGACGCAGTTTTTATCTATCTGATAATATGCACCTTATTATATTTCATATACGTGCAATAATCCATATTAGAAGCAAGACATCATCTTGATTTATTTTCAAAAACACAATTAAAAATATAATAATATATCTTATAGTTACAAATACAGCTGGTTAATAGATTGCGCTTTTTAGTGCGAAGGTTGGGTTTACCCCTATTTATCTCTTCTCATCACAAGGAAACAGAATGATCACCAAGCAAGCACTCGGCAGCACCCTTTTCGGGATGGCTGACATCCTGAGAGACAAAGTAGAAGATTACAAAGCATACATCCTTTCACTCCTGTTTTTTAAACGCCTTTCGGACAATTACGAATGGGAAAATGAAAACAGCATTCAGGAATTCATCAAAGAAAATGATCGTGAACCGACTGAAAGAGAAAAGAAGATTCTAATCAGTAAAAAACACGATTTTAAAATCCCCGAAGGCTGCTTCTGGAAAGATGTGCGCACGGAATCCCCCGACAAAAAAAACGAAACCCTGCACAAAGCCGTAAACGGCATTGCCGATGCCAATGTGGACAAAGACGGCAAGTTCTTTTTAAAAGGCGTTATCAATACGGTCCGTTGGAATGAGCCTGCGCCGGATGGATCAGGAGGCAAAAAACTCAGCCCTGGCGTGCTTTCTCCTTTAGTGAGTTACCTAAGTGCTGTGGATTTGAGTAACCGCAACGCTTCGGTGGATGTGCTGGGCGATGCCTACGAATACCTGATTAAGCGCTTTGCGGATGAAAACAAAGGCGGCACCACCGCCGGACAATTTTACACACCCCAGGAAGTCGTGGACATCATTGTCCGATATTTGAAACCTCAGAAAAACGACACGGTTTACGACCCTACCTGCGGCTCCGGCGGGTTTTTAATCAGTGCCGCCAAATATTGTAAACTGAATTACGGCACACAAAAAGCCGTTCGGCTGTTCGGGCAGGAAGATGTGTGGAACACATGGGCCATCGCCAATATCAATATGATTTTACACGGACTGGATGCGCGTGTGGAAAAAGGCGATACCCTTCTGGACCCCAAATATACCGATGAAGAGGATGAACTTTTCATCCGCACCTTCGACAAGGTGATGGCGAATTTTCCCTTTTCCCAGGAAAACTGGTGGAAAAACGGCGAGCCCAAAAAAGACGCCAAAGGCCGCACGGTCAACAAAAAAGACGGCTCCCCACAATTGGAATATCCCGGTAAAGAAGATTTCAGTGACCCTTACGAGCGCTTCATATATGGCTTGCCGCCTTATTCCAATGGCGATTTCGCCTTTTTGCAGCACATTATCGCCTCCCTCAATGAGACCGGAAAAGCCGGGGTGGTTTGTCCGCAAGGGGTATTATTCAGAGGTCAGCCGGAAAAAACCGAAGAAGAAGACGGCCAGAACCGCAAAGCCGATGATGAATACCTCATCCGTAGGGGATTTTTGCAGGGCAAGGCGGACCATAACGGTGAGTTTACCGAAATGCGCAATATTGTGGACGCCATCGTGGTGCTTCCCGGCAACCTGTTTTACGGCACCACCATTCCGGGCGCGATTCTTTTCATCAATAAAAACAAACCCGAACACCGCAAAAACAAAGTATTGATGGTGTATGCCGCCAAAGAGGGCTGGTACAAGGAAGAGCCCAATATGAACGTGCTGCTGCCCCACGATATGCTCCGCATCTCCACCATTCTGGAAAGCTGGGGGGATTTGGAAACAGCCAAGGGCTGGATAATCACCCAAAAGACACGCTTGAAAGGTTTGATCCAAGATGACCTTGACTTTAAGCTGATGGAAATTGAGGAATATTATGCCGAAGACATCGGCCTTCAAACCGCAAAGCTGGAAAAAGCCCAAAAAGCCGTGGCCGACAAAGAGGCCGAGGACAAGAAACCAACTAAAAGCCAATTAAACGCAGTTGAATCCGCCCAAAAGGCATTGGACAAACTGCTTGCCGAAAAGAACGCCAAAATAACAGCCGCCCATGAGCAGGCTGAAAAAGAACGCCAGGCCATTGACGCCGTTGAACAGGAACTCATTGCCATGCTTCAAGACCCGGAGCTTCGAAAACGCTATTTCTCGGTGGTGGATATGGAAGAACTGGAGGAAAACGAGTTTAACCTGAACATCCCCCGTTATGTGGATACATTTGAACCTGAAGAGGAAATTGATCTGAAGCAGGCGATTGAGGAGTTCAATGCTGTGGTGGACAAAGAAAATGAACTGGATAAGTCACTTGCTGAATTATTGAAGGTATTGAATTGACATGGAAAAAAGCAGAATCATAAAATATGAATTTTATTTCCATAAAAAATTTGGAAATTTACCTCAGGGTTGGGAGGTAACCAATATCGGTGAGAGTTTTGATTTTTTTCCCACTGCATCCTTTTCTCGTTCTCAATTGAGTGAAACTGGTGACTGTGGTTACGTTCATTATGGGGATATTCACACTAAATTTCATCGATTTATAGATTTAGAAAAAGACGAATTGCCATTTGTCTCAGATGAAATGGCAAAACGATTCACAAAAATCGAAGAAGGAGATTTAGTTATTGCTGATGCATCAGAAGATTATGATGGGGTTGGCAAGGCCGTTGAAATAATCAACATACAATATAAAGATGTAATAGCGGGACTTCACACACTTCATCTAAGAGCTAAAGAAAAAGCATTTGTAAATGGATTCAAGGGTTATCTATTAAATCATGAAAAAGTTAGGCTAAGTATTTTGCGCTCAGCTACTGGAATAAAAGTTTATAGCGTGTCAAAAGCAGGCCTCCGCAGAATCTTACTGCCCAAGCCCCCCAAACCCGAACAAACTGCCATAGCCGCCATTCTGTCCAAAGTCGATGCCGCCATAGAAGCCACGCAAAACAGCATACGAGCAGCCGAAAAGCTCAAAAAAGCCCTGATGCAAAACCTGCTCACCGGCAAACTCAAACCCGACGGCGCTTGGCGAACGGAAGATGAATTTTATGTGGATGAAAAATTCGGGAAAGTGCCGAAGGGTTGGAATTGTGGCGCATTGAGCGATATTTCCGAGGTCATTGCGGGCCAATCGCCGGCAGGTGATACATATAATGATGAAGGGAAGGGCGTACCAATATTAAATGGCCCGACTGAATTTACTGACTATTATCCTATACCTGTTCAATACACCATAAAACCGACAAAGATTTGTGAAATTGGAGACATTTTATTTACAGTCAGAGGTTCAAGTACCGGTCGAATGAATTTTGCAGATCAGGAATATTGCATAGGAAGAGGCATTGCAGCTATCAGAGCAAATGAAGACTCAGATAATGATTTCCTTTATTACACCCTTGTCACCATTGCTCATAAAATTTTAGCCGAAGCAAAAGGAGCCGGTTCAACTTTTCCAAATGTTAATAGAGGTGATTTAAGAAAAAAGAAAATTATTTTTCCAGAAGCGAAAATTGAGCAACAAGAAATAGGGGAAAAAATAAGAGCATTCGAAACAAAGGTTCAATCCAAACAAGGAAAAATTCACACCCTTCAGCGCCTCAAAAAATCGTTGATGCAGCATTTGCTGACAGGCAAGGTGCGCTTGCCTGCCGATGTGGTCGCTAAACTGGCTAACGGTCAAGACAGTATGAATAACAATATAAGCGGGCAGGAATAAATGGGCAATTTATCCGAACTGAAAGGTGTTGAAAAACCCGTCACCGAATGGCTCAGCAAAATGGGGTGGGCCTATCAATGCAATGAGGATTTGAAAATTTACCACCGCCCGTTTTCCAATCCGGTGATTGAGCAAATCCTGGTGGAAAAAACGGCCCGGCTCAATGGCATTGGTGAAGATATCGCCAAAAGAGCCGTGGAGCTGTTGCTGCAAAACCTCAACAACCCCTCGCCCATTCTCGGCAATGAGGTTTTTCTGAATAAACTGGCTGGCGGCGTCACCCTTTCCATACAAAATGACGATATTGATGTTCGCTTTATCGATTTTGAAAACATTTGGGAAAACGATTTTATCGTCACCAATCAGTATTGGGTGCAGGGCTATAAAATGGTGAAAACCGATATCGTGCTCCTGGTGAACGGTATTCCGTTAGTTCCCATTGAGGCCAAACAGCGGGCGCGCAAAGGCACCAACTGGATGGAGGGCGTCCGGCAATTTTCCACCTACGACCAGCGGGCCGACCGTCTGTTTATGTGTCAGGCGTTTGGGGTGGCGTGTAACGGCCGCATCACCAAATACGGCATTCCGGGCGCTTCCGCATCTTATTTCAATGAATGGAAAAGCACGGTGATTGATACCGCCCGCAGCAACCCCATTCTTGACCCCAAAAATGATTTGTGCCGCACCTATCAGGACGGAAAAGACGGGCTTTGGCATTTTGATGTGGACCGGCTGCCCAACGGCGAGGTTCTGGAGCGCATGAAACTGGGCATTATCGGACTGTTGCAGCCCGCCAGGGTTTTGGATATGTTGCAGAACTTCCTGGTCTTTGAACGCACGGAAGGGAAAATCATCAAGAAAGTCGCCCGCTATCAGCAACTTCGGGCCGCCAATAAAATCGCCGACCGGGTGATCAACAGTGATTTACAGCAGGGCGTCATCTGGCATACGCAAGGATCGGGCAAAAGTTTAACCATGCTGTTTACGGCCTATAAATTACGGCAGGCCAAGGCGCTCAAAGACCCCACGGTGTATATTGTGGTGGACCGCAAGGATTTACGGGAGCAAATCGGCGGCACGTTTGATGATTGCGTATTCCCGAATGCCCGCCCAATTAATAATATTGGCGATTTAAAATATGTTGTCGCCAACGCACCGGCGGGCGTGTTCATCACCACCATTCAGAAATTCAGGGAAATGGGCGACCGGAAGGATGTCCGGGAGAATGTCATCATTCTGATTGATGAAGCCCACCGCACCGAATACGGCGATTTTCAAATGGAACTGAGGGCGGTATTGCCCAATGCCAAGCGTTTTGCCTTTACCGGCACGCCCATACCGAAAACTCACCAGGAATTCGGCATTGTCCGCAAAAAAGGCGATCATGAATATTATTTGGACCGGTACAGCATTCAGAACGCCATTGATGACGGCGCGACCAAGCCCATTCGTTACACATTCGGGCCGCAAGAATGGTTTCTGGACAAGGATAAACTCAAAGCAGGTTATGAGGAAATCACCGCTGAGCTGGATGATGATAAAAAACGATTGGTTGAAAAGCGGGTGCAACCATGGAAAGTATTTTTAAAGCACCCGGACAGGGTGGAGATCCTTGCCCGGGATATCGCCGCCGATTATCGGGAAATGCTGGAGCCGCAAGGGTACAAAGCCCAGGTGGTGGCTTGCGACAAAGAAGCCTGCGTGCTCTATTACGACGAATTATTGAATTATTTCGACCGTTCGGAAGTCGCCATTATTTTTTCAACCGGCAAGTATGACGAGAGTGATCGTTACGAACTGTTTAAAGATCATTACAAGGAAGATGCGGAACGGAAGAGGCTTATCAAGCAGTTCAAACGGAGAATCACCGAAGAAGAACAGGCATTGGGCAATAACCTGAAATTGCTTATTGTGTGTAATATGCTCCTCACCGGATTTGACGCGCCCATCGAGCAAACCATGTATTTGGATAGCCCGCTTAAAAATCACAACCTTTTGCAGGCGGTGGCGAGAACAAACCGCCCCTATGACGACCCGGTCAGCAGATTGTCCAAAGAATTCGGACGGATTGTGGATTATGTGGGTGTGTTTCAGAATTACAAAGAAGCCCTGAATTATGATCCTGAAGATATTTGTGAATTTGAGGATGTGGAAAGCCTGGTTGCCACTTTTCCCAACGTTCTGGATGATGCTTTTGTTCCTTTTGCAGCAATCAAGCTGGAAGACACCTATGACTGTGCAATGGCGATCGTGCGCAAGCTTTCCGAACTCGATCATGGAAAATTTGAAAATGATTACCGGGAAGTGATTCAGCTATGGGAGGCCATTTCGCCCAATCCGGCGCTTCGAGAGCATAAGCGGCAATATTTATGGCTGAATGAGATTTACGAAATCTATCTGGAAGAATTTAAGCGGCTTGATTTTGATGTGGAGGTTTATGCCGCCAAAACGCGGAAACTGATTCAGGAAAGCGCAAAGCTTCTGAATTTTAAAGGCCATTTACCTGAGATCAAAATTGATTCGGACTATTTGAACAAGCTCAAAGAAACCAAGCTTGACCCATCGGACAAGGCCGAAAAAATCATCCGGGACATTGAAACCGTAATCCGGCAAAATGAAATAAATAGCGCTATTTATGTTGAGTTTCAAAATCGATTAGATGCGCTTATCAAACAAAAACAAGCAGAAAGCCTGGCCATTGAGGAAATTTTAAACAAACTCAGCGAATTGTACACCGAATTGGATGAAGTGGCCTCACTTCCGCAACGAATGGGTTTTCCGGATAAAGGCAGCTTTGAGATTTTCACTTTGATAAAAAATGTTTCAGCAGATGACTTTAAGGAAGGATTGGTTCGTGATTTTGCGTTTGAATCTATTGAGAAGGTAAAAGGCAAGATCTACATCGGCTGGCAGGACGTGCCAAGGGAATATGAAAGAATTGAAACAGATATAGTGCTTTTAGCCGCGAACCCCAAATTTGAAGAATTGAAAATTGATGAAAATACTGAGTTGATGGAACGCATCATGAAATCTGTTGTACAA
This sequence comes from Desulfosalsimonadaceae bacterium, assembly GCA_049297455.1. Lineage (GTDB taxonomy): Bacteria > Desulfobacterota > Desulfobacteria > Desulfobacterales > Desulfosalsimonadaceae > SURF-3. The sequence continues at coordinate 2,648 of JBAQUK010000312.1, read as the reverse complement.
AATTACAGGTTGAATTAATGCAATTACTGGATAATTTTATATTTATTGAAAGAAACGTAAAACACGCCCGTTTAAGGGTCAGCGAAGACGGCCGTATCCGGGTCATCATTCCACTAAATTTTTCAAAGGATGACGTAGACGCCTTAATCAAGAAAAAGCAGCGGTGGATTGATAAGAATCTGAAATTTTTCGATGGCATGTCCAAAATAGAACTCCAAAGAAATCAAGTGCTGCTTTATGGCAACCGGTATGGCTATTTTTATGATTCAACCTATGAAACCAAAGTCATTATTGATCATGAACACAAGAGCATCCGGGCCAAACGGAACCTTTTGGACATTCCAACACAAGAAAAATGGCTGAGAGGAATAGCGAAACGATATTTGACAGAACGGGCTGAAAAATTATCGGAAAGTCTTTGCCTTAAATACAACAGGCTTTTCATCAGAAATCAAAAACGGAAATGGGGCAACTGCTCAAACGAAAAAAATATCTCCTTGAATTGGCGGCTTATAAAAGCGCCTGTATTTGTGATTGATTATTTAATCGTGCATGAACTTATTCACACGATTGCCATGAAACATACGCATAAATTCTGGACACTTTTAAAATCGCATTATCCGGATTATAAAGAGGCGGTCAAGTGGTTGGAAAAATACGGGAATAATTTGTAAAATCCACCTTCGCCTTCCGGGTTCCGATGATGAAAACATATGGAGGGCAACACAACCAGCACTTTTTTAGTGATTTCTACTGTTAACTAGAGAGGATCGCTTTTGCCAACAATATCCGTAAGTGAGCAGAAGAAACGCCTGGATAATATTTCTCTGGATTATGATCCTGAAGCTTACAACCCCTAATAGCAGAACGGTTGTTTCTTAGCCTGAGCCCACGCCTTTTATAATAAAATTGTGAGAATCCTCCGATTGTTTAAATAGAGATTCAAACTATAGCTCCGGCAGGCCAATTCGATTGAGGTTGGCGTTACCCCAGATTGGACCCTCAGCGTAAAAAAACGTTCCGGTGTTATCCTGAACCTTATTTAATACAACTCCTTGACTTTTCATAAGTTTAAATTTATTCATTAAAATAACAAACCGTTGCGATCAATTTTTTTAAGGGAGGCGATATGAATAAACTCGAACTTACTTCGGCTTTAAAAAAAGAAACGAATATTTCAAAGCCCGAAGCTGCAAGTGTTGTAGCGATCCTTTTTGATTCAATGTCTGATTCGCTGGTCAGAGGCGAGCGCATAGAGATTCGCGGCCTTTGCAGTTTCTATGTGAAAAAGTATAAAAGTTATGTAGGCAGAAACCCTAAAACCGGCGAAAAGGTAACCATCAAACCTAAAAAACTCCCTTTCTTTAAATGCGGAAAAGAGCTTCGGGAGCGTGTGAATAAATCTTTTGATTCATTAAACGCTTAAAATGGACTATCGGGAGCGTTTGAATCGATGTTGGGTTTGCCCCAAAAAAGGCCATGTCTATTATATGCGGTTAATAAAAATCTTCGCTTAAATCGCCTCTGAGCGCGTTTGCCTGTTTTTTCACCTGGTAAAAAGACAACTCTTTTTTAAAACCCCCTAAAAGTCGCCAATATTAAGCCGTAAGAAAAAACGGTTTCGCCAAAAATAAAATATTTCCTCTTCTTTCAATTGATTGCTGCGGTATTCTTACGGCTGAAAATAACCATTATCAGCCGTAACGGAAGAGGGCACCATGGAAAAAATCAAATACTTTACTCAAAAGAATAAAATAGACGCGAACCTTGAGGATTTTCAAGGTCGAGTCCATAACGACTTGATGCCCTGTTTGTCTTTGTTCCTCTAATAAAAGCCAACAAGTCAAATATATATTCTGGGTAATAATTTTTCCCATATCCCATGGCCCCAAACACTCCATAATTGCCATTTGGATATTTAAATTCCGATGACATTTCAAACGCGTCGTGCCAAGACATTTGTTCTTTGGATTGCATAGCTTGTAAATAACCAGTATGTAATTCTTCTCGCTGACTTCTTAAAACTAAAGCTCCTATAAAGGGTAGCATTGGCGTTGAATTGAGAACGGGAATAAAATTATCTAATGCTCTTCGATATTCTTTTAGATTTTTTACTTTTGTCTCAAAAAAGATAGCCGTACAAACAAATGGGGGGACGAGGTGCTCTGGGTATGCCCTAGAGACGTTTGTACCGATGAAGTTTTGAAGCTTAAGGAGTTTTCTCGTTGATTTCTTAACCATTGCCGGGGTTAAGGTGGCTTTTACTTCAATAACACAACGCACGTACTCAACAGGAATAGCTCTTCTTTTTTCCGATTCAAGTTGGCCCTTTAATTCTCTCGTGTACAATATTGGAGATTCTAATGCATCATAAATAATTACATCCCATTCTTCTAACTGACCTTCATACTTTAGACTCGAAGTAATTATATACCCCTGTCGAGGTCGTGATAAAACTTACCAAAAATGGTCGTGAAAAAGTTTACCACCTGGATGGAGTGGGGGGATCTTCAAATTATCCCCCTCCACTTCCATCCGCCGGGTAGAAGATGTAATATTTAAATTTTTAACCCGGCAAAACAAAGGTGATGAGAAGATGAAAAAAAGGAGACCATTTTGGACATACACCATTTGCACAGGCTGGGGTT
>JBAQUK010000311.1:0-8495 GCA_049297455.1 Desulfosalsimonadaceae bacterium | reverse complement strand
CTGTTGGGATGAAATCAATGGCGGAGAAACAATTGATGGTCAACAAGATCATTGAAAAAAAAGAGCAGTCCGCTGTGAACCAGCTTTTAACGCAAGTTAAAGGACCGCAACGATTAAAATCCCTTATCCAGAAGGCTCTTAACGGCAGTAGTACCGTAGGATCTCATGCAATATGCGGGTTTGCTGGGATTTAATTTTTTTTCATTTAACATTTAAGTATAAGAAATGAGTTGTCGCACGATTACAGCGGTGAAAAATTTAAACGCTCGGAAAAGCAACTCAGGGAAGAGACTTTTTTGGCACTCGAAAAACTGTATCTGTTTTGTGCTAATGATGCCCAAAAAACATTGCGGTAGATCATATTAAATGCGCCATCAGGAAAGAAACGTGTTTGGACTGACAGATCGGGATATGCAGACGTTGCAGGATATATTTAACAACTATCCTTCCGTTACAACCGTTTTCATATTCGGCAGCCGGGCAAGCGGCGTTTATAAATTCGGCAGCGATATTGATCTGGCAGTCATGAACGAAGGGGTGCCGGAGACGGCTATCGGCAGCATCAAAAGCGATTTTGAGGAGAGCAGCCTGCCTTATACCGTTGATCTGATAAATTATTTCACTCTGAAACATCCTGAATTGAAAAGTCATATAGATCGGGTGGGTGTGCCGTTTTATCAAAGGGGGTCCAATCATGGAAGCATTATTGTATGAGCCGTTAAAAGACGGTGTTGTTCATTGCCGGTTGTGCAACCATTATTGCGTTATTAAGGACGGTCGCCGGGGACTGTGCAATGTCCGGGAAAATCAGGGGGGGATGCTCCACACCCTGGTGTATGACAAAATCGTCGCCTGCCATGTGGACCCGATCGAGAAAAAGCCCCTGTTTCATTTTTATCCCGGTTCCCTTGCCTATTCTCTGGGCACGGTGGGATGCAATTTCCGGTGCCGGTTCTGCCAGAACGCCGATATCGCCCAGATGGCGACGGATTATGACGGACAGATTATCGGAAAATCCATGGCCCCGGAAGACATTGTGGCAGGCGCGATCCAAGCGGGCTGCAAATCCATTGCTTATACCTATACGGAACCCACGGTGTTTTTTGAACTGGCCCATGCCACCGCTACCGCAGCCCATAAACGGGGCGTTAAAAATATTTTTGTCACCAATGGGTATATGTCATCCGAAGCCCTGGACATGATCCATCCGGTGCTGGATGCGGCCAATGTGGATTTAAAGGCGTTTTCGGATGATTTTTATAAAAAGCAATGCAGTGCACGATTAACCCCGGTCCTGGAAACATTAAAAAAGATGAAAGCTCTGGGGGTGTTTGTGGAAGTGACCACCCTGATCATTCCGGGTTTAAATGATGATCCGCAGGAATTAAAGGATCTGGCCCGATTTATCGCAACCGATCTCGGGGATGATACCCCCTGGCATGTCAGCCGGTTCCACCCCACCTACCGGCTGACGGACCGGCCTCCCACTCCGGTGAATACCTTGCTGCGGGCCCGGGACATCGGGATGGCGGCGGGCTTAAAATATGTGTATACCGGAAATATTCCGGGCCAGGACGGTGAAGATACCCTGTGCTACGGGTGCGGGGAAACTGTAATTAAGCGCTTGGGGTTTACCGTTATGAAAAACAGGATCAAAAACAATGGCTGCCCGGCCTGCGGGGCGTTAATTCACGGGGTAGGGCTATCCGACTGATGAACGTGCTCAAAAATTTCCATTTAAATTTTAATGCCCCGCTTCGGCAAATACTGGAAAAAGTGCTGGTGTATGGCCGGATGATCAAGTTCAGCCATACGGTATTCGCCCTGCCGTTTGTCCTGTCTGCGGTGGTGCTGGCCGGGCGGACCCATGCCATTACAGCGGCGGCGGTATTCTGGGTCCTGGTTGCCGCCGTCAGCGCGAGGTCGGCGGCCATGGGGTTCAACCGGATCGCGGATGAATCTTTTGATCGCGCCAACCCCCGGACCAAGGAGCGGGAAATCCCCTCCGGCCGATTGTCCAGAACCGCCGCCATCTGGTTTGTGTCGGTTTTCTCCCTGATGTTTGTGCTTGCCGCCGGCATGCTGGGCAGGTTATGTCTGTGGTTTTCCGTGCCGGTGCTGCTGGTTTTGTTCGGATATTCCTATACCAAGCGATTTACCCGCTGGTGCCATGTTTACCTGGGGTTTGCCATTTCCCTTGCCCCGGTGGGCGCGTGGATAGCCATCACCAACACCTTTTCCGTGGGCATTTTGAGCCTTTCCCTGGCGTTGCTCACCTATATTGCCGGGTTTGACATTATTTATGCCTGCCAGGACACGGATTTCGACCAGGCCCAGGGCTTGTTTTCACTGCCGTCCCAGGCCGGGGTCCGAACGGCCCTGTTTTTGTCTTCCCTGCTTCATGTTCTGTCCTTCGGGTTTTTTCTGGGGGTGTATGTTTTGTTCGATCTGGGCCTTATTTATCTGGCCACCGTCCTGATCATCGGCGCGCTGTTTGTGGTGGAGCACCGGCTGGTAAACCCGGATGATCTGGAACATATTGATGTGGCGTTTTTTCATGTCAACAGCGTCATTTCCGTTTTGCTGTTTGCGGGGATAGTTGCGGATGAGGTTTTCCGGCGGTGGATGAGTTGAACCCAAAAAAAATTGTTGTGGCCATCACCGGCGCTTCCGGAAGCATTTACGGGATCCGGCTGGTGAAGGCACTGATGACCCTGCCGGTCCGGGTGTATCTGGTGGTGTCTCCGTCCGGGCGGCAGGTTATGGCCTATGAAACCGGTTATGCGGATGATTCGTTGAAAATGTTTTTGCAACGGAGCGGCGCAAGCTTTCACGAGCAAGCGATGATCGATGAAATCCCGCCGGATGATTTTTCCGCCCCCATCGCCAGCGGGTCATTCCGGCACGATGGCATGGTGATCGCCCCCTGTTCCATGAACACCCTGGCTGCCATCGCAAACGGCATCACGGACAATGGGATTCACCGGGCCGCGGATGTCTGTCTGAAGGAACGGCGGCCCCTGATCCTGCTGCCCAGGGAAACCCCCTTAAGTCTCATTCACCTGAAAAACATGGTGCGCGCAGCCGAAGCCGGGGCCGTGATCATGCCGCCGTCGCCGGGATTTTACCACCGGCCCCAAACCATCGAAAACCTGGTGGATGGCGTTGTGGCAAGGATACTGGACCATCTGGGATTTGCCCATGATTTGTCCCCAAGGTGGGGAGGATAGGGCAGTTCCCGCCATCATGTCAGAAGACATCGACACAACACCAAACGATAGCCAGTCATGGCAACGTCTGCTTGCAAACAGCATTGTCACGCCGGAAGCCTTGTCTAAAGTCCTGCCCGTCGATCATGAAATGGTCCGCCGGGTGACGCAAAAATATCCCATGCGCATCAATCCCTATTTTTTGTCCCTCATTACCGAAAAAAACGGTCCCCTGTGGCGTCAATGCGTTCCGGATATGGACGAACTGGACCAGGATGCGACCCTCGAACCGGACCCCCTGTGGGAAGAACCCCAGTCCCCGGTGGCGAACCTGATCCACCGGTATCCGGACCGGGTGCTGTTTATGGTATCCAATCAGTGCGCGGTTTACTGCCGGCATTGCATGCGCAAACGCCGGGTGGGTCCACAGGGTCAGATGACGGAGGCGGATTTTGACCGGGGTGTGGCCTACATCCGGTCGCAGCCCGGCGTGCGGGAGGTGATTTTGTCCGGTGGCGATCCGTTGTTGCTGACCGATGACCGGATCGAGCGGCTGTTATATCAGCTCCATCAGCTCCCCCATGTGGACCTGATCCGGATTCATACAAGAACGCCGTGCGCTTTGCCCCAGCGGATAACCGGTGATCTGGTGGCGATTTTCCGACGGTTTGCGCCCATTTACATCAATATCCAGTTCAACCATCCGGATGAAATCACCCAAGCGGCGGCAATAGCCTGCGAATCTTTAGCAAACGCGGGCATTCCCCTGGGCTCCCAAACCGTGCTGCTGAAAGGAGTGAATGATGATCCGCAAGTCATGATGGACCTCATGCGGAAATTACTGAAAATCCGGGTCCGGCCCTATTACCTGCACCATGCGGACCCTATCGAGGGCACCCGGCATTTCCGGACATCCCTTGAAACGGGAAAGCGGATCATGGCCCATCTCCGGGGCAGAATGTCCGGGATGGGGGTTCCGCATTACATGATCGACCTGCCCCAGGGCGGCGGCAAAGTGCCGATCCTGCCGGACTATATAAAACCGGACCACATAAAAAAGGATGCGCCCGGAAACCTGACGGTGAAAAATTTTGAAGGAAACATTTTCACCTATCCGACGGGTTAAACCCTATGAATTTGCATGCCGGATCATTTCAATTTTGTGATATTATTAAGGCGCCATCGGCTCATAATAACATACACCCAGGAGGAGTACGCTCATGACATTGCTCGCAAGAGACATAATGGTTACGGAATTTGATAGAATTCATGAGGATGCGCCCATTGAAAAAGCGATCCAAATGATATTGAACGGCAAGCTTCGAAAAACAGGGCACAAAACCATCAGCCTGATCGTGGTGGATGATTTTAACCGGTTGACCGGTGTGATTACGATGTTTGATATTTTATACCATCTGCGGCCGTCGTTTTTGAACTGCGGGATCAACGGCGAAGAAATGCAGTGGAGCGGCCAGCTCGGGAAACTCATAGACAATATCAAAGGCAAAAAAGTGAAGCAGATCATGAGCGAAACCATCGTGGGCGCTTCAGTGGATGAACATCTGATGGTGCTTCTGGACCGCATGATCAAACACAAATATCGCCGGCTTCCGGTGCTCCAGGACCATAAACCCATCGGGATTGTTTATATATCGGATATTTACCATCACCTTTTTTCAGGTAAAGCAAGATAGCCGCATCCGGTTTTTATATTTTAATAGTCCTGAAAAAGGCTAATAAAGGCAGTATATGCTTTTATTGGCCTTTTTTAATGCTGCTATAATTATCCGTCTTGACATTTTATGTGATGAGTTTATAATAGATCATAAAAAGTCTTTTATAGTCATCTTCATCATTTAACAGGCTAAAAATTAACTATTATGGATTTTTATTCAATGACGGACAAGGGGGTTGGGGCGGAGATCGGCAGCCGCATCCGATCATTTCGTCTGCGCCGCAACCTGACCCAGCAGCAGGTGGCGGATGCCGCCGCATTGTCCCTTAATGCCATCAAATCCCTTGAATCCGGAAAAGGAAAGCTGCTGACCCTGATTGCCATGCTGCGGGAACTGGGTGCGCTGGACGGGCTGGAAGCTTTTATTCCGGAACCGGCCATCAGCCCGCTGCAACTGGTCCGGCACCAGGGGAAAAAACGTCAGCGGGCGTCCGGCCGGCGCGGGAATGAAGATAAATCGGAGACCGGTGAATGGTAGATAAAGTGGATGCTGCCGTTGTCAGTCTTTGGGGGGAACCGGTGGGCGCTGTGGCGTGGCTGGTGGATCGCGGGTATGGGGTGTTTGAGTTTTATCAGGATTTTCTGAAAAAAGGCCTCGATATTTCACCGCTCCACATGGGGCTGGAAGCCGCCCGGAGGGGAGACGGGATATTCTCATTTCCGGGACTCAACAAGGAAACGTTCATGGGGCTGCCCGGATTGCTCGCGGACGCGCTGCCGGACAAGTTCGGCAACAGCATCATCGATGCCTGGCTGACACGCAACGGGCGCGATATCGCCGGATTCAGCCCGGTGGAGCGCCTGTGCTATACCGGCAGGCGGGCCATGGGCGCACTGGAGTTTGCGCCGTCCGTCGGGCGGGAACTGGACCGTCCGGTTCCGGTGGCAGTGGCGGAGCTGGTGGATCTGGCCCAGCGGGTGATGTCCGAGCGGATGGGACTGAATGCGGCAATCGGTCCATCCGAAAAGGAAAACGCGGAAGCGGTGATGGATATCCTGCGGGTGGGGACATCCGCCGGCGGCGCGCGGCCCAAAGCCGTTATTGCAATGGACGGAAACGGCAACGTGATGTCCGGTCAGAGCGATGTCCCGGCGGGATATGATTACTGGATTTTGAAATTTGACGGGGTGACCGACCTGGAGCTGGGGGAGCCCAAAGGGTTTGGCCGCATCGAATATGCTTATTATTTAATGGCAAGGGATGCGGGAATCGACATGACGGAGTGCCGTCTGCTGGAGGAAAACGGCCGGGCCCATTTCATGATCCGGCGGTTTGACCGCGCGGGCGGCGGGAAAATCCATTTGCAGTCATTGTGCGGGATAGCCCATTACGATTATAATGCGGCGGGGGCCTATGGCTATGAGCAGGCCTTTTCCGTGATGCGAAAACTCCGGCTGAGCAAGGCCGACGCCATTCAGCAGTACCGGCGGATGGTGTTTAATGTGGTGGCCCGGAACCAGGATGATCACACCAAAAATATTGCGTTTCTGATGACCCGGGACGGCCGCTGGAAATTATCGCCTGCCTATGATGTGGTGTACTCCCACAACCCGGCCGGAAAATGGACCCGCCAGCACCAGATGAGCATCAACGGCAAACGGGACAATTTCACGGCAGCGGACCTGGCGGAAGTGGGGGAATCCATCAGCATTCCAAAACCTCTGGAAATTGTCCGGCAGGTGGGGGAAGCGGTGAAAAGGTGGCCTGAGTTTGCGCGCCGGGCGGGCGTTTCGGAAAGTCATATCTCAGAAATTGTGCAGCATCACCGCATGCTTGATCTGTAAATTGGGGACCGTAATCCGTCAATTTTTGAATGGGTTGACCTTATTTTGAATCGTCCGAAATTAAGCATAAGTAGCCCGAGGGATGGTCTAATGGGATTAAATGGGGATGTCCCCAGATTCTCGGGATTATTTTTGTTGATTTTTGGGTTCTTGGATGATGGTTAGGACCATTTAGGTTAGGGTTTCTGAAACTTAAGGATGTCCCCAATTTTTTCTCTTATTCGGTTGTTTTTCATGGAAGTGTAAATGGCAGGGAGGGGGTTTCATAGTGCGTTATCTAATTATTTAATTTAGTTAAAGAATATTTTAGTTGGTTATTCTATGATGGAAGATAGAATTTTGACCGCAAGTTTTGCTTGATCATCAGTTGATCTGTTCAACAGGTCAAGCGCCAGCATCTTTCGTTTGGATGGGTCTTCAATTTGTACAAAAGCAAAAATTTGACCCAGATCAACTTTCAAAGCATTTGAGAGCTTAATCAATGTATCAATTGTTGGGTTTTCTTTACCACGTTCTATACTACTTAAGTACTTCGGGTTAATCTCCATCTTTTCAGATAATTGTTCCTGCGTCATTCCTTTATTAGATCTTAAAGCCTTTATCCGAAGACCGATCATCTGTTTTACGTCCACATGTATCCTCGCTTTGAATTTTTAATTGCAAAGTTTTACAAAGATATGGATAAACATAAACAGTCTGATGCACTTATTATTATTGACAAAGTAATGGCATTGGACGTATTAGGCAGTCTGATGGGCAGAAAGCGATAAGTTTTTCCCTTGTATTGGTATTATGCTGAACACATAAAGAATTATGGAAAAGGAAAAATCATAATTTTGCGTCTGTATGTCCGCATTGCGCTGCTATACAGGAAAATTTATCGGTCCTCATTGGGGTTCAACAATTATATGGTTCATCCGAAATTTGCATCCATCTGAAAGGAATCGTAAATGGTTGTTAAAATCAAATATGCCTTGATGTTTATTATTATTTTTTCATTTTCATCGGCATCGTTTGCCGCCACGATAGTTGGAGGGCATATTTCTCAGGACACAATATGGACAAATGCCGGATCACCATACATTATCGATCATGATGAGGGTTTATACGTGAATGAAGGCTCTACATTGATTATCAAGCCTGGTGTTCGCGTCGAGGCTTATGGCGGATGGCTACGTGTTGATGGTCAGTTGTTGGCTCGGGGCACCGCAGAAAATCCGATAATTTTTACTTCAGCCTATGCAGATCCTGAGCCAGTAGATTGGACTGGGATTAATTTTTCAGAAACAGCAATCGGGGCAATATATAGTGACACTGGTGAATATGTAGCGGGAAGTATTATAGAATATTCGACTATTGAGTTGTCAATTTATGGAATAAAGGCAGATGAATCTGCTCCTTTTTTGTCTCATGTGACAATTCAAAATTGTACTGAAGGTTTATCTCTGAATAATATAACTTCGATGCATATTCAAAATTCTAATTTTATAAAAAATAATAGTTTGGCAATAAATTCCAAAATCAATCTTCTTTTATCAATATCTGGTTGCACTTTTACTGAGAACGGCAGAGAAGGATGTATCATATGTAAAATTTATGGATTCAAATCAAGCGCATCCGTATTAATATCGGATAGTGTTTTTACTGAAGTTTCCCGGTTTTCAGCGATGGCCCGCAAATTGCGGACATGGTCAAATTTTTAATAAAAACAGTCAGTTAAATAAAATTTTCGAAACTTATAACTATCTGATTTAATTTGAAATATT
>JBAQUK010000310.1:0-38793 GCA_049297455.1 Desulfosalsimonadaceae bacterium | reverse complement strand
GCCGCCCTTTTAAAAAAAAAAGGCCTCTTTCTCAGAGGCTCATTTATTCTGGTAATCGCTTTAATCTGTCAACGGAATCTAAAAATCCACCGCCTGTTTTGGTTCATAGAATGTAAAGATTAACAGCGACGATCAGATGGCAAAGAATTCAAGGATGCCATTGGAAGTGTATTAATCCACTACATTTTGAAAGGTAGCAAGTGCCGACCTGCCGGGCAATTTGTAACTCTTGCGGAACTTGCTGGACCTTTGTTCAAACATGGAAGTTATTCCAGTAGCGCTTTGGAGCGGCCCATCATTAAACGATTTCAAGGGCGCATTCCAGAATTATTAGCAGCGTCGGCATCTTATGGCGGGCGCCAAGGTGGAGAAGCAGGTTCGGGTGCGATAAGCCTGATTTTTGAATTGCTTCCGCATATCCCACTACAGCTCATTTTTTATGACCGGGATGATGAGTTTCCTGCCCGGGCAACCCTGTTGTACGATCTCAATGCTACTCAAATGATCGATTTTGAAGTTTTGGCCGTATTGGTGACCGTATTTATACAGTCCCTGACAAGACTATGATGTGATGCAGTAAAATAGAAGTATAACGAAAAAATACAGCGGAAGGCGGGGACGCTCTTTTCTTTCTTCCTCCTGCCCCTTGGCCCGCCACCGCTGATTTTCACGTTCGCATTCATTAGATCAACGCAAGAGAGATATTAAATGATAAAAAAGTGAAATAATTCATCGCAATAATAGAAAAAAGATGAGGATGGCTATTTTGTTGCCTCCGTGCCGGCACTCCGCAGTTTTCATATGCCGACAAAATCCCTTGATACATGAATGAAAAGAATCAAAGAGGCGATTGCGCTGTAACTATTCAGGTATACAGAATTCAGGAGTCAGAATTCAGAATAGCCTGCATATAAGATCCCGATTATCTAATGGATTCTTCAAACCACCTGGTTGATTCAGAAATATCACAAAATTCAAGATCATTGACAAGCAAGGGAAAGAAGACAACAGACAGAATAAAAAATGATTAATTCCTTCATTCTGGCTTCTGAATTCTGTCTCCTGAATACCTGAGCAGTTACTCAAAAAGAAGAATTACAAAAAAACTTTAAGCAAGTCTGACAATGAAATGCCATTTTTTAAATAAAAAACAAATTGTTGCAGCATATCTCGTTTTCCTGCCGCTCTTGCTGACGATTCTCTTGGCAGGGCCGGTCCACAGCGCCCAGAAATCGCCCGCACCGGTTGAACAGGAGAAAAAAGCGCCCCCGGTGCCGGCCGGCGAAACACTGGACTGGCTGGACCGGCTGTCCGACCCGGTCCAGTGGGAAATATGGCATGACGACGTGTCCAGGGATGTTTTGGAGACCGCCGAACGATTTGATCAGTTCTTCGGCGACGAACGGCTGGATGACGACAACCGGCGCACCCGCCTGAAGGTGGGCACGGGACTTCGCTGGCACGATAATGACGGCGTCTCCCTCCTGACGGATATCAAGGCCCGGCTCGCCCTGCCCCGCCTGAAGAATCGATTTCAGTTGGTTGTGGATGACGCTTTTGAATCGGAGGAACCCGGACAGATCCGGTCCCTGACCGATGCGGCGAACGACTCGGAACCCGACACCTCCCTTCGCTATATCATCAAGCAGGATGAACGCCGACGGCTCACCTCGGACGCGGGAATCCGCCTCAGCAGCCCCACCCAGTTGTTCGGACGAATGCGGGGCCGGATCATTATCCCCTACCCGGTCTGGGAATTATAGCTCACCCAGACGGTCGCATGGTTTACGGACGATGGTTTTACGGAGACATCGGAAATGCGCTTTAACCGGCCTCTGGGGGCTGGCTGGCTGTTCCGTTCCTCCAGCCGGTGGCTGTTCGTGGAAGTCACGCCCGGCATGGAATTCCCCCAAAAAATCGACTACGAGTTCACCCCGTATATCGACGTGAAATTCGAAGTTGTCTTCGACGACGAGGGATGAAGTTAATGAACATAAAACAAACACGAACAATGAATCGGTTTTTCTTTCTGGCCCTGGTCGGAACGGCGCTGGCGGTTTTCCAGTCATTCCTCCTGTGGGCCCAGTCCATCCCACCCGGCCAGGTGAAAATTTCCACTCCCGCGTATTCCCCGTCCCTGTCTTTCAAGCCGTTAATGGGCATCTACACCTATTCGGTTTCATGGAACGGCATTCCGGCAGCCCGCCTGGAGCTGGAAGTGGCGAGAAACGGTGATGATTATAAACTCAAAGCCCGGGCCCAAACCGCCAAGGCCATCGATTTAATTTACAAGCTCAGGTATCATTCGGAAACCGTCATTTCCGCCAAAACCCTGATGCCCAAACGATCGGTTTCCTTTACCAGGGCGAACTGGCGTGAAAAAAGAACCGAACTGGTATTTTTGCCCAGCGGTGAAATCCATTCAGTGGAAAGAGACCAGCGGGGCAAGCAGAAAACCCTTCAGTTCGATCCGGCCAATTTCACACTGGACCCGTATTCGGCCGGATTTCTGGCCCTCAGCCAGGACTGGAAGGTGGGGGAAAAGCGTCAGTTTGACACCTTCAACGGGAAAAACCGGTACCTCATTGAGCTGACCGCTCTGGAGCAAACGGAAATCACCGTGAACGGCAGAATCCGGAAGGCGGTGGTCATCCGTCCGAGCGTCAAAAAACTGACCGATACCGATCCTGATCCCAAAAAACTGCGGGAAGCGCGAATTTACATTTCCACCGACAACTCCCGGGAAATCCTGAAAATCTTCAGCGAGGTATTTGTGGGCAGTGTGAATACAAATCTGGAGTCATTCACGCCGGCTGTTGTCCCAAAAGCAGCGCCTGCGGCGGTGAAACCAAATTAGGCTGCATGACGCCCCTGCTTTAAAAGCCTGCTTGAAAACGCCATATTTTACCGGGCCATCAACACAATCCCCGCCGCCCCGGAAAACATCAGCACCGCTCCCAGGAGCCGCACCCGGAAATTGGGTTCATGAAACACCATCCCGCCGAAAATCACGCCCAGCACGATGCTGAGCCGTTTCACCGAAATCATGTACGCGGCCTTGGCCATGGAAATCCCGAACCCGTGAAACAGGATATGGAAAAAAAACAAGAGTCCGGCCACCGCCCCTTTTGCCGGATGATGGGTAAACGTTGCCGGACGGATTTTTCGGAAAACCAAAAAAGATGAAATAATCAGGATATTTAAGACGAAAAAAAACGACATCTGAAAAAACATCGGGGATGAATGGAGAATCGCGAGCTTCCCCAGCACCGACGTCACGCTGTAAATCAGGGCCACAATCAGCATCATCCAGGACCCGGTTTCCCGGAATACCGCTCGAAACGGGTCAAAAAACGACCGCCGGGCAGGGTCGATGTTTAAGACATAACTGCCGACGCAAACGGCGGCGATGCCGGCAAGCCCCCAACCATCCGGAATTTCATTTAAAAACAGCCACCCGGTGCCGACGATGAACACCGGCGTAAACGCCAGGTAAGGCACGGTCAGGGACAAGGGCGATATCCGGATGGCTTTCATGTACATAAACAGCGGGATGGCGTTTAACGGCAGACACACGGCGAAAGTGATGTAAAATATCCGGTCCAGCGGGGGAATCTCGATAAACAAAAGGCTTGCGGTGAACAGGGGCAGGCTGAATACGAGGGGATAAGCGGTCATTTCCCAGGGGCTGAGGTGGGAAAACCATTTTTTCATCCACGCATCATGGGAGGCGACCGCCAGCGCTGTCAGGAAAGCGAATGAAAACCAGGTCATGATAAAACAGGCTGAAGGGATTCAGGCTGAAGGCTTGAAGGTAAAAATCGGCCCGGCAGGGAGATCCTTGACATTTGTCTTCCAATTATCATATTAATGGCCTGAAAATTTAACCAGACAAGGAGAGACGTTCCATGCCCATCTATGAGTTTAAATGCGCGGATTGCGGCGCAAAAAAAGAAATCCTGTTCCGAAACACCGATGAAAAAATTGACATGGCCTGCGATGCCTGCGGGTCTGAAAACCTCCAACGGATGTTGAGTTCCTCCAACTTCTGCGTGCCGGGCGGAACCAGTCCGTCCTCCGGAAAACCCCAGGCCACCTGTAAAAGCCATTCCTGCTCCGGCGGTTCCTGCTCCACCTATGATATCCCCGGACCGACAAGGTAAAAGAGATGAAACATCCGCACAGGCATTAAGCCTTTTGACTCCCCGGTCCAAACGGCCGGATCAGCACAATCAGCGCCGGCAGCACGGTCAGGGAGGTGATGAGCGCGATGAGCATGGCCAGACCGGTCAGCAGGCCGAATACAATGCTGGGGATAAAGTTGGACAGTGCCAGGATGGAAAACCCGATGATGATGGTAATGGACGTATAATACATATCAAACCCGATGCTGCCGTGACACCGGTGCATGGCGCGGATATAGTTCCGGTCGATCTTGATTTCTTCCATGAACCGGTGAATATAATGAATGGCATAATCATCGGCCATGCCCACGCAGATGGATGCAATGGTGATGGTCATCATGTCCAGCGGCATTTTCATCCACCCCATGAAGCCCAGAACCACGGTGATGGAGATCATGCTGGGAAAAATGGCGATAAAGGACAACCCAAAGGACCGGAAAAGAATAAAGTACATGAACATCATGGTGATCACCGTGATGCCCAAGGTCCGGATCTGGGAGTCAAACAGGCTCTGAAGCATGTTGTTGTATAAGACCATCATGCCCGTGAGATGGACGTTTTCCGGTCGGTAGCCCAGTTTGGCCACAAGGTCGTGTTCGATTTTCCGGATGAGTTCATCCCGCCGCAATGTCGGCTCAGTGTCCTTCACCCGCACAAAAAACCGCACCTGGTTGTTTTCTATGGAAGCAAAGGGCTTTACCAGCATATCCTTAAATTTTTCCGGAATTTCATTATACACCAGGGACAATTCAAAACTGTCCAGGGGTTTCCCGTCATTCAGGGTGTCGGCGATTTTCATCATGGTGCCCAGGGACAACACCTTGCCGGTTTCCGGCAATTTGTCCAGATAATCGTGAATCGCCATGATTTTTTTCATTTTATGGGGCGTAAACCAGTATTTATTGTCTTTTTCCTTGGTTTCGAATTCTTCAAAATCCCCGAATTCATCTGTTGTATCAACAGTCCCGTCAATTGCCTGTGCATTGGCGGTGGTTTCAGGCGGATTGTCCGGCGGGGTTGAGGGGTCATTCAGATCCACCACCACATCCAGGGGCGTGGTGCCGCCGAGCTGCTGGTCGATGACCTTCATCCCCTGGTGGATTTCGGTTTTTTCCTTAAAATAATTGATAAAAGCGTTCTCCACAACCAGGCGGGAAATCCCCACGGCGCTTAAGATCAGCAGTCCCGCAAACAGGAGCAGAATGAGTTTTCCCCTGGATTCGGTCAGCCGGGCCAGAAAGGGCGAAAGGGAATATCTGGCGCTCGCCGGCGGGGGCGGCGGGGTCTTTTTCAGGATCATCAGGCCGGCCGGAAAAAAGATCAGGGTCATTACCAGGGATACGGTGATGCCCGCCATCATCATCCAGCCGAAGGTGATGACCGGCTTGATATCGCAGGAGGCCAGGGAACCGAAACCCACGATGGTGGTCAAGGCGGCATACAGAAAAGGAACCAGCATCACATGAACCGTTTTGCTGACCAGCTCCCGCTGGCTGGCTTCGGGGGTTTCGGACAGAAATTCCCGGTACCGGACCACCAGATGCATGGCATAGGTCATGGTGATAATGAGCTGAATGGAAACGAAATTCGATGAAATCACCGTGACTTTCCATCCGAACAGCCCCAGAATCCCCACCATGACGATGGCCGCAAAAATACAGCACAGCATGGGCAGCATCACCCATCGCGCTTTTTTAAAAATCACGCTCATGGTGAGAATGAGAAACAGAAAAACGCCGACGGAGAACACCCTTAAATCATTTTTGACGAACCGGATCAGGTCATCGGCGACCATGCTGACACCACCCAAAAACAGATCGGCGTTTCCCCGGTATTTGTCCATGATCGCCCGGATGGCTGCAATGTCCTCGTGGCGGTTCTTCTCCGAGATCTCATTGTTGCGGCTTAAGTCTGCGATGATTTGGTCAAGCTTTGCCCCTTCCGCTTCGGTCAGCTCACTCACCGCCGCCTTGTCCCGCAACTCGTCCCGCGCTTTGATCAACCGGGGGAATTCTTCATCGGTCTTGAAATTGACCTGGATGGCGGTGGTTTTCAGGTCCGGACTCACCAGCAGGTTCTGGTACAGCGGGCTGTTTTTCATCTCGGTTCTGGCCAGACGCCGGTCCACCAGCGGCGATTCCAGGGTCGGCACTTTCCCGGCCAGCTCCTTGATGGGAATCCGGGGGCTTTCCAGGAGCGGCACGTCCAGAATGGTAATAACGGAATCCACCCGTTTCAGGGCCGCAATATCCGCCTTCAGGCGTTTGATGTCCCCCAGAACCGCATCCGACAGCAGATCTTTGCGGGGGGTGTATGCGATAAACAAAAAATCCTGGATGCCGTAGCGGGAATAGATCGTCCGGGCGTAACGGAGGGATTCGTCGTTTTCCTGAATCAGGGTTTCGGAGGAAGCGTCGATCTTGAAATCTTTTACAAAAAATCCCAGTCCCGCAACCACACAGAGCAGGCAGATCATGGTCTTCCACGGATGGGTGATCACCACGCCGTCTATAAACCCGATGATGGATTTGGAGATGAAATCCGTCATGCGGGCAATCAGGGCATTGAGGCTGACGATAGCCTGACGGATCAGGCGATTTGGCTTGGGCATTGGGGAATTCTCTTCCGGCTCGTATGGATATTATATAAAAAACAAGGAATTATTTGGCCGGACGAATGCCGGGGGGCGATGTTTCCGTCACGGGTTTTTTCAACTCCGCCAGCAGGTCCTCAGGGGTTCCGGTTTTCAGAATTTCCGTAAACTGGGCCTGGTAGCTCTTGATGAGGCTGACGCCGTTGATTTCCAGATCATAGGCCTTCCAGCCCTGATCCGACTGATAAAATTTATACAGCAGTTCGATGGGTTTTTCGTTGGTGATGATGTCCACCGGCACATTCACCTTATTGCCCTTTTGGACCCCGGGCCGGTAGGCGACTTTTTCCCCGTTGTACACGGTTGTTTTATCTAAATAAGACCGTTTCAGGCGTTCCACAAACAATTCCACAAACTCCGTCTGCTGCCCGGGGCTCAGCTTCCCCCAACTGGCCTTGCCCAGGGTCAGCTTGGACATGAGCCGGAAATCGACAATCGGCTCGATAATCTCCATAATCTGCTTTTTCTTGGCCGATTCTTCCATGTCTTTATTTTTAAGAATCACCAGCACCGCTTCGGTTTTCGTTTTTAATAGCTGCTCCACGGCCGGGATGTCTTTCTGCGCAGCGGTTCGGGGGGCATGGTCGGTTGCCAGTGCCGGACAGACCAGCATCAGCATCGCTGTGATCCAGCACATCATATGTTTTATTATCCGGTTGATCATGTTATTTCTCTACCTCCTTTTTTCGTTTCATCTCATAGGCGTCGCGCTGAAATACATACAAATCAAGTGCTTCTGCCCGCAATGCGTCATAATCATCCATAAACAGGGACAAGGTGTTCAGGCGATTCACCCCGTTAAGGGCGATGGCGGTCCAGTCGTCCTCAATATAATTCACGGGCTGCAGAAACATATCCGGCAAAATGGCCAGGGCATCCCGCAGATTCGATGGCCCCATGAGCGGCAGCACAATATGGCACCCGCCGCCTATCCCGTAATAGCCCAGGGTCTGACCGAAATCCTCCGGCCAGGCGTTCATTTTCATGCAGGTGGTGGCCGGATCGAACAACCCCCCCACGCCCAGCGTGGTGTTCACGATAAACCTTCCGGTTTCTTCGCCGGCCCGCCGGATTTTCAACTGAAGCAGGTTGTTGACGCAGCGAATCGGGTATGATGCATTGGTGAAAACCCTGGCAATCGCCAGCCGGGCCGGTTTGACGACGACAAACCGATACCCCCTGGCAACCGGCCGGAGCGCCCATACATAAACATAGTCATTGACGCCGGTCATGAACCGGTTATAACCACCCAGCGGGTCCGACGTCACCACCGGAACCGCGTCCTCAAATTCCCCGAATTCGTCGAATTCCGCCTCCCCGTCAGGCATTGCCGCCGGAACGGCTGATTTCGCAGAATCATCAGCCAGATCCGCTGGTTGCGTTTGGCCCATGCCGGATACTGTCGCTGCATTCCCCGCATCGACAGCCGGCAGCTCCACAGCAAAAGCAGACGGGATGCAAAGCAAGAGCGCCGGAAAAAGAATCAAAACCGTGAACGCCGCAAGGTGTTTCAACGTTTTTTCGACCATCGTTTGTGGTGTCCCTATCCAATAGGCAATATTAAACCGGAAATCATCCGATATGATAGATAATTTAAGTTAATCTATGTAGCACAGGTCTATCCGGAATTACAACAACCGAAAATAAATCACCACGAGACTTCACTTCCCCGGCGTTTTAACGGATGACGCGATCTGATGCACATCCGCCATGATCTTTTCAACATCCAGGGTCAGGAGTTGCCTGTTTTCCATCACGAGCCGGCCGTTTATCACGGATGTCGCCACATCATGCCCGCCGGCCGCATACACCAGATGGGAATACACGTTGTACATGGGCGTCAGATGGGGTTTGTTGGTATCCAGCACGATCACGTCCGCTTTTTTCCCGGCCTCAAGGGAACCGGTGACGGCATCCAGTCCCAGGGCACTGGCCGCGTCAATGGTCGCCATTTTCAGAACGGTCGGCGCGTTCATCACGGTGGGGTCCATGCAGTTGACCTTGTGGATCTTGGCGGCAGCATCCATTTCCGAAAACATGTCCATATTATTGTTGCTGGTGCACCCGTCCGTGCCCAGCCCCACGCACACGCCCGCTTTCCGGAGCCGGGGCACCGGCGCAATGCCGGACGCCAATTTCATGTTGCTTTCCGGATTATGGGAAACCTTCACATCAAATGCCGCGAGCAGCGCTATGTCCGGTTCCGTCACCATCACGCAATGGCAGGCCAGAAGCCGGGGAGACAGTACCCCGATGGCCGCCAGATGCGCGATGGGGGATTTGCCGTACCTGTCCTGAATCGTTGCCATTTCGCTTCTGGTTTCCGCCACGTGAATAATCAGGGGGACATTGTGGGATTCGGACAGCCGGGCAGCACGAATCAGAAGGTCCGGCGCACACAGGTAGGGGGAGTGGGGCTCCACCGCCACCGTGATGAGGGGGTCATCCCGCCATTTTTGAATCAGATTTTCCGTATAGGCAAACCCCTGTTCAATGGGCCCGTAGCAGGGGGACGGAAAATCATAGAGCACCTCCCCCACCACCGCCCGCACCCCGGCGACTTTTGCCGCTTCCGCCACCGCGTCTTCAAACAAATACATATCCGCAAAACAGGTGGTTCCGGAAAGAATCATCTCCGCACACGCCAGCAAGGCCCCGGCATGGACCTTTTGATAGTCCAGGTTGGCTTCCGCCGGGAAAATATGGTCATTCAGCCAGGTCATGAGTTCCATGTCATCGGCCAGACCCCTGAAACAGGTCATGGAGGCATGGGTATGGGTGTTGATGAGTCCCGGCATGATGACGCCGCCCTTTGCGTCAATGATTTTTGCGGCGTTGCAATCCGAGAATCGGGCTCCAGGACCGAGATCCGCAATCCGGTCCCCGGTTATGGCCACCGCACCGTTTGAAATGAGGCGGTTTTCGCTGTCCATGGTCACGACAATGCCGTTTGTTACCAGAATATCAAATGTTTTCATTATAGTGCCAGTTCCTTTACGACAGACTGAATGATGGCGGACAACCGGGCGGCAGCGCTTTGGGCCACGGCGACAATCCCCGCTTCCGTGTCCGGGGTGGGATGATCCGGATCATTGATATTGGTGATGGTGGAAAGTCCCAGAATTTTCATGCCCGCATGTACGGCGGCAATGGCTTCCTGGACCGTCGAGAACCCCACGGCATCCGCGCCAATCTGCCGTAAAAACCGGGTTTCCGCCGATGTTTCAAGGGACGGGCCTTTCAAGCCGACGTAAACGCCCCTGCGGATTTCCCAGCCGCAGGAAGCGGCGGCCTTCCGGGCAAGGCCGGAAAGCGTTTTATCATACACGGCCGTCATGTCGGGAAACCGCGGGCCCCAGTCATCTTCATTGGGGCCTGCCAGGGGATTTTCCCCGGTCAGATTGATATGGTCTTCAATCACCATGATATCTCCCGGATGGAACGCCAGGTTCAGGCCCCCTGCGGCATTGGTCAGAATCAGGGTGCTTACCCCGAGCATCCGCATCACCCGGATCGGGAAAGTCACCTGCTGGGGGGAATAGCCTTCATAGAGGTGAAACCGGCCCTGCATG
Source organism: Desulfosalsimonadaceae bacterium (assembly GCA_049297455.1). GTDB lineage: Bacteria > Desulfobacterota > Desulfobacteria > Desulfobacterales > Desulfosalsimonadaceae > SURF-3. The sequence continues at coordinate 28,384 of JBAQUK010000310.1, read as the reverse complement.
GCGAGCACCGGGATGCCCGCAAGGGTTCCGGTCACGAGCCGGCCCGGATGGCTCCGCACCGTGGCCCGGGGGAAATGGGGGATATCCGCGTAATCGATGGACATCCGTACGTCAACCGCGTCAAGGCTGTCTCCCAGCCCGGTGCCGGTCATGATGCCGACCGATGGCAAGCCACCGATCCGGGGTTTTAAATACTTAACCGCCTCAAACACGCTTTCCTTGTATGATTGCATATGGTTGTAGGCCTTTGATTAAAAAGGGCCGCCACCCTGATTCAGGATGCGGCCCTTTTTTTATTCATAAAATCCCAAAAATGGCGATTACAATTCCAGCCATGAATCGGAATACAGGGTTCTGCCGAGGATGACATCCACGGTTTTCACATAATCCGCCAGTTCCTTTGACAGACTGCTGATGGCCGGCGCATTGCCGTCCATCGTCGCATGAACCACGTCCACGATGTCCTGGCGCGTGCCTTTGGCGATGGCCGTCAGTTTCTCGTCAAGGGGATCTGAAATCACGGAATACATGCCGTATCTTTCCAGCATGACCATGTAGGTCGAGTTCAGAATCGGGCGCAGGTGGGTCGGGGGACCGTTGGAAATATTGGACAGACCGCAGGTGCTTTTGCATCCCGGCGCGATGTCCTGAAGCATTTTCTGAAATTCCAGAAGGCTGACGCTCTGCTGCTGCTGGATATTCACCGGTGTGACGATACCATCCACCCAGATCCGGTCATTTTCAATACCGGCTTCATTGGCGGCATACATGAGTTCCACACACAGGGCAGCACGCTCGTTCTCGTCTCTCGGCAATCCTTCCGGGCCCCACATCAGGGCAATAAAATCGGCATTGTACTGGGCGGCCAGCGGGATCATTTTTTCATAGCGTTCCACCCGGCACATGATGGAATTGATGAGCGGGGCTTTTGCCGTGGGTTTATAGACCTTCAAACCGGCTTCAATGGCATCGATATTGGATGTATCCAGAACCAAAGGGATATCATCGACGACTTCCTGCACCGTCTGAATGACCCAGGGCATCAATTCAATCCCGTCCTTCTTGGCCGGCCCGAGATTGATGTCAATATAGTCCATGCCCTGTTTCTTCTGGAACAGCGCTTCTTCCTGGATCGGTTTCGGATCACGTGCCTTGAACGCGCCGCCAATTTTTTTAGACATGACATTCAGGCTTTCACCAATGCATAACATTTGTCCTACCTCCATTTTTTTAAGTGCGGGTGATCATGACGGCTTTCAACAATTACGATTACGGAATGATCAGCCGCAATCTCGCCCGCTTTGTGTTTAAAATTATGTTATCTGGCTTTCAAAAACGCAGGTAGATGAGGCGCTTCGCGCGGACCCACAATAATGGTCCAGTCCGGCAACTCTTCTTCGATTTCACCCACGATGGCAGCAGCATAACCGGGAATAATCAATTCTTTCTTTTTGATCTTATCAAGAATGCCGGATTTTTTGACGAACATGCCGACATCATCACCGGCGAATTTACCGGCAGCCCAGGCGGTCATAACGGACAGACCTTCCGTATCCTTGATCAGCAACCAGGAAGGAACCCTGCTGCCTTCAATTTCACCGGAAACGATAAAATAGGTCAGGGCAAAATTCGTGGTGATCAGGACCGGTGAATTTTCATCCGGATTGTTGATGGGATAAATACCCTGGACCACTGTCATGGGCCGCTGGGGATCCGTAAAGATATTCAAGCGTTCCAGAAGCAGCGGGAACAGCGATTCCGTCGCAAAATCCGAAAGCACGGTGATGGCGCCGTATTTTGCAATGAACATCGCCGCAATCATGGTTTCCACGTCCAGATTCGATGCCATTTCACACGGGAATGCAATGGTGGGGAAACCAAGGGAGCGGTTTCCGGATTTTAATGCAGCCCTGCGAATGGCGATCTGATCCTCAAATGCCTGTTTGATTTCCCGTGATCCGGAATCCAGAACGAGTTTTTTAACGCCCATAGCGACCAGTTTGTCAGTCAAGGGGATTAACGCTTCCACCGAATCGGCTTTAACAGCCAGGGGCAGGTCGTTTTCCTTTGCCAAAGCGCCGAATGCGTCTACTGTTGCCGCAGTGGCTGCATAGATGAGCGGGTTTTTGAACCGGGTCGCTTCCACTGCCGCCTTCATGGCATCGGCGTTCTGGGACATCAATATCAAATTAAACTCGGATGTTTCTGCAATTGTTTTAGCGGTTTGCGCAAATGCTTTGGCATCGCCCATATCTTCAACCGCAAGCAGTTCGGGGCGAAGGTTAAGTCCCACCCGTTCATACTGGAAGGCATTCCATGTTGCCAGTTTGGCCTTGAGATCGCTTTCTTTAATATCGGATTTCACCTTGGCGGCGATTGCGGTGGGGCTGAAAAATGTTTTCTCATGTCTGTACATAACGGTCTCGCCACCCACCGTAAACTTCCGGACGCCCTTACCGATCTGCACAGGGAGAATCGGCGGTGCGGAAGCTTCCGCCAACTGTTCTCTTGCTTCATCCGACACGTAAGGGCAAGCGCTCAGTTCCGCCTTTCCTGATGCAAGGTTCATTGCAAAGGCAAGACACGTCGGAACACCGCATTCCTTGCAGTTGGTCTTCGGAAGGAGCTTGAAAATCTGAATACCAGTTAGTGCCATTTTTGTCTCCTTAAATATACTTCGTCAATATTTTATATATCCAATGATTTCAAAATATTTTGATATGGCATGGCGGATGTCCGCCATGCCATATGGCGTGATATTTTGTTTTACCGCAGATCAACCGACGATGGGATCCATGGATAAGGCCGGATGTCCTTTTTCCTTCAGGAACGGCATGATCTCTTCTTCCGTCGTACCCACGGTCTCATCAGCGATCATGTTGTACAGATCCGGGCAACCCATTGCAGCGCCGCGCTTTTCAATACGATCTTTCAGTTCTTCCTTGAGCATTTTCGGCATCCAGACCATGCGGAGCAATCCGCCGTCGCCCGTGATGAACTTGCCTTGGGTAATATTGTATTTGGAGTGGCCGACAAATCCGGGGGATTGGGCGCCGCCGCCCATGACACCGGCCAGGGTGGTGAATTTCATGCCGGAAGGCGTGTCACCGGCATAATCCCGGCCGACCGTCATCACACCGTTGCAGGAAGGCAATGTGGCCGCGATGCATTCGCAGCAACCGCAGGTGGTCATGGGATCGATAACCATTGAATAGAAGTTGTAATGGGTGACCGCGCCTCTGGAGGCTTTGTAAACGAACTCATTGACGCCTTTCCACTGGCCCAGCTTGGGATCAATGCATTCCCCTTTTTCAATGGGCTGGTTGGGTCCGGTGGGGTTGATCTCAAAAGATGCCTTGCAGTCCATCCAGTTATAGGCGCCGCACAGACCGGTACGTTCCGGGCTGACCGAGCACACATGGTTGGGCGCAAACGACTGGCACAGGGTGCAGGAGTAAAACAGTTCCACATCCTCATCGGTCATCTTATCGACGCGCTCATCGCGCGTCTTGTATTCGGCGCGGGCGCGTTCGGTGATCTTGTCCACGTCCGCCTTTTTCGTATACAGGGTGACCTGAACCTTATCCACGATTTTCTTGAAATCCTGATGGAACTTGGCGTGCAGCACGATGCCGATATGTTTCAGGCTGAACCCTTTTTCCACAGCGGACTTGCTCACACGCACCCAGGAGATGTCCCGCTGGCCGATGTGCATGATGCCCTGGATATAGTTCACCAGATGGTGAATCTGGCGTTCCATGATGGGCTCAAAATCCGTCTGGAATTCACGGCCGGCGATCTGGACATAGATGCCCAGCGGGAAGGTGTCGCCTTCCTTGAGATCCGCGATATCCGGACCGATGACCTGCACCTTGCCGTCTTCGATTTCACTCATTTCCGCCATTTTCACCAGCTCGGTGCACTGGGTCTTGCCGCCGCCGCACTGGACGAACAAATCCCCGCCGCGAACGCGCTCTCCTTCATAGGCCGGGCCGAAGGACAGGGGGATATCGATCTCGGCAACCGTGACTTTCAGGCCGCGCACTTCCACCGAACGCTGAACGATTTCATTGTGGGGCACATTGGCCACCACGTGTTCATAGGTGCAGATACCGGTGGGCAGGATTTCCGGAATGTCCGTGTCCGCCAGGGTCGGAAAACCCCAGTTGACGCAACCGGCTGCCGCAACACCCCATTCGGTGCCGATATCGCCCAGGGCGTTGACGAATGCGAAGATTCTCTCTTTGTTGTATTTCAGAATGGTTCTGTAATCGCCGGGCTGGACGCCGCCGAAGGCCATGGCCGCACGGTTGGCGAACCCAAGGGCGAAGACCGCCGATGAAATATCCGGACCAAAAGGAACGATACGGGTATTCCATCCGATCTGAACGCCCTGGCTGATCAGTTGATCGATGACTGAGGTGCCGTTGTGCTGGGCTGCGCAGAAAATATACAGGTTCCGCTTCTGGTAGTCCTCAACGATCATCTTGGCGATTTCAGGGGTCGGGGCTGCGCCGACAATGGCCGCAAATCCGGGAGCCGAGCCGTCCACAAATTCCACGCCGCGTTTTCGCAAAATAACGTCATCGGCAGGGCCGACCCATTTTTTGCCGGATTCCAGGTCCGGATCTTCCTGAGCAAAATAAAAATCCGGTTCGCGCACAATACGCAGGGCCTCGGCAATTTCAAAGCCGATGATGGCTGCCATGCCGGCATCCAGTAGGGGCCCCAGGTACGGGAGATGGTTTTTGCTTTTGACATGGGGCGGAAGGAGTCCCCTTGCAAAATCCAGGGGCTTTTTCAGATCTTCCAGGGTCTGGACCTTCATGCCGGTCAGGGAGTAAATGACCGGAAGGTAATAACCGGTATTCGGGAATTCCACCTTGGTGTCGGCGTTGTAGGTTTCCAGCGCTTTCCGGTATTCGCCTTCCACTGATGAAACCACTTTATATCCGCCCTGTATGGCGGCAAATGCTACTAATTTTGACATATGTTCCTCCTTCGTTGAGGATTTAGATACTTATAATAAGGTTATTTCTATCCTATGCTTCCAGCGCCTGACGATCCGCCATGTCCATGAGTACCCGTTCTCTGGCCTTGTCGATACCCAGTGCTTTGCGTTTTTTGTCAATATGGTCAATCATCTTCCAGGCATGTTTGATGGGATCGGCTTCGAAATCCCATTTGCCGCCGTACATTTTTTCCATTTCATTGAACAGGTAGTTCTGGAAAACAGGCGAGCCGCTCGTGGGGAAAGTATAGCCGAACACGGTATACACACCGGAAGACACGAAATACTGACCGATGCTGATGGCTTTTTCACTCATCCACTCGGGCGCGCTGCCGGCTACGGGCAGATCGGAAATATCCTTGCCCAATCCGCCGGCTTTGACCACTTCCGTAGCCGCCAGAAGAATCCGGCTGTTGTCCACACAGGAACCCATGTGAAGAACCGGCGGGATACCCACGGTTTCACAAACTTCGGCCAGGCCCGGTCCGCAATACACCGCAGCAGACTCAGGGGTCAGAAGACCTTCCATGGCGCAGGCGATACCGTTGCAGCCGGTGGTCAGAACAATGACGTCGTTTTTGATCAGTTCCTTGACGATGGTGATGTGGCTTTCGTTATGACGGGTGCGGGCATTGTTGCAGCCGACCACCCCGGCGATACCGCGGATACGGCCATTGATGATGTTGTCGTTCAATGTGTAATAGGTGCCGCGGAAGGTGCCGCCCAGGTGATACTGAATCGACTCCACGCCGAAACCGGCGATCTGGGTGGCTTTCTGCTGGGGAATCATGACTTCCGAACCACGGTTCTGGAAATTGTCGATAGCCAGTTTAACGATGCGAATCGCGTCTTCCATGGCGTGATGTTCGTCAAATTCAATGTGCAGCACATTTTCCTGTTCCATCCGGGCGATGGGATGGGTGGTGATCAGTTTGGTGTGGAAGCATTTGGCGACATTGGCCAGGTTCTGGAAAACGCACTGAATGTCGACGACCATGGCGTCACAGGCCCCGGTGATGATGGCCAGTTCCTGCTGCAGGTAGGTACCGGCAGTCGGGACGCCGTGCCGCTGGAGCATTTCATTGGCCGTGCAGCAGATGCCGCCGAGCTGAATGCCTTTGGCGCCCTTGGATTTGGCGTAGTCAAGCATCTCCTGGGATTGGGAAGCCGCGATGATCATTTCGGAAAGAACCGGTTCATGGCCATGAACGATAATATTCACATGATCGGCCTTCATAATGCCCAGATTGGCTTCGGACTGAAGCGGGTACGGGGTGCCGAACAGGATGTCCTGAAGGTCGGTGGCCAGCATGGAGCCGCCCCATCCGTCCGCCAAAGCCGCCCGTGCGCCCTGTTTCATCAGGTTTTTGTAATCCTGATCCACGCCCATGTGGGTCCGGTGCATGATTTCAACGATTTCCCGGTCGATATTCCGGGGCAACACACCGGCTTTTTTCCATTTTTCATACAGCGGCTGCGGGGCGCGTTTCAGATAAATCAATTCGCCTTCCGGCTTGCCCCATTCACCATAGGCGACCTCGCCAACTTCCAGGGCGATTTCATCCATCTCCCGATCCTGGACTTTTCCGTCGACTTCAACGGTGGTGGCCACACCCAATGCCTCGGCAACGGAAATGAGTTTGATGGTGTCTTTGATCTTATAATCATGATTTTCCTTGCGGGCCACGGACCGGAAAACTTCCGCAACGCACCGGCCATGATCCGAATGAGCGGCGGCGCCGCCGGCGATCATGCGCAAAAAGTTTCTGGCCGCAATGGTATTGGCCGTTGCACCGCAAAGCCCTTTGCGGGTGTCTTCACCTTCAATGCCGCCTTTTGGCAGGGGCAAACGGCACGGACCCATGGCGCAATTTTTGCAGCAGATGCCCTGCAACCCGATGGCGCAGGGTTTCATGTTCTCGGCGCGGTCCCATACGGTATCAATACCGAGCTGTTGGGCCCGGGCAATCAACTGCTGCGTTGCCGGATCGATCGATGATTTGATCGGATCCGCAAGTTTCACTTTTTCCGCTTTTTCCACTTTTTCTTCAGCCATCAGAGGTTCCTCCTCTTATTGTTTTAAGTAGGCAACGTGTGTTCAATTGCAATTGAATCGACATTGCCGGCAATTTAATATATTTAGACCCGTTTGTGAATCCGGTTGAGTCTTTCAAGAATTTTATCCTGTTCCGTTAGCTGCAATACCGCCGCTGTCATGGTAACCGATTTTTCTGCACCGGCTGCCGCATGTTTGGCCATCATTTCTTCGCGCTCCTGGGCCCGTTTATCCCTTAAGGCCTTTTCTTCGGCTTCCATTTTGGCCCGGGCATCCGATTCCGCTTTGGCTTTGGCATCCGCTTCGGCCTTGACTTTGGCTTCCGCATCCGCTGCTGCTTTGGCTTTTGCCGCGGCTTCCGCTTTGACTTTGGCTTCCGCATCGGCCGCTACTTTGGCTGCTGCATCCGCTGCTGTTTTGGCTGCTGCTTCGGCTTTTGCTTTGGCGTCTGCCGCCGCATCCACCGCAGGGGCCGCTTCGACTTTTTCCGCCGCCTTGGGCGCTGCTGCTGCCGGTTTTGCTGCAGGAGCGGGTGTTGCCGCCGCCGGAGCCGCTTCTTTCTTGGGAGCCGCTTTGGGCGCTGCCGCCTTCTTTTCTTCCTCGATGGTCAGATCCACTTTCGGCGCCATTTTCGCAAAATCAATATCCACATCATCCATCTTTTTGGCGACCGCCGCCACTTTTTGGGCGCTGCCGCCGTCACTCAGCAGATCAATAAAGGATCTGACCAGACGGACCGCTTCCGGGTGACGCATAATCAGGATATTGGATCCTGCCAAAAGATAACAAACCGCTCCCACGACTTCCATCATGATCACCCGCCGTTCCGGATCACCCAGCAAAGGGGCATCCTCGACGGACAGACCGGCTTCCTTGCACCGCCAGATTTCATTGGCCAGGTTATTGATGATGGGCAGTTGAAGCTTGTCGTCGCCCTGGGCCAGGGCCGCCATTCCCAGACGTTCCATAACCGAATAGGAGTATTCCAGACCGTATCCCAGGCCGCCGGTGGTGGGGTCGACCAGAACACGGTTTAAGGGCATGCCCAGATTTTCAAGCAGAATATTGATCTGCTTGGCAAGGTTGACGTCAATGGGAGAAGAAGAAATCACCGTATGGCCATAACCCATGGCGCTGGCTCCGATGCCTTTATGGTTCTTGTCTTCAACCGGTCCCAGTGTCAGATTTTGTCCTTCGCACTCCTGGGAGATTTTCTTTAATACCGCTTCATCCTTTTCGGTATTCGCAATACCCCAGATGATCAGGGGAACATCAATGGCTTTGAGGACTTTCTTTACGGTCTTAACCGCATCCTCAGGACTGGCGTTCTTGTCGTTGGGGTCCGTGCTTTTCAACTGAAGCACGATCGCATCCGCGCCATATTCCTTGACGCATTTTTTCGCCCATGCCGCCGGATCCGACAGAACATCCGCGAATTGAACCTTCGCAGATTGCGGCCACCCGGTGGGTTCCATATCCCAAATTTCCATTGCGATTTTTGGTTTATTGGGCATGTTGCCTTCAAACTGATAAAACGGATAACACGCTTCTCCACCCACGGTTATCGCTTTATCCCCCTTACCGATGGTAATCGGTTTTATGCTTCCTGCATAAGTTTCCTTTACGATTGTGAAGCCCAATGTTGCTTCCTCCTTGGCCAAAAAAAAGGGTTAATATCTTATCAACCTTGTGAATGGAACAATCTTGTGCCCATCCATTACCTTCAACCGAAACAAACCCGAATCCGGGGAATTACCGATCAAATGCTCATTTTTAAAAGGTTTCATTGTTCGGGGGTGCTCCCCGTAACTCACTATCTTTAAAACACTATCTGATTATCTTACAATAAAAAGGTTCTTATTAAATATTAAAAAATAAGGTTTGTCAACAACATGGTCTTATTTTTTTTCGCTCATCCAGACGGTGTTTTAATTTGGGAAACAGGTTCAGATCCGTATGGGGTAAAAACAATGCCGCAATATAATTGTCCATATATGACGGTGTTTCCGAAAATTCAAAATTCGTCATCCGGGACAAGGTATTGCCCACATCAGATCGAATCCGGTTGGTCAGGGAACTCATCCGGGCTCCGAGGAGGGAGCCGTTCCCGAGAAAAGTGACTTTATCCGGATCAATTTCCGGCAGCAGACCGATCACCATGCATTTTTCAAGGTCCACGGAGCTTCCGAACCCCCCGGCCAGAATAATGCGGTCCAGGGCATGAATCGTCAGTCCCACTTCCTTGAGCAGGGTCATACAGCCGCTGTACATGGCGCCTTTGGCGCGCAGGAGATTGTCGATATCGATTTCCGTCAGCACGATGTCCCGATCCGTGCCGCTGACGTCTTTCCAGGCCAGCACATATTCGTAAACCCCATCCACCTCGCGGATACGGGGGGTGCTCAGGTCCCGATTGAATTTTCCGTTGTTGCTGATGACGCCCATCTCAAACATGGTGGCGATCATGGTAATCAGACCGCTGCCGCAGATCCCCCTGGGCCGGACATTGCCGATGGTAATGTTCATGGGCTCATAAGTGACCGGATCTATGGAAAAATCCTCAATCGCCCCTTTGGCGGCGCGCATTCCCATTTTAATGCCCCCGCCTTCAAAGGCCGGTCCCGCGGAGCAGGCCGCGCATACCAGCCAGTCCTTGTTGCCGATGACAATTTCCGCGTTTGTGCCGATATCCATATACAGGGTCAACGCGTCCTCGTGGGCCATGCCGGAACCCATCACCCCGGCCACGATATCCCCCCCCACATAACTTGACACCTGGGGAAACACAAGGGCCGTCACATGGCTGGGCAGATTCAGGCCCAGACTCACCGCCGCAACCGGAGGGTAAAACACGGCTGCCGGAACATAGGGGGCTCTGCGGATATAGCGGGGGTTCACTTTTAAAAACAACTGGGTCATGGTGGTATTGGCCGCCAGGGTAATGCTTGAAATTTCATCCGGGTCCACTTTGGATTTCTTGATAATCTTTTCAAGCACCTGGTTGATGGTTTCCACCACCTTCTGATGAAGTGTTTCCAGCCCGCCGGGTTTTTCAGCAAACACAATCCGGCTGATGACATCTTCCCCATAGCTGATCTGGCTGTTGAAATCGCCATACTGGGCCATCACCTGGCCGGTCGCCAGATCAATCATCTGGCCGTAAACCGTTGTGGTTCCGATATCCACGGCAACGGCATAGTTGCGTGCGGTGGTGTCACCGGCTTCAATATTGATAATACGGCTTTTGCCCTCTTTCCGAACCGGCCGGGCGATGGTCACCGTCACCTTAAAATCCGCCTCCCGCAGCACATCCGGAATTTTCCGGATCACGGTCATATCAAATTCAAGGCGGTGCTCCTGGTGGTCGTTTCTCAGGGCATGAACAATCCGGGTGACATCGGCCATATTGTTTTCAAGGGACGGCGCCGGCAGATCCAGATAGATTTTCTCCACCGGCGGCACGAACAGCCCTTTTTCTTTTAATTCCTCTAAATTCCGCTCTTTAATCCGTGCAGTTTTCCGGGGAATGGCCATCTGGTTCAACACGCCGGCATCGACGGCGGACTCCACCGGAACCCGCACCAGAAGGTCGCTTCTTACCTTTGACAGACAGGCCAGCCGGTACCCTTTATCAATGTCCTCCCGGCTCAGTTTTTCCGATATCCCCCCGTCCACCTTGCCGGTTTCCACGATTACGCGGCATTTGCCGCAAACGCCTTCCCCGCCGCAGGAGGCATTGATATGAACGCCCGCAGCCATGGCCCCCCGGATGAGGCTCTCTCCGCCGGAGACCGCCACTTCTTTTTCATGGGGAATAAACTTTATTTTGTATTCGGTCATTTGATTTTTGTTCCACTCCTTTCAAGCTCACTGCGGGGTTATATCAACCCCTGACCGATTTTAAAACGTTTTTGTTTTCTGAATCGCCAGGTACTGCTTTTTGGCCCAGCGCAGAAAAATAAAAAGGATCACAAAAACCACCAGGGTGATACCGAACATTTCGGCATTTAAATCCATCGCCGATTTGCCGAGAAACACAAAAGGAATGCACAAAATTCCCTGCACCGCCCAGTTCAGCCACACGCAGTACCGGAATTTGACCCCGGCCAGGGGAAGGAGATAGAGCTTCACCGGATAGGGGAATACCGGAAAGGTGATGAAAAAAAAGCTGAACATCAATGCGTGATGTTCCGGCACCACCGGTATCCGGTAATTTTTCCGGTTCACCAGAAAAGCGACCAGGGGTTTGCGCACGACATGGGCCAGCACATAGGCAGCGATCATATGAAGCGGCATTATGATTTCCAGAATCAGCAGGCCGGTCAATAACCCGAATTTGGCGCCCAGAAAAAGCAAAAAAAAGGTCAGGGGAACCCCGGCCAGAGGCAGCAGGAGCATCAGGCCCACAAAAAGCTCCGGCGGTGTATTTTCATTGATCAATGCGGTAACCTGATGAAACAGATCAAAGGCGATCAGTATATAGGCCGCTGCCGCCATCAACACGATGAGGGCCAGTCCGATGATGAGTTTATATTTTCCCGGCAGGGGCGCTGGTTGTCCGAGCATTCAATCCGCCTTTTCCTTTATAAGTAAGGTACCCTGGTGATTGTTTCCCTTCCTGATCTATCCCGGCTTTACATGATTGACAACTGATTTTCTCAGAGCCCGTTTGAAAAGCCCGGATCAGGCTTTTCAAACGGTATCAATGGACGGTCATCCCGGGTTTTTCCATGGGCATGGGAATCTCCCGGCCGGTTTCAAACCGGAACGGTTGGGTGGTGAATTCGGCAAACACCGGCAGATGATCGGAAAATCCTTTTCCGAGGTGCCTTCCCCTGCCCCTGTCCCCCCGTTGCCATCGGTATATCCGCCCCTCTTTAAACAGATAGTCCGGGGCAAACGGTTTAAACGAATTATCCAGATAATTCACGCCACTATCGTCATACAGACTTGCGGATACAAGGATGCTGTCCAGAGTGTTTTTTAGGCCGGAAAAAATTACCGACCATCGTCTCTCCTCCGGCAGTTCCATCCACAGATTATAAAGGTAGCGGTCCTTTTGCCGGGTGGTCAGTACCGATTCATCGACTATCCGGCCATCCACAACGGTCTTCAGAATATGGTTGATGCCGGTGATCCCATGGGTATCATTTAAACGCCCAATGTTTTTAAAGGTTTCATATTCGTTATAATCGGAATTAAAATCACCGGTTAACACAAAATCAACGCCGCTTTTGAGTCCCTCAATATCTTCCGCCAGCGCCCTGGCGCACGGTATTCTCCTGCTTTCCGGACCCATTTTGGATTTCCAGTGATTTACATAAAGGATCAGGGGGGTTCCGCCGATATCCACCGTCACTTTTAAAATATTGCGGTCCCGGCCCTGCCCCACCCCGACTTCCTCGCGCAAAATGATCGGATACCGGGACAAAACCGCACATTTGACCGCTGTGGGCCGGTCATCCGCAATCGCCGAATAGACATAACCCGCTCCCGCCAGGTGCAGCCTGTGCTGCAATAGAGCCAGGGCTTTCCCGGACTCGATTTCCTGCAAAGAAACAATATCGGCATCCAGATCTTTTAATACCCGGGTGATATTGTCGAATTTGACGTCCATCACCGCCCGGTTCCATCCGCTGGGTCCGTAAGGCGCATAATCGTCATATTCTGTCAAGTCCCGGTTCAGGTCAAAGAGGTTTTCAACATTATAGCTGGCGATCTTAAAAGAAGCCGCCTGACCCGGAACCGCCGGATAAATGACGCTCACACACTGGCACATCAGAAGGATCATTTTAACCAAATGTTTCAATCGGGCATCCCTTTTCCCAGCGGCGGTCTTTCTTCATTTGCCTGATTCCGGCATATCAACCCATTGTCACCACGACAAAAACGCATCTTGACGGTAAGACTAATTATCACAACAGAAGTGATGTGCCAACATACTTTCTCTGTCTCGGCAAACGGTTTTATTGCTTATGCCTGACAGGCCCCGGACCGGGTTTTCATTCCAATTTCCTGATAATATATCAAATTTTTATTGACACAAAAACTATTTGCCATATATTGAAATAGTTATAAATTATGTCGAATAATTTAAAGAAATCCTCATAAAAATTGGGCGGATATTCATGGATAAAGTACTCATTGTAGACAGCGATATAGAGAACTTAAAAAAAATTGAAGACGGATTCAGAGAGCTGCACCATTTCAAACTGCTGACCGCAACCGACGGCAAAACGGCGATTGACATCTTGCAACAGACGAGAGTTGCTGTCGTGGTGACCAATATCAGCCTGCCGGTTATCGATGGCGCTGATTTGGTGGCCTATATGACGCGAAACTTCGGGTCGACGCCGTGCGTTCTGATGGTTGAACCGGGCAAACCGAAACCCTGGTTCACGGACCGGACCGGTCATGAAGACATCCTTTATTATATTGAAAAACCGATTGAGTTCGGCGCACTGGCATCCGTCATATTTGTCGGGCTCAACCTGAAAGACGAAGGCCTCACCATGAAAGGGATGACGCTCAAAAATTACCTGCCGGTAATGGCGCTCTCCAGAAAAACCTGCCAGCTTGAAGTGGTCAGCGGCGGACAGAAAAAGGGTTTCATGTATTTCAAGGAAGGCGTTCTCCTGGATGCCGAATGCAACGGCAGCAGCGGCGATTCAGCGGCAAAGGAAATGGCCGGGTGGGATGGGGTCAGCCTTTCCCTGTCCGCGTTGCCAAAAAAAAATTACGTCCAGCGAATCGAAACAAAACTCATGGAAATCGCCGGCGCCATCTGGCGGCAAAAATCAAAAACCCCCTCTTCTGAAAAGCCGCAGCCGCCCATCAGACCTGTTATACCGGCCATACCCGCCGCCCCCGCGGTACTGGCAGGAGTATCCAAATTCCAGGAAGCCGTATCCCGGTACACCGGTATTTTAAAAACCATCAAAGGGTATATGGGACTTGCGGTGTTAAATCCCGGCGGCGACGTGCTTGCTCTGGACAGCGTCAGCGAAACCATAGATATTAAATCATTTTCAACGGAATTTAATGATCTTTTCGGCAAATGCAGCCTTTCCGTCAGCAAAAAAGGGCTGGACCGGTGCACCGGCTTAACGCTGCACACCCAAAAAGCCGTCATCATTATGTTGGCATCCGATGCCTACAAAGAGGGGAACTTTCGCTTTATCGGGTTCATGGCACCGGAGGGGAACGGCTATTACATGCAAACACAGATCTCAAAAATTATTCCCCAGATACTGGGCGCCGCGTAATTTTACATTTCGGTCCCGCATCGAAACAGCCGTAGTTGTATTTGCATCGCTGCCGGCCGCCTCACGCCGGCAGGCCTGAATTGACGTCAACCATCAGCCCTCATCCGATGTCAGCCAAAAGCTCCCGCCAAAGACATCACTATCAACAATCCATTCTCCTCAAAAATGCCACTCCCGCAAAAAAGCGGTTGCCATAGCCGCTTGCAACATTAAAATTTCAGATAGATATGCATATCTATCTGAAATTTAATTAAAACGAAATATTAATTTATCTTGACCCGAAAAATGGCAATCTGATAACAAAACAACTTCGTCTTTCAGGAGAAATTTTTTACGGATATCGAAAAGCCGGAAAAAGCGGCTGAAAACATTAAAATTTGAGGAGAAACCAAACAAATGCTGTCCACCCTGATCGCTGTCGTCTTTGTAACCGCCTATGCATGTATTGCCCTGGAGCATCCGCTCAAGATCAATAAGTCCGCTTCCGCCCTGATCGCCGCAGGACTGATGTGGACCCTCTACTCCTTTGCCAGTCCATTGGGCGTGCACGGGGTTTCCGAGCAATTGACCGAAAAACTGGCGGAAACCGCCGCCATCGTGTTTTTTCTGATCAGCGCCATGACCATCGTTGAAGTGACCGACTCCCACGGCGGTTTCGATGTCATCACCTGCCGCATCAAGGCCACCAAACTGTCGAGCCTGCTCTGGATCATCGGCTTCATCACCTTTTATCTGTCTTCCATTCTCGACAACATGACCACCACCATCGTCATGGTCGCCCTGATGAAACGCCTGCTCAAGGATCACAACCAGCGCCTCTTCTTTGCGGGAATCATCGTTATCGCCGCCAATGCGGGCGGCGCATGGAGTCCCATCGGCGACGTGACCACCACCATGCTCTGGATCGGCGGGCAAATCACTACCGCCAATGTCATAAAAACCACCTGGCTGGCTTCCACGGTGAACATGCTGGTGCCTCTGGTTCTGGCCTCCTTCTTCCTCAAGGGCAGCGTCGTTCCGCCCGACAAGATCGAGGGTGACGCTGTTGTCTGCACCACGGATTTTGAAAAAAGCTTCATGTTTTTCATGGGCATGGGCAGCCTGCTCTTTGTTCCGATATTCAAGTCCGTCACGCATCTCCCGCCATACCTTGGTATTTTGCTGGCTTTAGGGGTGCTCTGGCTGACCGGCAATATCCTGCACCGCAGCAAGCCTGAGGAAGAAAAAGAACCCCTCAAGCTCGCCAGAGCCCTCAAACGCATCGACATGGCGTCGGTGGTGTTCTTCATCGGCATCCTGCTGGCGGTGGCCACCCTTTCCGCCAACGGCATGCTCCCTGCCCTGGCCGGATGGCTTGACGCCCAGATCGGCAACCAAGGCATTATCGTCGCAATCATCGGCGTGATTTCCGCCATCGTGGACAATATTCCGCTGGTGGCGGCAAGCATGGGCATGTACCCCCTTGCCCAGTTCCCGCCGGACTCTTTCCTTTGGGAATTCATGGCTTACTGTGCAGGGACGGGCGGCTCCATCCTGATCATCGGTTCGGCCGCAGGAGTGGCTGCCATGGGTCTTGAAAAAATCGAGTTTTTCTGGTACGCCCGCCGCATCGGGCCATTGGCCCTGGCCGGGTATTTTGCCGGCATCGCGACCTACATCGTCCAATACAACCTGGTTCACTGATTAAACTTTACACACTGTTGTCTTCATGCTAAAGGCTCCTATACTGAAATTGCGGATACACTTTTATTGCTGAAAAGGTCGCCATGATCGAGCTTATCGGGCATTTAGTTGATTTTATACTTCATATCGACATTCATTTAAAAGACCTCTGCACCGACTACGGGACATGGGTGTACCTGATTTTATTTATCATCATTTTCTGTGAGACCGGCCTTGTGGTCACACCGCTCCTGCCCGGCGACTCCCTTTTGTTCGCCACGGGTTCAATGGCGGCCATCGGCGCTTTAGACGTTCGCCTTGCGATCCTGCTGATTTCGCTGGCCGCCATTCTGGGGGATTCGGTCAATTATTCCATCGGTCATTTTATCGGCCCGAAAATCTTCTTTGCCGAACCCGGACGGTTTTTAAACCGGGAATACCTTCTCCGGACCCATGCGTTCTATGAAAAACACGGGGGAAAAACCATCATAATTGCCCGTTTTCTGCCCATTATCCGAACGTTTGCGCCGTTTGTGGCAGGCATCGGCAGCATGACCTATCCCCGGTTTCTTTTTTTCAACATATCCGGCGGAATACTCTGGGTGCTGGTGTTTGTTCTGGCGGGATACTGGTTCGGCTCCATTCCGTTCATCAAGGAAAATTTCAGCGTGGTCATCATGGCCCTGGTGCTGATCCCCGGCATTCCGGCGCTTGTGGAAATCATCCGCATGCAGGTGGACCGGAGAAAAAATAAAAATTTTCAGAAACTTTAAAGGTGAGTTATGTCCATCGATAAACTATTTAAAATTTTCACGCCCAAAGACAGTACCTTTTACCCGCTGTTTGAGGAGGATGTGGCGAATCTGGTAAAGATCGCCGAACTTCTGTGCCGGTTGATGAATTCCCAGGATTCTTCCCAATGGGTTCCCATTATCAAACAAATAAAGGAGCTTGAGCGCTCCGGAGATCATATCACCAACCGGATCTATGATCATCTGGACAAATCCTTCATTACCCCCTTTGACCGGGAAGACATCCAATCGCTGGCCACCTCCATTGACGATGTGGCCGACAACATCAACCGTGCATGCAACCGGATCATGCTTTACAAGCCGAAAATGTTCATGGCGGAATTTGCACAACTGGCGGATCTGATCCTTAAAGGGGCACAGCTCATTGACAGCGGTATCAAAGACATCAAAAAATCGGACAGCAATCCGAAATTAACGGATATCTGCATTCAGATCAGCGAAATAGAAAACAAGGCCGACGATATTTACCATAGCGCCATTTCACGATTGTTTGAAGAAGAGGCCGACCCGATTGAGCTGATAAAGATCAAGGATATTCTGAAATCCCTGGAACGGGCCACGGATGACGCCAAAACCGTATCCAACGTATTTAAAACCATCGTCATCAAACGCACGTAATTATTAAGAGTTGACATAAATCATGCTATCCGTCGTCATTATTACCATCGGAATTGCGCTTCTTTTTGATTTTTTAAACGGCATGAACGATGCGGCCAATTCCATCGCCACCATCGTCTCCACCAAAGTCCTCTCCCCCAGGATGGCTGTGGCCTGGGCCGCCTTTTTTAATTTTGCCGCAGCCCTCATTTTCGGCGTCCATGTGGCCACCACCATCGGCAAGGGCATCGTGAATCCGCAAATCATCAATGAATATTTCATCTTTTCAGCCCTTATCGGCGCGGTTCTCTGGACCCATTACTGCACGCATTTCGGATTGCCCATCAGTGTTTCCCACGCGCTCATCGGGGGCATGATCGGACCCGCCATTGTTTCCGGCGGGACCCGGTTTCTCGTCATGAGCGGCATCATCAAGGTGGTTGCATTTATCGTCTTATCCCCGGTGATCGGCTTCCTGCTGGGCCATGTCATGATGGTAATCACCATGCATCTGTTTAAGAAAACAACGCCCCGGCGGGTGGATTCCCTTTTTCGCGTGATGCAGCTCCTGTCATCTGCCATCTTCAGCCTCGGCCACGGCAGCAACGACGCCCAGAAAACCATGGGAATCATCGCCGTGCTGCTTTACAGCACCGGATATTTAGGGCCTGATTTTTATGTGCCCTTATGGGTGATCTTCGCAGCCTACAGCGCCATTGCACTCGGCACGCTGATGGGCGGATGGCGGGTTATCCGGACCCTGGGCGTGGGACTCACGGATTTAAAACCGGTTCATGGCTTCTGCGCGGAAACCGCAGGCGCGGTTACCATCATCTGCGCGTCCCTGTTCGGCATTCCGGTCAGCACCACCCATACCATCACCGGCTCCATCATGGGGGTGGGCGCGACAAAACGCCTGTCTGCCGTGCGCTGGAATCTGGCGACCCACATCGTCTGGGCCTGGATACTCACCATTCCCTGCACCATGATGGTTTCCGGCGTCATCTATTCATTATTAAAATTAGTTATTTAGCCGCTCTCCCCGCACAACCGGCAATCGTTGTGTGGGGCAACCCGTTGAATTCCGATACAGAATCGGTTCCCCGGCAAAGCTTTTCATTATGGACAATACGTTATTCTTTTCAGTATTCATCCTGTCGATCACCGGCATCCTTGTTTTTGACCTGGTGTTTGTCGGCAAAAACAAACATGTGATTTCGCTGAAGGAATCTGCCCTGTGGACCAGCATATGGGTGGCCCTGGCCGCCGGATTTTATTTCATCATCATGCATATCGGCGAACAGATCCACAGCATCGACAGCCTGGCATCGCTTATCGCATACAAAAACAAATACGCCCCGCATCTCCTCGTTACCGACAATCTTGCGGAATCACTTGCCATATACAGAAAAAGCATCGCGACAGATTATCTGACGGGGTATCTGCTGGAATACACGCTGAGCATTGACAATATTTTTGTCATCATGATGATACTGAAAAGTTTTTCCGTTGCGCCCAAAAACTATAAGCAGGTGTTGTTCTGGGGAATTCTGGGGGCGATTGTATTGCGGTGTTTCTTTATTTTCGCAGGGTCCGCACTGATCCAGAAATTTGAATGGATACTGCTTGTTTTCGGCGGGTTCTTGATTTTCACCGGCATCAAAATGTTTTTGGACCGGGACAAGGATGAAAAAATCGATGTTCATGAACACTGGCTCGTTCGATTTTTATCCGGACATTTCCGGATCACCCCCACGTTTGAAAAACATCACTTTTTTGTCCGGAAGAACCATAAATTTTTCATGACCCCGTTATTTGTCGTTCTTGTTTTAATTGAGTTCACGGACGTGATCTTCGCCTTTGATTCCATTCCCGCCATCTTTTCCATCACCCGGGACCCGTACATTGTTTTCTTTTCCAATATTTTCGCCATTATCGGCCTGCGGTCCCTGTTCTTTCTGCTGATTAAGATTATTGAATATTTCCATTATATTAAAATAGGGGTTGCATTTCTGCTGGGTTTTGTCGGAATTAAACTGGTCTGCCATGAATTTCTGGTTGAAATCGGGTTTAAAAATATTTATTCCCTTTACATCATCCTTTTCACGATACTGGTGAGCATCGCCGCCTCGTTTCTGTTCCCGAAAAAAGAGGAAGTCGGTAAGAACTGATCCAACGTTTTCACTCAAACTCGAATGCGTGCGTAATTGGTTACGCGACCCGGCCGGAATATGCCTAAAAACATTTAAACGTAAGAGAATCGAACCGCCATGCCGGAAAAAGCAAAAGTCCTGATCGTTGACGACGAAGCGCATTTCTGCCGGTCGCTGCTGAAAATCTTAAGCGCTCGCGGCATCGAAGCGTTAGCGGTGAACCGGGGAGAAGACGCGCTGGAAGAGATTGTCCGCAATCCCTATGATGTTGTGCTTCTGGATGTCAAGATGCCGGGCATCAGCGGCATTGAAGTGCTGAAACGCATGAAGGAACAGGGGATAAAAGCGGAAGTCATTGTGCTGTCGGGGCATGCTTCCGTCGATACTGCCGTGGAAATCGTCAAATACGGGGCCTATGATTATCTCTTGAAGCCCTGCGACACCGACGAACTGTTACTCAAAATATCAAACGCTTATGAGCAGCGGCTGGAAAAGGACAAGCTGGGGTAGCGCCCACCAGCGACACTCCAGAAACCCTCTTATCTCTCCCATCTACCTGTTATTTCAACTTTTCTTTTACGGCAAAACAGACCTGTCCGGGACGCAGAGAAAAGAAAGGCTCCCTTTGTCGCCGGCGCTGCTATGGCCCATTGTGATCTTACTGCCCATTTGTAATTGCCTGTTTGATTATTGATGCTACCGAATCAGGGGTAATACAACGCTCCTTGCAGAATTTGGATTGTAGCCATGCTGAAAGCTGTTTTTGCCCCTTACTCGCATTACAACCACAACAACACAGAGCGATATTTTCTCTGGTGATGATTTGTGCATTGTTGATGATGTGTTCCCAACTAGCCGCGGATCTTTTAGAGATTTTCGTTGGTGTAAACTCAACGCCGCAATAAACACAAGTTTTATCTCTTTCTCTCACTTCCTTTTCTAACCAGTCGGGAATATTCCAATTATTTGCCATGTTGTGACTCTATTCTCTGCGCATAATTTATGTGTTATATGGTTTCTCGATAAAACCCCAAACAGTATAAATAGCAATATATCACCGAATTTGAATGATAAACTGATCAGCGTCAGCCGGAAATGCCGTTCAGGTCATACCGTCCGTCTAAAAAATGCGAACTCAGGAGGTCAACACTGCGCTCGCTGTTCATGAGCATATCCATCTGACGGGTATAAATCAGCAATCTGCCCAGCAAATCCAGCTTTTCCGCCACCACCTGGGATTCCTGTTTTACAAACCGCGCATTGACCCGATCCCCCTGTACTTCCACGAGAAAACCGCTCGCTTCCAGGATATTTTGAATCAGCCGGGCCCGCCGGTTGCGGCGGACATCATCGGCCGCCCCGCCCTTGAATTGAAAATTGATGTAATTCTTCATGGCCGTCTGGCCGCAGTAGCTGTCCAGAATGCTGTAATGGTATCCCACCCGGGAACTGAAATTTAAGTATTTGTCCGAGACAATGGCGTAACTCCGGTCCCCGAACCGCACCGCTGCCTGGTTGGGAGGCGCCATCATCTGCTGGGACATCACGGAAAGAAACCCCTTCACGTTGATGGGCCGCGGTTCAAAGGTTTTCAAGTCCTTATGGAGCATCCCCCCCAGAAGGGCTTTAAACGGCGCAGACACCACCTGCTCCGGGCTGATTTTCGATCGATGTTCCACAGCCTCAAGACCGCCCCCCAGATCAATCACATACAGATCAATGGGCAGGGGGGCCGCCAGCTTTCTTGAAATCCTGCCGTGATCCGTCGTGAAATCACTGATCTGAAACACCTCGCCATAGGACAGTTCATGGGTCAGGCGCATGATGTCGTGGATGGTTTTGCAATTTCCGGGGGTGAATTTACGGGATTTGGGATTGGTGAGGTGGAGCGGCACGATGTGCCGGGCCAGCTTCTGAAGGGTCTGGTACACGGGCGTGTCCTTCATGAATGCGCCCCTCTCCCATCGCATGCCCAGAAGCTCGGTGACTTTTCCGGCATAGACCCTGCCGGCAAAGGCGTCCACCGTCACCATCGCTCCCTGGGGGATCACGGTTGTGGCGATTTTTGTGTTTAGCAGGGTGGGAACTTCAAATTCACGAGCCACGGAAGCCATATGCCCCATGATGCTTCCGGCGTTGGCGATAATCGCCTGGGCTTTTTCCATCACAATGACGTACTGGGGGGAAGAGTGGGCCGCGACCAGCACACCACCCTCCGGAAATGTCAGCAAGTCCGCCTCAGAATGGACAATATGGGCCGGGCCGTATCCCACCCCCGGACAGGCGACGCTGCCGGTTTCCAGAAGAATGGGGTACGCATCAAACTTCTGGGTGGAAAAAAACGCGCCCCGTTCCCCCTCGATTCTCAGGGGACGGGCTTGAAGAATCACCGGATCATTATTCCGGTCCAGGGCCCATTCAATATCCTGGGGCGCCTGAAAATGTTCTTCCAGTTTAAGGGCGTATTCGGCAAGTCTCACTGCCTGTTCTTCCGTCAGACAGGCGGCCTTCTGCATCTCAAGATCCACTGGGGATTCCATCAGATACCCGTCCTCCCTGGCGTCCAGACGCTTGTCCTTAGATGCAACCGCGACTGTCAGCAGGGATGGCGGGGATGACTTCGAGAGCTCATAGGTGTCAGGCGTCACCACGCCGTCCACCACCAGAGCCCCCAGGCCCCAATTGGCATTGATAATGATATGGGTATTGAGCAATTGAAAGGGATGCCGTGTGTAGATCACGCCGCCGGCCCTGGCCTGAACAATCTCCAGGCAGGCCACGCACATGGCCACATCCTCAAAGGGAATCCCCATGTGCTGCCGGTAGGACATGGCCCTGGGGGAAAACAGGCTGGCGATCACTTCCTTATATTTCTGAATAATGTCTTGTTTCGGGACATTTAAAAAACTCTGATATTGCCCAGCAAACGACAATTCGCTGTCCTCGCCGATGGCGCTGCTCCGGAGGGCCACCCGGACCGATCCGTCCGGACTGATCTCCTGGGCGTAGGCGTTTAAAATGGCCTGTTCCAGCGAGGGAGGAACATTCGCTTCCCGGAACATCCGCTGGATGGTTTCACTGACCCGGATAATGGATTCCGGATCTTTGGGATTCAAGTCCATCTTCTGCTTCCGGATCTCGTCTTCAAGATCATTGAACGCAATCAATTCGTCAAAAGCAGTGGTTGTAATCGCAAACCCCCTTGGAATCGGCAGATGAACCCGGCTTTTGATCTCCCCGAGATTGGCGTTCTTGCCGCCCACAAAATCCACCCGGTCCCGGGTGATGCGGTCATAAGGCAATACAAAATCAAGTCCCCTTGGCGCGTTCTTGAGTTCCAGCTCCTGATTGACCTCTGATTGAATGCGATTTAAGGTATCCATCAACTCCGGATATTTCCGGCCCGCGAGGTCTTCAAAGCTTTTGATCATCCGCACTGAATGAAACACCACCCGTGCCATTTCCGAACGGATATAGGACATGCCGAAAATATACTGGGCGGTAAGCTTCTCTTCCATGCCCGATATGATTTTCAGCAGTTCGGCGTTGGATTCCAGGAGCGCCTTAAAATTGGTGTATTTTTTCCGGAAAATATTCATGACCTCGGCCTGATCGACCGGTTCTTTCCGGGTTCTTTTCAGCAAGGATTTGATACGTGTCAGCATGGGCGCCTCTGGTTAAACGGATTCAATAAGCACATAACGGGTTGCGGGGCCGCTGCCCTGTTTTTGCAGCACTCCTTTTTTAACCAGATCCTGCAAATCGTAAATAGCGGTTCTGGCGGACACATTTTCACCCACCTGCTGCTGGTATTCACTCCGCGTAATCATCTTATGGGACAGGAGATACGGATATACCTTCTGCTGGCGGCTGCTCAACCGGATGGTTTCGTGAGAAGACGGCAGCGCCCCGGAATCGAGGGAGTCCGGACGCGACGGCACATAATCCTCCGGTTCATCCGCAAAATATTTTTTTCCGTTTACCCCATTTTCCGGCTTAACGGGACTGATACGCCCGGATTCAACGAACTGTCCTGCTTCCCCGTCCAGCAGGACATCCTCCGCCTGAATAATATCATTTTCCGCCATAACGGCAGCCCGTGTCATACAATTGATCAATTCCCTCACGTTTCCCGGCCAGGGGTATCGCTTCATTTTTTCAAGGGCTCCCTTGCTCATTCCAAGCCCTTCCCGGCGGGTGACATCCCGTAGTTGCCTGAGGCAATGATCCACCAGAACCGGTATGTTTTCCATGTGCTCCCGAAGGGGCGGGGTGGCGATTGTAATCACTTTCAGCCGGAAATACAAATCGGACCGGAACTGCCCTTTGTCTATCAGGACCCGTAAATCAATATTGGTGGCGCAGATCAGCCGCACATCCACGTCAAATTCCTTATCCGATCCCAACGGCTTTATTTTACGGACAGCCACTGTGCGAAGCAGGGCCTGTTGCACGTTGGAAGAGGCGGTCTGAATTTCATCCAGAAAAAGGGTTCCGCCGTCGGCCTCCAGAAATGCGCCTTTCCGGTCTGTTTTCGCCTCGGTAAACGCACCTTTCACATGCCCGAACAAACTGTCCTGAAGCAGGTTTTCCGAAAGCTCTCCGCAATTGATGGATATAAAAGGACGATTCCCGCGCCGGCTGTGCCGATGGATCGCTTCTGCGGTGAGCTGTTTGCCGGTGCCGGTTTCCCCGACGATTAACACATCTGCATCCGTGCCCGCCGCTTTTAAGATATCGGATTTCAACCATTCGATTCTATCGCCGAAACCCACCAGTTCAGGTAATGAATCGGCGGATGATTCCTGCGCCGTCTTCGGGAATTCGGATTCCAGCTCAATTTTCTCTTTAAACTGAACGTCTTGAATTTTAAGATCTTTTTTTCTAATTTCAGCCATTTGGGCAGTCACCACACCCATCATGTTGTTGATGGCATTCTGAAGCAGATGGGTTTCATACCCGGCCTTCCGAATATCGATGGGTTCCAGTTTCCGGCTCTTTTGAATGTTATTGACCGCCGCCGCCAGCATAAAAATGGGCTTTGTGATCAGATTGGAAAGGATAAAAATGATGAGGGATACCGCCACGATGGTGAATATGGACAGAATCAGCATTATATCCAGGTGCTTGTATCCTGCGGCAAGGGTAAACCGGGTCCGGTCGATATAGGCGATGCCCGCAATCACCTTCCCCTGAAACCGAATCGGGGTATAGGACAGATAATAGCTTTTGACTTCCGATTGCCCCTGGGCTTCTCCCGGCATCTCTATTAACTCGAATTTCCCTTCCTTGACATCACTCACCATTTTCCAGAATGGCAGGTAGTGAGCGGCCGGCCGGAAAGCGGATGCCAGGCCGGGCTTTCCCAGGGTGCCGTTAATATAGTCCCCCCTTGCCAGATCCGTTGTCAACTCCATGTCTTTTTTTTCAGGATCCTCGGATTGAAACAACATCCACCCATCCAGATCAAAAACAAAAGCAAACCGGACTTCGGGTGTCCGGGGAAAGGCCCATAAGGGTGACTGGGCGGAATTGTATAAGGATAAAACATTCCGGAGCATTCTGACATCCATCGATAACAGCAGGAATCCCGTTTGTTCCCCATTTTCAGAAACATACGGGGTGCCGAAATAAATCACCTTGGAACGGAACTTCTGGTTCGGGTTTGTCGCCTGGGGAAAAGGATACTCAACCTCAAAAACGGGGGATATCCACACATCGCCGGATTTTAATCGCGCAAGCTCTTCCAGATACAATCTTGGATCTGGATTAATTGATGAAATAACAGAAGGTTGTATTTGAACAACCCGGTTGTCCCTGGAAACGAAGTACAGGTGCGAGGTGTCTTTTTGCGAGATAAATCCCACCTCACGATAATCCATTTTCCCCAGAAGCATGAAATCCGTATAATTTTTGCGCAATTTTTCACCATCTGAAAAGTTGCGCGAAATAAACAACAAATCTTGCATGCCTTTTGCAAGAACGCCCTCTATTTCGTGCGCCACTGCTTTTACCTGGAGCCGCGAACTTCTTTCCAATGCCTGATTCAGAAAATGCGTGGACGTCAAATAGGTGATATAGCCTGTTACCATTAAAATAAACATCACTGACGGAATCAGCGCAAACAGCAGCCTTGTCCGCATGGTAAGTCCATTGGGATTATTGGGGGGAATAATCACTTCCCCTTCCGTAAACTTGTCGAGAATTGTCATGAATTTGTATATATCCAATTGTTTTTACAGACTATAAAATTATCTTGCATCATATTTTACCGTATCGCGCAAAACTGTCAACACATTTTGTTGGCACAGGGGTTGCATTAACACAGTTCAACTGCACAATAAAAATGAAACCGAATAAGACGGTATTGAAGAATTATGGAAATTGAGGTTGAAAAATTCAACGGTTAACAAATGACTAAGGGAGGACGAAATGAAAAAGTTGAAAATGTTGATTTTGGTTGGGGTTATCGTCGGTATCCTGCTGCCTGGTCTTGCGCTGGCAGGCGGGGATAAGGCGAGTGAGCTGGTTGTTGTGGCGGACACCCGTGTTTTGAATGATCCAGGGATTTATACCGCATTCATGAAATACATGGCGAATGCCTACAATACGGATATTTTGGTGTTCGCCATCTGGTGTACGGTGGTGACGGCTCTGTACGGCGCATTTCTTGGGTTCTTAATGGACTTTCTCTTGTCGAAGACAGGCCTGGATCTGACCAGCCGGAAAATCCTTGAACATTAACCAGCACGTTTTAACGCGCTTGATACGACTATATTAAGGAGGAACTTTATATGGAATGGTTAACAATGTATATGCCGATTGCCGGCATCGATATTTTCTGGCCGGGCCTGGTGCTGATCGGCTTCTCAGTAGGGACGATCGGCGGTTTTTTCGGAATGGGCGGCGCCTGGATGGTTACGCCGGGGCTGAATATTCTTGGATTTCCCATGGCGTTCGCCATCGGCACCGACATGGCGCATATTGCCGGTAAATCAATGATTTCCACCTTCCGGCATTCAAAATTCGGAAATGTGGATTACAAACTCGGGTTTATCATGGTTCTGGGCACCATGGTCGGTATTGAAATCGGCGCTCAGCTCGTTATGTATCTTGAAAAGCTCGGCAGCGTCGAATCCGTTGTCCGGTATGCGTATGTGGTACTGCTGGCGCTCATCGCCACCCTGGTATTTTATGATTATTACAAAGCCACCCAGAATAAAAAGGCCGGCGATGTGGGCGAACATGGAGCGGAAGGGATCACTTGGTATAAAACCTTACAAAAACTGAATCTCCCGCCCATGGTTCATTTCAAAACCTCGGGGTTTACCTGTTCCATGTGGCTGCCGATGGGCATCAGTTGTTTAACCGGCGTCCTGGCGGGTTTCCTGGGCATCGGCGGCGGATTGATCCGCATGCCGTCCCTGGTGTACCTCATCGGTTGCCCAACCCATATCGCTGTGGGCACCGACCTGTTTGAAGTGATGATTTCCGGATTATACGGCGCGTTCACCTATTCACTGAAAGGCCGGATTGAGATTGTGGCGGTTCTTGTGATGCTCACCGGCGCTGCCATAGGTGCACAGATCGGCACCATCGCCACCAAATACGCCAAAGGATACGGGATACGGATTGCTTTCGGCATCGCGGTTCTCTGCTGCATGCTCTCCATTATTCTCAAACAATTCGGATACAAAGACATGGCTGCAGTTTTAATACTGGGCACCATTGGGATTATCTGCCTCTATATCATTAAAATAATGGCTACGGGGGCGATTGAGGAACTGCGGGAAAAGAAAGCGGCCAACGCGTGATATTCGCCATAATATAATGAAACGTAAAGGAGAAAAAAATATATGAAATCACATATAAAATCAGCCATCACCATCGGCATCATAATCATGGGCCTGCTTTTTGCGGCGAGTGCCGCTGCGTCTGAAGTCGCTCAGGGGAAATGCCTTGAATTCAATGTTGCAGCCAAAACCGTCAAAGTTCAGGAATATGACATCAATTTCAGCAAGGAATTCAAATACGGCAACCCAACGAGCATTGAAAGCGAATTTGATGTATCAACGGCCAAAATTGGCAAGGCTCCCGAACCGGGGGATATCTTGAGGATTTCCTATAAGATCGAAGGAAACAGCAAAATTGCTCTCAAAATCATGAATGTCAGCAAACAGGATCTGATGAAAAAGTAATCAGTGAAATATGGAGTGCGCCCCAATGCGGGCGCACTCCCTTGTAACCACCCAGAAATAAAGATGAAAATGAAAGGCCGATTCCCATGGAACAACCGAACATTAAGGACAAGAAACTATATGCTGTTGTGCTGGATATGCTTCTCTTAAATCCAAAATACCGGTCGAGCCGCAAGAAGAAAAAGTTCAACGCAAAACAAAAATTATTTGTCCTGCTGCTTGACGTGATTGTTTTGGCAGAGCTTGCCGGAAGCATGTACTGGTCCCAACAATTTGGGGAATCCATGCCCCCCATGTTTTTGAAAATCTATCTGCCCATTGTTCTGACGACATTGATCATCGGAAAATTCTGTCTCAACCGTCTTGCCCACAGGGAGACTGCGGCTGACAGCATTGAACATAGTCGTTAAAACCGGGCCTGCATTGGCTCCACCGGCCGAAAATCCGCCATTGATTGGCTGAGGGCTGTGTTGCACCCCGCTATTTATGTCGCGACCTCTTTATTTTACTGAAGTTTCCCGGTTTTCAGCGATGGCCCGCAAATTGCGGACATGGTCAAATTTTTAATAAAAACAGTCAGTTAAATAAAATTTTCGAAACTTATAACTATCTGATTTAATTTGAAATATT